>CAZDZY010000012.1:0-33248 GCA_964510055.1 uncultured Christensenellaceae bacterium
CAGATACAGAATGGAAAGCAAACAAACGGCACAGGCTGGACTTCGTTTGAACTAAGGGATATAGTTGAAGCGGAGGTTAAATCATCTCTTGTGCTGTTTCTCATAACGGAGGCAAAGAAATGAGATCATACAGCAATTACAATGTCGGTATATATTGCCGGCTTTCCAGAGATGATAACAACGGCAGTACGGAAAGTATGAGCATTGCCAACCAAAAGCAGATGCTGGCCGTTTATGTGGAAGAAAGGGGGTGGACCTTACAGGAGACGTACATTGATGATGGCTATTCGGGAACGACGTTTGACCGGCCTGACTTTCAGCGGATGATCGGAGATATCCAGAACGGGAAAATCAACATGGTAATCACAAAGGATTTATCTCGTTTGGGTAGGAACTATATTATGACCGGCCAATATACGGACTTCTTTTTCCCGCAGAACGGTGTCAGATACATCGCAATTAACGATAACGTAGATACCTTGAATGATGATAATGACATTGCTCCGTTCAAGAATATCCTTAATGAAATGTATGCCAAAGATATATCGAAGAAGATCAGGTCGGCAAGAGCGGTCAGTGCCAAACAGGGGAAGTTCATGGGCAGCAAAGCGCCGTTTGGGTATGTCAAATCGCCGGCGGACAGATATCAACTGATTGTGGATGAGAAAACGAGCGGTATAATTAAACGGATTTTTAGCCTGTTTGCATCCGGCGAGAGCGCGAGACACATAGCTTCCATTCTGAATAACGAAGGCGTTCCATCACCGCGAGCATACTATTATCAGAGCATTGGACAGGTCAATCCCAATGTGCAGGAGAGTGATACCTGGAGCAGTGCCGGAGTTATGCAATTGATGAGAAACCCTGTGTATATCGGCAACATGGTGCAGGGAAAACGGCGCGTTATGTCGTTTAAAACAAAGCAGCGTGAAGTAACGCCAAAGGATGAATGGGTCGTGGTTGAAAATACTCATGAGGCGTTGATCCATGCTGAGACATGGGAACGAGTACAGGAACGGATAATCAGCAATAAGAGAGCACGTGTATCGCATACGGGAGAAATAAGCCTTTTTTCGGGAATTGTAAGGTGCGGGGACTGCGGAGCAGCGATGGTGTTTAACAAAAAAAGCTATTCAGGAAGGACATATTATATTTACAAATGCAGCCGGTATGTGGATCATGGCAAATCCGTCTGTACGCTGCATTCCATATCATTGTCTGACCTCGAAGAATCCGTGCTGCTGGACATTCAAAACAGTGCAAAATTAGCCTCATATGACCAGGACTTGCTGCTCCGGCGGTTAATCAACCTAAGTAATCAAGGACAGCAGAAAGAGCTGTCAGAAGCCGAAAGCATTTTAACCGAAGGAACACGAAAGCTCGAAAAAGTGGATGTGCTAGCACGGAAACTGTTTGAGGAAAAGTGTTCAGGAAATGTACCGGACGGTATTTTTAAGAAGCTGATGCTGGACTATGAGCATGAGAAAGATATTCTGAGGAATGATGTGAATGAAGCAAAAAAAGTGATGCTGAAACTACGGAATCAAACGCAGAATGTTAATGCATGTGTAGAACGGCTGAAGGGCTATATGCATATCGAATCGCTTGACCGGAAGATTGTTACGGACTTAATAGAATCGATAAAAGTGTATGAAGCGAATAAAATAAACGGCGTCAAACAGCAGACGATTACTGTTCACTATAAACTGATTGGAAATCTCACAGCATAAAGGATTTATGGACAAAAAATAAATCCAAACAGACTGAGTCCATTTGGATTTTTATTAAATGGCGGAGAGGGTGGGATTCGAACCCACGGTTGCTTGCGCAACTCCGGTTTTCAAGACCGGTACTTTAAACCGCTCAGACACCTCTCCATAGTTAATTAAAAAAAGCATTGACAGTATAGCAAACCGCATGCCATTGCGTCAAGTGACGTAAAATTATTTATACTATCTGCGATAATTTTTTCGGCGCTTTCGTTTGTACAAAGCTATTGCAGATAACAGTCGTCGCTGATGCGCCTCAGTGCGTCCTCGTCCCTGACAAGATAACCGCGCGGCATTTTTTCGAGCACGCCCTTTAAACACAGGCTTTCGAGCGTCCTCAACAGATGCCTGTAGCTTGTCCCAAGTATCTCCGCTGTCTCCGTAAGCTTCTCCTTAAAATACCCGCCCTCGCTCGTCATGGAGATATACGCGCACAGCCGGGCGTCCAGCGGGTGAAGTATAGCTGCGGCGCTGTTTTTGCTCGAACGGAACAGCTTTTGCGCCAGCGCGGCGCTCACGGCGTTCATAAACGTGATGTTGCCTTTAAGCTCGTTTTTATAACGTGCGCGCGATATGCCGATGCACTCAACGCCCGTTACGGCCTGTACGCTCGAAGCCGCCGTTTCGCTGTCCGACGCAAATTCAACTTCTCCTAATATGCCGCTTGTCGCAGTATAACAAAACAATAACGTCCTGCCGTTTGGTGCCGTGTTGAACACCTTCATCTTTCCTTCCAGAACAAGCAAAACATACGGGCATGGATATCCCTGCTTCAGAATGAATTCGCAGCTTTCGTATTTAAAAACGTAAGTATCGGTGCCGCATAAACTTTCAAGGCCGTATTCGGTGAGTACAGCTGTACCCCTTACGGAAAGCTTTTCTTTTACCATGACAACAATATGACATATGTCATATTGCGTGTCAAGCTGCCGTGTTAATATAGCTGTAAGGAGATTATAAATGTATCACTTTCTGTCGGTTTTAGCAGGCGTATTTATTGCCGTAATGGTACTCGTTAACGGAGAGCTGTCATCGTTATACGGCGTTTATTCCTCAACAGTCGTCATCCATATTGTTGGGCTGCTGCTCGTACTCGTTATACTTGCGGTAAAGCGTGAGCGGCTGTTCCCGGTAAAAAGAAAGAGCCTGTACCTTTACCTGGGCGGAGCTATAGGCGTTGCGAATGTTGTGTTCTGCAATATGGCATTCGGCAAAATCAGCTTATCCGCCATACTTGCTCTCGGGCTGCTCGGGCAAACGCTTACGTCGCTCGCGTTCGACCGTTACGGGTATCTCGGCATGCAAAAGCACCCGTTTATAAAAATGAAACTCGTCGGCATTGCCTGTGTGCTGCTCGGCATCGTGCTGATGCTCATAAATTCGAAGGTCGACGCGCTCGTCCCTATAATAGTCTCGCTGCTCACCGGCGTTTCCACCGTAATATCGAGGACATTGAACGCGTCGCTCGCAAAGCGGACGAGTGTTATGAACAGCACGCTGTTCAACTACATCGCAGGCCTTTGTGTATCGGCGTTGATCCTGCTTATCGCCGGAAGGCAAGAGCCCATGATGCTTAAGCTTTCATTGTCGCCAAACGTATGGATATACCTCGGCGGCATCATCGGCGTTGGCGTCGTCACGCTGCTTAACGTCGCCGTGAGCAGGATACCGTCGTTCTACATGACGCTGCTGCTGTTCTCCGGCCAGGTGTTCTCGGGCGTCGTTATCGATATTATACTTACAAATTCGTTTTCGCTTAATAATCTCATCGGCGGCGTAGCCATTACGCTGGGGCTGGCGCAGAATCTGTGGATCGATAAGAGGAGCGCCAAATCAGTTACCCCTTGCTCACAGGTTTAAAGCTTTACGCTGCGTATTCCGCGGGCTAAGGCGTACGCGTAAGCGCCTCCTCCCCTGCGGTTATCCTTATAAAATCAGCCGCTTTATTCGGACTTCTGTTTTTTGTTTTTGAATATCACCCTGAATATCGGGAAGAACACTATGAAAGATATATTACTGTATATCAGCATCGTAACGACGTCGGCGATAGTCTCGCCCGTCTTCCCCCAAGCCCACGTGTTTATAAGCAGGTTGTATATAGGGGCCTTATAGACGCCCTGCAGCGCCGCCGCGCTTATCGAAATGGCAACATAAGCTATGAAATACCACATCGCCGCGCGCCACGGGTTCCCGCCCGACTTAAACGTTATGTTCCGCTGAGCAAAGAAGTTGATGACCTGGGCTATAAGAAGCGTTATTTCCACCGCCAGAAAATACGCAAGGCCGCCTCCGCCGCCGTTTGATATCGCTCCTTTGGCGTAATCGAAGATATAATACGCGCTGCCGTCGAAATTATGCCCCGCCTGCCATACCTGAAAATTCGTGTTCACGAGCTCCGTCATGCCGAATAGCGCCTTGAATACAGGCATCAATACAAGCTGAAGCAGAGTAACCCCGAGGCTCAAAACAAAAAAGACGATAAACTGCGAAAGCCCCGGGTGCTTTTGTTTAAATCTGTTCCATGCGTTCGCCCACCATTTTAAAAAGCGGTTCCTGGCCTTCCCTCCCGGCATATCTGCGCTCACTATTCTACCTCGGAAACGTACTTCTCCGCTTCATCCAGCGTGAGGCTGTAATCGTGCCCGGCAAGTATCCTTTCGGTGTAATAATCGACGATCATATAACCCTTGTTCGATTTCTCGATCGTTAAAGCTTTTCCTTTTGCGCATTTGAACAGCTCTTCTTCCCTTTGCTTTAATACGTCCATGATTGCCTCCGTTTATCCATTTATATATATTCAAATATATAACATATTTTATATATATTCAACTGAACCCGCAAGCCGATATGTTAATAATGTGCAGGCATTATTAATATTTTCTATTGTATCGTATGGTATATATGGTAAAATATAATAAATATTTTATCTATTTCTTTATTGATGTAGACACTAATGGTGAAATAAATGTTCTGCCTGAAGACAGCGCTCCTGAATATAAAACGCCGCAAGCAAAAAAGCATACTCGTTGTGCTTATCTCTTTGTTAATTGCCTCTTTTGCGTTCGTTTATGTGGGCGGCGTACAGACAAACGAGCACCAGCTTGCAGCCCTTCCGCAAGCCATACCCGTTACCGCGCGCATAGAAAACCTCGACGGCTCAGAGATCGCCGGGCTCGAGATAAGCGGAAAGACGGTTGATGCCATAAACGATTCCGGCTATGTAAAAGACCTTTATTATTCCGTGCAGATCCGCGCCAATTTCTCCTCCATTCCTGACGAAAGCGAAAAGGCCAAAGAAATTGAACTGCGCGCCGTCAACGATATAAACGCGATACCTAATTATCAGGACTTAAATATAGAGCTCGACGGTTCCGTTACTCTCGATTTCCTTCGCGGGAACGAAGCAAAGTGCATTGCGGACTATGATTGGCTGCAGAGGAACGACCTTTCCGTCGGGGACACCATCGAATTAAACCTGTACTGTCTCAAATACGAACCGAAAGACTACGCATTTAGATGCGCGCCGTTGGGGACATACAGCCTTCTTATCGCGGGAAGCATGACTTCGTCGGCTGAAGTGGCCGGGAGCCTGCTTTGCCCGGCTGCGTGGGTAAAAGAAAAACATAGAACGGCGGGAGAGACCTTCTTAACCGATTCCGCCATGTTCACCGTGGCCGACCCGCTCCATCTCGATGAGTTTAAAGCGGCCATGAAAAAACTATACCTGATGCCGATAAATCCTGTTGCCGAGAACGCTCGGGTATACGGAAATGCACTGAGTGTTCAGGACGAAATATTTATCAAGACCGCCACGCGCATAATGAGCACGCTGTCCGTGCTGTACACGTTTGCCGCCGTTATTATAGTCGTCGTAGCGCTCACAGGTTACGCGCTCGCGTATCTTTTCATGCAAACAAGGCGCATCGAAGTCGTTTTGATGCGCTCTCTCGGAACGACCCGCAGGGAGTGCATGTTCGTCATGTTTTATGAATACGCCGCTTTGGGGCTTTTCGGCTCCCTGCTCGGTATGCTTGGCTCCGCGATAATTGCGGGCTCCGCAGGGGCAATTCAGATACTGGCCTTTCTTGTTTTCCTCGTCAGCTTTGCGGGCGGCATTGCGGGCGCGGCGTCGCGGCTGTGCAGGCAAAACATTATGTCGGGTTTCATAAAAGCGGAAGCGTAAGGAGATTGTTATGAGTGCGATTCTGACCGCGGAAAATGTAAGTTATACTTACATAAGCAGATTTCAGAGAGTCGAGGCGTTAAAGAACGTGACGTGCACGTTTGACGGCGGCAGGTTCCATGCCGTTACAGGACGCTCGGGAAGCGGCAAATCCACGCTTCTTTCTCTGCTTGCCGGGCTCGACGTGCCCACAAGCGGAGACATTACATTCGAGGGAAAGAGTCTTGCGTCTCTTGACCGCGACCGCTACCGCAAATGTACAGCCTCGGTCATCTACCAGTCCTACAACCTGTTCCCTCTTCTCACCGCTCTTGAGAACGTTATGTACCCTCTCGAGCTTCAGGGCAAAAAACGCAGCGAAGCGGCTCCAATAGCTGCAAAACTGCTCTGCGACGTGGGCATAGAGGAAAACATGCACCGCAAGTTCCCGCAGATGCTGAGCGGGGGCGAGCAGCAGCGCGTCGCGATAGCGCGGGCTGTAGCCGTAGGAGGCAAGATATTGCTCGCGGACGAGCCCACGGGCAATCTCGACACCTCGAACGAAAAAATGGTGGTAAAGCTTATAAAAGAGCTTGCGCATGACAAAGGGCTTTGCGCCGTGGTAGTAACGCACAACGATTACGTGTCCTCCGAGGCGGACAGCGTCTATGTAATGAGCGACGGTGAACTAAAGACAGAACATCAGAAAGGAGCGTAATATGGTTTTGGGCAGCCTCCGGCAGCTTTTTCGGACACCCGTCAAAACGGTGTTCTTCTTTGTGCTGCTCACATTGACCGTTGCGTTCTTTATGCTGGGCTTCAATATGTGGTCCATCGCCCAAAGCAACATATCGCGGCTCGAGGGCATATTCATGACCGTGGGCACCGTGGAGCAAAAGGCGACGTCTCTTCGGACATCGCAGACCTGGGACGCCGAAAAGAAGAAGTACTTTTACAACAAGTATTCCGTACAGGGAGAGCCCATTCCTTTGTCGGTGCTTGATTTTCCCGGCGCGAATTATATACGCGGGCCCGAGCAGAGGCCGTTTTACTGCGCGTACGACCCGAGTTATATAGTGCTCACCGATATTTCCGTTAAAGGGGCTTTGGACGAAGACTTTATTATCGCTGAAATACAGTTTTTTGAGGATTGCGAAACGGGCGACCCCGTGCCCGCGCGTATCACAAAACTGCTGATGGGTATTCCCACGCTGCAAGATACAATGTTCCTGTTCTGCAATCATAATGAAGAAAAAACATATAAGCTCTACGCGGATAAAACATATATAGTCGGTTTGTGGAATGGCATCCCACACGAAGGGAATGAGGCATACAACGAATTTATCCCGTGGAATGTAAACTATTACGAGCCCGGCGGCGATTCTGTCCCGTGGGACGAGGTAACGGAGGGCTTTTATGATACCCCCAAAGGCAAGGCCTGGCTCAATTTCATATTTGAGCAAAAAGAAGCTGTCCGGCACACGATACCGGTCGTGCCCACAAACTATACGAAACTGATAATGCCGTTCTACATGGGCGACGCGAGGATCATAGAAGGCCGCGATATAACCGATGAGGAATATGCAAACGGAGAGCACGTCTGCCTTATCCAGCGGGGGTTCGCGCAAAAGAACGGGCTCAGCGTAGGCGACACCCTGCCTCTGCCTCTTGTTTCGTCGGGTTATTATTCTTCAAAAGGTGCTTTTTATGACGGAGAAACCGGAACATCGGGCGATTTGATCGGCGACAGCGAGGGGCTGTTCCCTCCCTTCGACAACGACACATACAGTATAGTGGGCATCTACGACGTCGCCGCTACGAGCGCGAATACTTCGTATGCCCTCGGAGGCAACGCGGTCATAATACCGTCAAAATCCGTAACGAATACAGATCCAAACATTTACCCGGATTCAATGATGGATTATTCAACGACGTTCCAGATACCCAACGGCACGATAGATAAATTTATGGCCTCATGGAAAGCGCAGAGCGTGGACGATATAGAGATAACGCTTTATGACAAGGGGTACTCGAAGATAATGGCCGGGCTTAGTGAAATGAGGAACATAGCGGCGCTTATGTTCATTGTCGGCGCGGTAACAACGCTTTTTACAATCGTGTTGTTCTGCCACCTTTTTATAACGAAGCAGCGCAGGCGCACGGCAATAGAGCGCTCTCTGGGTTTAAGCAAGGCGCGGTGCACACTGTCTATGCTCGTAGGCGTGCTCGTCATAGTCATTCCCGCGTTTATAATCGGCGGACTTTTAAGCAGTACCGTTACCGCTGCCGCCGCCCCGCAGATAAACTCGTCGCAAAGCGTGATGGCGTTCGATACGAGATACAGCGACTGGGTAAACAGCGCCGATTACGATAGCTCCGCCGATATGGCAATTTCCCTGGAGGGAGGCGGGACTGCGTATCTTTTGGGCGCGGCTATAATACCGCTCTCGCTTCTCTTCGCCCTCTGGGCCGTACGCGGCAACCTTAAAGAAGAGCCATTGAAACTGCTCGGTGAAAAGGAGCGATAGGGTAATTTAAAAATATGCATATGACTTATTAAAATTGCGAAAGACCGTTTGTGTGTATAACCTTTATTTATGTACCGGCATCGTCTGCAGCCAGACCTTGCCGGGGCCGGTAAGCGTAGACAGGAACAGCCCCTCACCGTAGATCGTATTTTGGAAATCGCTTATTATCTGGGTCTGAAACGAGACGCTCTCCTCAAACGCCGCAATATTGGCGGTATCCGCTTTGATCGTTTCTCCCTGGCCAAGTACGCGCTCAATCATACTTCCGCCTATGGCGATAAAAGCCATTCCGGCGCCCGACAGCCGCTGAAAAGAAATATTGGCTTCATTGTCGTCGCCTAAGTTCATCGAGATATGCGCGGAAAGCACGACCGGCGGCTGGGCGGCAAGAAAAGCTTCTTTCCGCATTATTATTGCGCTGCCGCTTAAATTCAGCACCAGTATCTCGCCCGGAAAACGGGCGGCAATACCTATCTCCTGCCCGTATTCGCGGGATGTATATACTGCCGTAAAGGGTGAACCGCCGCGTTTCGGTTTGGTTTCCATAACAATGCCGCGGCTCATCCATAACATCACGTCCGATTGTGTAAATATGCTCTGGCCCTCATCCAACGTGACGGATGCGGAAGGCAGGTTGCCTCCTATTATCTTAAAACTCAGGCGCTGCGGCGGTGAAACCGATCCGCTGCCGCCTGCAATCTTCTTTTCAGCGGATTCCCCGGCAGCCTTTTTCGCCGCGGCTTCTTCCGAGACCTTCTTCGCGGCAGTTTCCTGAGCGGATATTATGGCCGATTTTATAGCGGCTTCGACCGCGGCATTCTCTTCAGCCGCCTTCTTTGCGGCGGCGGCTTCTTCCGCGGCTCTCTTCACTGCCTCTTTTCTCGCGGCCTCTTCGGCTGCTTTCCTTGCGGCTTCTTCCGCTGCTTTCCTCGCGGCGGCGTCTTCCTCAGCTTTCTTCGCGGCAGCTTTCCTCGCGGCTTCTTCCGCTGCTTTCCTCGCGGCGGCGTCTTCCTCAGCCTTCTTCGCGGCTGCTTTCCTCGCGGCTTCTTCAGCGGCTTTCTTCACGGCAGCTTTCTTCGCGGCTGCTTTCCTCGCGGCCTCTTCCGCGGCCCTCGCAGCGGCCTCTTCCGCGGCCTTCTTCGCGGCCGCTTTCTTCGCAGCCTCTTCCGCGGCTTTCCTCGCGGCAGCCTCCTCCGCCGCTTTCATTGCGGCGGCCCCTTCCGCTATTCTCCTCGCGGCGGCTTCTTCCGCCGCCCTCGTAGCGGCTTCTTCCGCAGCCTTCGCAGCGGCTTCTTCCGCAGCCTTCTTAGCGCCGGCTTCCTTCGCGGCTTTTTTGGCTTCTTCATCTATGGCATCGTACGACTGAGTGTTAAACGATGTCGCGTTGCGTATCTTCGGCCCGTGAACTGCCATAGTGCCGCATGTCTTGCAGACAAGCTCGCCGTCTTTCATTGTGCTTCCGCAAGCAGGACATTGCATAACTCACTCCTCCTAAATAGAACGGTGATCAATAATTATCATAAGAATCAAGCAGAATTATAAGTTAAAATGACTTACGAATTATATTATTAATAAACCGTTCCAGTTAATTTTAATCGAATATACACTTAACAATTTATACCATAATCCCCGCAATAAGGGGCCCTTTGGGCGGTTGTTTGGTTTCGCCCGGCTACATTACTATATTACCACACTTCATGGAATAATAAAGTACTAATTCAAACTACTGATTGCAGAGGCCTTAAGGGATATGCCACATGTTTTATCCCTATCCCTACAACCCGCTTTTTTAATGATATCAATATACTTCACGTGCCATCCTTGACGAGGATAATTCTGTTTGGTATATTTTATATAATAAAATAATAAGTTCTGACAATTGATTTAGTATCTAACAAGAAGAGCAATAGACAGAAGGGGGAAGAGGTCAATGGATAAAGAGGAGAAGGCCTTTACCGTAGATGAATTATATCTTAAGATGGAAAAGCAGGCCAAGACAGGCGAAAAAATAGTCAAGGTGATAGTGATCATCGGCTATATATGCCTGTTCGCCGATATCTTGCCGTACGTCATCTTAGGGATTTTCAAAGAGTGGACTTTCAATATGTGGACTTTCAACTCATGGGGTTTCGTATGGTTTTATATCATATCGATGCTCTGGTCGGTCTGCTATTATGCGCTTTATCACGGCAAGGTCTGGGCAAAATGGGTATATATAATCTCATTTGCTCCCGTCCTTTTCATTTTTATGATCGGGCTTTTAGATATTATAATAAGAGGCGGCCTGCTTTCGTTTTTATTTCTGGATCCGTGGATACCCGTGATAACCACAGCGGTTCGGCTCGCGTCTTGCGTATTGCTCATCAGCTCGAAAAGCGTGCGCGAATTCTTATATTAAATAACCACCTGAACCATCAAGTTAAAAACATAAAAGGCAATGATCATATAGTGATCACTGCCTTTTTACATCATAGTCCGTCTGCCTCTAAACGTTCGTCCCCTGCTCTTCGTCCTTATAAACCGCCCTTTTGATGATGTCCATATACTTCATCATGTCTTCCTTTATGTCTTCCAGCTTTTCGAGGAACCCGTCGGGCGTATACGCTTTGTAACTGTCGATATTGCGCTTATAATACCCGTCAAGAAAATCCGTTATAAGGTTGGCGGCCATCTCGGCAGTTACTCCTTCCCTGAGCTTTGACGGATCTATTTTCATGATGTACGATTTGCGCTGGTCGGAAAGCATCTGCCCGTAACGCTGTGTAAGCTCATCCTTTATATCTTCCGGCAGGTTCAGATACGCGTCGTACATTATGCGGTACATCTGCGGCTCTTCCACCGCTACCCGTGTTTTTAATAGCGCGTATTGCCACATAGAATCAAAAAAATCTCCCGTAAGCGGCGCGCTGTACTTATTCATCTTTTGAACAAGCGTTTTTATCGTAAGGTCAAGCACATAAAGGAACAGCTTTTTCTTACTCTCGAAGTAGTGAAAAAGCAGCCCCTTCGATATGCCCGCCGCCCTGACGATACGGTTGGTGGATGCGTTTACATACCCGTGCTCCGCAAACTCGTCAAGGCAGGCGGTAAGTATCTTCTGCCGTTTTTCTTCCGGCAAAGCGTCAAATTTATCGCTCATCCGCTAACTCTTAAGATCCTTTCTGTTGTATATCGCGAGTGACAGCGCGAAGCCCGCGGCCGCAACTCCTACGGACAGCGCGGCGTATAACAATTCAATACCGCCGCCGTGCAGCATCACCCTCGAATCAAAGTATTGGAACGGGGTCACGTATTTCAGCCACGATACGTCTTTGTTCATATTGGCGAACATACTAGCGACATAAAGCACGAGCACTATACCTATCGAAGCGGACATAACAGCACGCGACCTTACTATAAACATCGAAAGCAGCATGCCGAGCCCCATCACCATAAGCTGCCCCAAAGCCGTAGCCGCGCCGAGCATTACGGCCGCGCCCAGGTCAACGCCCGTCCTGCCCACCGCCGACAGTATAACAACGGCTGAAGCTGTGTTTATTACGAAGAAAACGGCTATAAAAGTAAGCCCCGCGAGAAACTTCGTACTTACTATATTCGTCCTCGACAGCGGTTTGGCGTACAGGAAGTTTATAGTTCCCGAGTCTTCCTCTTTCGACAAAAGATTTGCTCCAAGTATCATGAACTGTATCATCGCCGCCAGCAGCACATACTGGAATATATATGCGTAATAGTCCATCGTGTTAGTAAAATCCAACGATTCGAAGCCGAACATCTGTATAAGCTGCGGCGAAAACCCCGACAGCATATCGTTAAGCGTTTGGCCCTGGTCCGCAAACGACGGGTACATAGCCATGAACATCGCGGTAAGCGCCACTATGCAGGCCGTCCATATAATAAACGATTTTAAATTTCCTTTAAGCTCTCTTAAATAAAGCGTCATTTTCTCCGTCCTCCTTCCTGGTAATACGCCATGAAGATATCTTCGAGCGGCGGGTCTTCAATGAGTATATTGCTCACGTGGTATGCCGCGAGGCTTTTTAGCAGCGCGTCCGCAGAGCCTCTGTACAGAAACTCTATCGTACCGTTCTGCCTCCTTAAGTCTTCCGCTCCGGGTATCTTCATCTCTTTATCCGCCGCAGCTTTCACGCGCTTATACTGTGTAGCCGTAAGCTCTTCCATGCTCTGAGTGCTTATGACCTTTCCTTCACGAATTATACCCACCCTGTCGCATATGCGCTGCACCTCCGAGAGCACGTGCGACGAGAAGAAAACGCTTGCGCCGTTTTCTTTCGCCTGCCTGATAAGGCCGTAGAACTCGTGCTGTACCAGCGGGTCGAGCCCGGCCGTGGGTTCGTCCATAATAAGCAGCTTAGGCTGGTGCAGCATCGCCTGCGCAATAGCCGCTTTTTTCTTGTTGCCGGTCGAAAGCTCGCTTATCTTCCGGGAAGTATCGAGATCGAGCGCCCCGCAAAGCTTATATGCGTGCTCCGTGCCGCACCCGTAAAACTTCGCCGAATAGCGCAGCAGGTCAGACACCCTCATGCCGTCGTAATAGCTTACCTCAGCGGGTATATAGCCGATATCCTTCTTTATCTTCGCGGACGACGCTATGCAATCGAGTGAGAATATGCTGCATCTGCCCGAAGTCGGCCTTATAAAATCGAGCAGCAGCTTTATCGTAGTGGATTTCCCCGCGCCGTTGGGGCCTATGAACCCGTATATCTCCCCTTCGCTCACATTAAGGTCGAGATCGATGACGCCGCGGTTTTTCCCATAATATTTCGTCAGCTTTTCCGCCTGTATTACATTCATAATGTACACGCTCCTTTGCTGACCACCTGGTCAATAGCAGCATCATAACACTTTTTGACCATGTGGTCAATATCATTTTAAAATTTTACTTATATTAAGAATTATCAGAAAAATAAAAACTCCTAAAGCCTATCGCTTTCACATTTCAAAAAGCAACCCAATAAACAAAGTTACAGATAATTGATACCTTTCTCTATTACTTTACTTTTTATCTCTTTTTCTCATAAATATTGGAACCTTATTCATACAAGTCAATTCTTGTTCTGAGTAGTTAAGAAATTGTCGTAGAAAGTCAATTGTTTTATTGTATATTATTTTAATCGAATCAGATTCAGCAGACTTGATACTGCAATCAACAGCAATCAATTCTGTTAAGGTATTTTCTATACTTCTTTTATGCGTTTCCCATATATAAGGTCTATATTGTTCAAATATTTCCATCGTTTTCCTATAGTGTATCTTAAAGTTATCAATTGGTATATTTAAAATGTCCTGCGATGATAGGATCTTATTTATTTTAATTAGTTCTTTACGGAGGCATGTAATTGCATTTCTTTTTTCTTTCATTATTGGATTATTAATTTGGACAATTCCATTATATATAGTTCCGATTAATGTAAGCCCTCCCAGTACTATTAATATTATCTGCGAAATCAGAAATTCTATATATGCCATAACAAACCTCTAAAAAATGAATTCAAGATTAATGGGGTGACAAAAATGTCACCCCCTAATGCTTTTTTCTTCTTATTGAAGAAAACATCCACAGCACTTTTCATAGGCAATGCATGTGCATCCATATGGGTTACAATTAGAAGCATATATAATGTTTTCCGGATATATGACTACCGACGCTTTAATAACCCCATCAACCCTTTGTATAAATTCGTTTAGAATGGCATCCATTAATTCTTTCTTGCTCATATTATCACCCCCTTTGCATAAAAAGATAATTTATTTCCGTATCTGAGAAATCAATTCATTCTTTAATAGATACTTGTTCAACTCGCAACGGTTATATCCAATATTTCTGACATCTGGACAATCACCTGCACAATGGTATTTACAATAACATGTATGACATTTTAATGGTAACTGAATATATTGCTTGTTTTTTTTAATCAACTCTTCATTGATAATGAAACGTTTTTGATCTTTATTATAATAGCCATATTTATATAACCGCCCATCCACATCACGTTCACATGTTGTTACAATACCGTCTGTAGTCACAGTGAATGAAGGTATAAACATAGCCCCACAAAAACTTTTCACAAGGCGATCTATATTTAAAGCAGAGGTTTTGACTTTTATGCCCAAAGAAGCTCCAAGCTTTTTTGCCCTTATAAAGGCTTCCCCGAAACAGGATAAATCCGGGGGTGATACAAGATCGTTATCAAGATGAGCGCCTCTGCCCAGCGGAACCAAAGGTTCTAAAACTAAATCAATTTGGCTTCCGAATCGGCTAAAAAGCAACTCGATCAATTGATTTAAGTAATCTAATCCAAACTTTGAAACAGTGGCTCTTACATTTACGTTTTTTTTGACCTCATAAAAAATATCTAGCGTTTTCATAACCGTATGAAACGTTTCTAAACCTGATCTCGAAGGACGCTGAATGTTATGTACGTGCTCAATTCCATCCAAAGAAACTAATAGATTGTTTATATTATTTGCAAGAAAGTAGGCGATGGATGTATCATAGAATCCGTTAGTTGTCATAGAGAATTGAAAGGCAATATCATTTTTCATGCAAAGTTCTTTGACAGATAATAATGTAAATTTTAAACGGTCCATCGCCATGGTCGGTTCACCACCGACAGCAAAAGATATATTTATACCTTTAAGATTCCTTTCCTTACATTGGGTTGCGGCGTATTCAATTGCAGCGGAAATTACTTCTTTTCTCATTGATTTATTTTTTCCAGCATCCGCATGACAATAAAGACATCGCAAGTTGCAATTTTGAGTTAATCCTAATGCCAAGTGAAAATAGGTAGATTTTATCTTCTCAATATCAAAAATAGAAATATTATTCTGGGTATTTGCTTTTTGTAATAGAGCTTTAAATTCCGAGAATTCCTCATTATTATGAAAGAATCCCCGAATCCTTTCGTTTAGATCCTTGGATATCTCCATTACTAATCCAATGGTTGGCGCATATAAAATATAATTAGGACTGTTATCAATAATAAAAATATCAATAGTTTCATATTGATAATAAATCGTATGCATAAATGGCCTTTCATAACGGTTTTTATATTATATTACCATGGAAAAGTAAAATGTAAATATCATTTTTCGACAAAATGAACAAAGTCGACTCTAAAAGGAAGAATAGGTGTAAGTTAGGATAGAATTAGCTAGACAGCAAATAGTAAAATACTTTTTAGCAATTGTAAGACATTTTTTATATTAAAACGTTAATTTGCATATCCTACCTTCATTATACAAAAACTAAAAGTAGATTGCTGCGGGGAGTTTTTATGAACGCTCGGGACCAGGAAACAGACGAGAAGAACAGGCTTATCGAGGGCGAGTTCACTTCCGATAATATTAAGAAGATATTTTCGGAAAGCGCCGATATAGTAAGCCGGGATATATTTATCAAAGACCGCGAAGACCTTAAGGTAACGCTCTTTTATATCGACGGTATGGCGAACGATAAGATGATAGGCGACAACATCGCCTTCCCGCTCGCAAGAAGCAACTGGTACGACGACTGCAAGACCCAGCAGCAGGCGTATGAGCTCTCCATAAACGGCGGCATCGAAGTCAGCTCTATAAAAGTCGTTAAGAACGTAAAAGAAGCCATAGCCCTTATGCTCGTCGGCATGACTATACTCGTATTCGATAAGATAAAAAACGGCTTCGTAGTAAACACCATTGGTTTTGTCGATAAAAGGAGCATATCCGCAGCCACCGAGGAGAATACATTCCGCAGCGGCAAAGACAGCTTTGTGGAAACGCTGCGCGTAAATACCGCTACGCTACGCAAAAAGATAAAGAGCCATAACTTTGTGATAGAAGAAGACGATATGGGAAAACAGACGAATACGCACTACGCAGTCGCTTATATGTACAACATATGCAACAGCGAATTTGTAACCACGCTCAAAAAGCGCATAGCTGCCATAAGCCAGGATAAAGTTATGACGATACAGGATATTTACTCTAATGTCGTTAAAGAGAAATACGTGCCTTTTCCGACCGCTATAGTCACCGAGAAAGCCGACGTCTGCTGCATGAGCATAATGGAAGGAAAAATAGCTGTAATTATCGACGAACTTCCCTACGCGCTGCTGCTGCCGGCGGTGTTCGGCGACTTCTTTCAGACAACGTCCGATTACGGAGAAAATTTCCTCGTCGCTTCGTTTTTCAGGATAATAAGGTACATGTGCTTTTTTCTTGGTATAATACTGCCCGGGTTTTTTGTAGCGGTCACGCTGTTCCACCCCGGCATGATACCCTACAGCCTCGCGATAAAGATAGCCGCGTCGAGGACGGGCGTACCTTTTAGCATATTGATTGAAGTGCTTATAATGTCGTTCGCCTTTTATGTGCTGCTGCAGGCGAGCCTGCAATTAAGCCGCGCGGTCGGCGCTACCATATCTATAGTCGGCGGCCTGGTGCTGGGGCAGGCGGCCATAACCGCCGGCATCGTCTCCCCCGCTACCATAGTGGTGGTGGCGACAGCTTCCATCTGCTCCATGGCTATCCCCAATAAAGAAGTGAATTCTGCGCTTTGGCTGTTTCAGCTTTTATGCACGCTGTTGAGCGCGGTTTTCGGCCTTATAGGCACGGTCTTGACACTGCTTATCATATTCTTCCTGCTCGCTAAACTAAGGCCTTACGGAGTGCCCTATCTTGCCCCTTTCGCCACATACAAGCCTTTGCAGCTTGAGGACTCGATAATTAAGTTTCCCGCAAACCTGATAAAGAGGCGGCCTCTTTACCTCGACCCGAAGAATAAAAGGAAGGCGAATTAGTTATGAGACGCAAGGCTTTGGTTTTATTGTGGCTGGCAGCTATGATGCTTTTTATGTATGGCTGCTCTTTCCCTGAATCGTATCCTATCGAAGATGAACAGAACATATTGATTGCAGGAATTGACGTTAAAGACGATAACATAATACTCACCGTATTTGTCGACTCCCCTTCTCCGGGCGGAAAAGAAGGTGAAGAGCAGATAAAATATAAACTCTTCACTACTGAAGGAAAAACGTTGTTTGAGGCCGATAACATGCTGCATCAGGTAATGGAAAAACGTCCTTCATGGTACCATGCTAAATACGTGATACTGGGAGAGGAGGCTGCAAAAAAAGATATTGACAAGCTTTTCAGCTTTTTTATTGAAGACGATGAAACGCGGCTTCTTTACAGGACCGCGCTCATAAAAGGCATGAACGCAAAAGAATTTCTTCAGCAAGCCAACACCGGCAAAGAAAGCCTTGCCGATTACCTTGATACGCTTTTCGGCTCTGTGGGCAAAACAGGGAAGTCGCGCGAACTGCATCTTATTAATTACGCGGCGCAGAGGGATGTCCACTGGGTAAGTTTTTATATGCCTGTACTTGAGTTGTATAAAAACCCTTCGCTGTCTGCCGGACAGCAGGGCGGGGGAGGCGGCGGAGATAGTTCAGGCGAACGCCCGTATCTTATTACGCTTGACGGTTTCGCTCTTTTTAACGAAGACAGGCTTACCGGTTTTTTAAGCGGCGATATCTCCCGCGGGCTTAATATAATCACAAACGACATCAAACATTCGGTGATCAGTATCCATGACTGGCAGGGCAATAATGTAGGTCTCGAAATAATGGAGTGCAGCTCGCATATCGAACCATACTTCGACCCGCTGTCCGCAACTATAAAGGTGAGTTTTCAGTCAAATCTCGTTGAATATGACAAGGTAAACCCGCTCATCGAAGACGATATAAAATACCTTGAGCGCAAGCAAAGCGAGCTCATATGCTACGAAGTTTCGCAGGCCGTCAAACGTATGCAGGAATTAAAAACCGACCCTGCCCGTATAATGGACGCGTTCTATCATAAAGATCCCGTGAAATGGCAGGGTATCAAAGACGGCTGGAGAGATATTTTCTCAGATCTTGAAATTACTATAGAAGTCGATTCAAGAATAATGAACACCTATGAGTTTTTAAACCCCATAGGGTGATAAAGGCGGTGATCTTCGATGCTGACAGTACTGGTTATCTTCCTCATCGTTTCTTTTTTCGAACTTAAGGCTTTATTTAAAGCTAAAGAAAAAAAAGAGGCGGCGGTCTATATCGTCATTTCAATAATAACAGCTTTTCTTGGCGTGTTTTTGATGCTGACGCCGGATTATTCGAGTTTTGCCGATATGTTTTTTAAACTGTTTAATTTTTCATAGCAGGGGATAATAACGGTATGAAAGATCAAAAAATAACATTTCTGCAGGCGCTGCTTTTATTTATCGTTGCAGACTATGCCCCTTCCTTACGGTGTCTTCCTACTTCTTTAAGCAACGCGGCTTATCAGGCTTCATGGCTGTCTCCTATATGCGGGGCTGTTGTATTTATCCCGCTGCTTTACGTTCTTTATAGAATCGGCAGAAAATTCGAGGGAAAATCGTTTCACGATATACTGTGCGCCGTTTTCGGCAGGATCGCCGGCAAATCTATTGCGATATTATATCTCATATGGATCATGATTGCGCTTGCGGTATGCACGAAATTCGCGGGCGCCAACCTTGTCTCAACTATATTCGTCGGGACCGACCTTAACCTCCTTTTGTTCTTGACTTTATTGATCACGGGAGTGATGCTCCGCTGGGGCATATCGGTCATTGCCCGCATGAACAAAATAATTTTCTTACTCATCGCCGCGCAGTTTATTATTGTATTATTCTTTTTGTTCCTGCACTTCAGGGTCGATTACGTTACTCCCGTAAGCACGCTCGATTTTGGCCCGGTGCTGCTTTCAATAGTTTTTCCGCTTGGAGTCTTTGCTTACATAATGCCTGTTTTCATATTTAACGACAAAATAATATACGCCAAAAAAAACAAAGGCAAACTTACGTTTACCGTGGGTTTTCTCACCTCGGTAAACACATTGATGATGCTCGCTTTGATAGGCATGCTTTCTGCCGGGGTAATAAGCAAGTTAAAGCTGCCTTTTTATTCTGCAGTCGAAAACATTGCGGTATTTAAATCTTCATCAGGGCTCGACTCATTGTTTATGTCTATATGGATGCTTGCCGAATTTATTACCGTTTCGTTTTTCGCGTATTGCGCTTCACGGCTGGTAAAAAACATATTCGGACTGAAAAGCGATACTCCCGTTTTGACCGCGATCTTAGGCTTTGCGTTCTTCTTTGCCGTATTCTTAAGTTCCAACCTGTTTGAGCTCAATCTCTTTATGACGAATATCTCTCCGTTTATAAATATCCCGTTCGGGTTTATTTTACCCGTGCTGCTTTTTATTACCGCAAAGATAAGGAAGATGATTTAATACTGTATATATGTTATAATAATTTATACATATAATTGGCGTTTATCCTTTAATATTACTCCTGTGAAGTGCATCTTTAGTTGCGGCGATCTGTTCTGTATGGCCCCAGTGATTTTTGGGGCATATGAGCTGAAAAAGCTATGCTTTTTCAGCATAAGCCAAAAGAGCCTGGTTTTTTTGGCATAGGAGAATCATATGAACAACAGACTGCGCGTGCGGCCCGCCGGTACGGCGGACACTAAAGTTCTGGAGACGCTTGCGAAAGAGATATGGGAGAGGATTTACTCTCCCGTCATCGGCAAATCGCAGGTCGATTACATGCTGGAAAAATTCCAGTCGCAGAGCGCCATCGAGAAAGATATGAAGAGCGGCGTCATATACCATATCGCCGCCATAGACGATATCCCCTGCGGCTACAGCGCGGTAAAGAAAGACGACACAGGTATATTCTTAAGCAAACTGTATGTAAAGCAGGGCTACCGGCATAAAGGAGTCGCCCGGGCAATGCTCGACACTATAAACGCTTTCGCCAGGAAGAACAGGGCAAAGCGCATATGGGTCGCCTGCAACCGACACAACGCAAGCACTCTCGACGAGTATAAACGGTTCGGGTTCATGATTATAGACAGCGCATGCCCGAAAGAGATAAGCGGCGTTAATGCCGGAGATTATATACTGGAGAAAAAATTGGTCTGAAAAGGGGCAGGGGTAAACACATGAAGATAAAGCGGATTATTATACTTTTATCTATATTAGCTATCGTAATTGTTATCGGCTGTTTTGCATTTATGTATTTTACAGCAGCTGCGGTAAAAGAGGCTTTCTATGGACCAATTAGTAAAGATAGTGTAAAGCGTTTGGGTTTGCTGCCTGAACATATTGAACTTGGAATCGATCCCAGGGCTGGATATACGGTTCATTTTCAGGATTATTCACTAAAGATATCCGGATACAATGATGTTGTTATCGATGAAGTTTTTAACAACGAGTACCATATCGGCAGCGATAAGACTATTTCTTTTAGAAATATGGATGATTTAAGAAGCGATTCTTTATTTGATTACCCTTATATATCGTCATATATCGAGAAAGCCACAGGAAGAAAAATAGATACTGCATATGATTTCCTTGATGCGTCATTCAAATGCACTCCAAACGATTTCTCATTGCTGGATGCCGAGAAGAACAAAGGCGTAAGCCTGCTGCTGGAAACAAAACGTGACAATATGGGTTATGGCTGCTACCAGTTTAATAACGGTGTTGTTAAAGGATATATAAGTATGATTCTACCTCAAATTTTTGCTATATCCGTTTTATTTTCAAATTGCGACGAACCTGATTCATGCTACGAAATATTATTTGTCCGCTTTTCAACTGATGAGGTCAAGGAAATGCTGGGTACGATAACCTTCGACGGCACTAATCAATAATCAAAGGAAAAGCAAATGTCACAACCGATAAAAAAGACAAACGTTATGCGCGTGCTCGAGGCGCACGGCATCCCTTACAAACAATACGAATACGACGCCAGCGACAACATGATAGACGGCGTCACCGTGGCAAACATGATAGGGCAGGACCCGGACAGAGTATTCAAAACGCTCGTTACCGTTTCAAAGACACGAATTAATTACGTTTTCGTGCTGCCCGTAAATAAAGAATTAGACCTGAAAAAAGCCGCTAAAGCGGTGAATGAAAAAAGCATAGAACTGATACCCGTAAAAGAGATAGAATCCACAACGGGATATATAAAAGGCGGCTGCTCCCCTATCGGGATGAAAAAACAGTTTACAACGGTATTCGACGAAACTGCTTATCTTTACGATACTATTATCTTCAACGGCGGAAAGGTGGGCTTTCAGGTCGAGGTAGATCCGCAGCTGATTGAAAGCGTGATACCCTGCAGCTTCCGGGACATCTGCGTTATATAATATCTACTCTTCTATAAGGATGTCTCCCTTTAATACCGTCACAGCCTGCCCGTATATGAAGACTCTTTCATCTTCCACGCTTAGGGATAATTCCCCTCCGCGCTCCGATAGCTGCTTTGCTTTCAGATCGCGCTTCCCTAGCTTTTTGGCCCAATACGGCCCCATGCAGCAATGCGCCGAGCCGGTCACAGGGTCTTCGTCTATCCCGAGTGCCGGAAAGAAACACCGCGAAACAAAATCTATGCCGGTTTCTTCAGCCGCCGCGGTAACAATAACGCCGCGCGTAGTCATCAGCTTCATCAGCCCGAAATCGGGCTGCAGGTCTTTGACCGTCTTCTCGTCTTCGACCTCTACTATATAATCCATCCTGTTCTTGCCCACGTATTTGAACGGGACTCCAAGGCTCTCGCGCAGCTGGCCCGGCGCTTCCGTCTCCTCGTCCATCTCGATGGGGAAATCGAGCTCTATAAATATTCCCTTTTTTTTCGCACCAAGCAGGCCGCTCCGCGTATGGAACGTTATCTCGTTGTCTTTACAAAGTCTTTCTTCCCATAACAGGTGGGCGCTCGCCAGCGTTGCGTGCCCGCAAAGCTCCACCTCTTGTTTCGGCGTAAACCACCGCAGCATGTATCCGTCGAACGCTTTTAGGAGAAACGCCGTTTCCGACAGGTTCATCTCAGACGCTACGCTCTGCATCCACGCGTTCGGTTTTGCGGCGTCAAGCACGCATACCCCCGCTGGGTTGCCGCCGAAAGGCTTGTCGGTAAACGCGTCAACTATATATATCTCCACTTGTCTCACCTCAATAAACTAAAGTATTTCTCATCGCCTGAAATAATTGTTTAATAAGCTAATATTATATTATAATAACGTGCCATTAGCAATTGCAGAAATATTAATTTGCCGGCAAAGCCGGCAAGGTTCAATTGCTGACCGGTATATAGATATCGACTTCGCAATACGCAGAGGAACAGACAGTCGTATCCATCCTTTCAAAATGGTATTCCCTGTTTCTTTGGTAGCGTGTCTTTTGCGACCATTCCTCTTCGATATATTTATAAATGTTGCCGATGTAATAGTCCGACAAAAAATCGGCTGAATGAAATCCTATATACCTGAATACCGCGTACAGCTGAGCGGGAAATATCCGTCCCTCAAACTCCGGCGCAAGGTCTTTTAAGTCTTTGACCTGCACGCACGGCATATAATAATAGTCGCTTCCCTGCGCGGGAAACGCAAACCCGTAATATATATGCCCCTTTACCCTCCCGGCTATCTTAGAGCGCTCTTTATGCCAGAAGGAAAGCGCTGCCCTGTTTGCCGCCATTTCTTCGCCGTCCGCCCTTATAAGCGTGCGTATCCCGGCTACTTTAAGCTGCGGAACAAGGCTAAAGCGCGGCTGCGTGAATATTCCCCCGGCGATATCCTTAAGAGAGCCCGTATCGAGCATGTTTACTATCTTTATCTCCCGGGGCGAATTTCGAAACGCCGTAGGCGACAGCCCGAATTGATTTTTGAAGGCGCGCTCATAGCTCTGTTCGTAGTCAAAACAGTACTCCCGGGCTATTTCGCATATCCTTGCGTCCGTGGTCAAAAGGTCGCTCAAACTCCGGCTCAGCCTGCGCCCGCGGACATAAGACATCAGCGTTTTACCCGTAAGCGCCTTGAAAAGGCGGTGAAGATGGTATTTAGAAATATACAACTCCTCCGACAGGTCCTGCAGCCAGAGAGGTGTTTTTAGCTTTTCTTCGATTATATTTACCGTCTCTTCCACAAGACGTACGTTCGAATCGCGCATACGATACCTCGTGCAAAACGCATATATAGCAGATCTAAAAGCAGCAAGAAATGTTCATTGTATTTTTATTGATTATTTTATACTATTAATATATATTTGTAAATTTTTTAACGCATATGTTTATATTAAACCTCCCGGAAGGCTAAAAACACTTTTCTGTGGGGTGAAAGAAAGGTAAAATTATGAGAAGGTCAATATTGTTTATCATCATCGCCGCGCTTATCATAGCCGCCGCCGGCTGCGCCGCCCCTGCCAAGAGCAGCCCGCCAAGCGAGCCGGCACAGTCCGCTGAAACGAGCACGCCGTCCGCTGTTACAGGCACCGGGACAGAAACGCATGAATATCTCATTGTAACGGCTATCGATTCGGAATGTATCAAAAACAATCTTTCGGGCGCGTCGCCGGAAAGGAGCCTGAGCGTCTACTTGCCGCCGTCGTATTACGACAGCGAAAAATCTTACCCCGTTGTGTATTATTTGCACGGGCACGGCGAGCCTGTTGGCAATTATATACGGAACAGCAAGTTTGAGCTCGACGCCGCATTTAAAGACAGCGCGAAAGAATTTATTTTTGTGGGGATAGACGGGGGAGCGTCTTTCTACGTCAACTCGCCCGCGACGGGTAACTGGGAAGACTATATCCTGACCGAGATCATCCCCTATATCGATGGAAACTACCGGACTATCGCGAAAACCTCGTCGCGGGGGATCTGCGGTTTCTCGATGGGCGGGTTCGGGGCTATAAATCTGGCTCTCCGCCATCCCGACGTATTCTGCGCCGTATATTCGATGTCGCCCGGGATATTGGCGGAAGACGGTTTCGCCGAGGCTATGGATTCCTGGAGCAATGACAGCGGTTTTCTTCAGACCTACTCGCAGGCGTTTGCCCCGAACGAGAGCGCCGGAAACTTCGGCGACATTCCGAAGATGGACGGCAGCGCCGAAGATAACGCTATAATAGAGAAATGGAAAACCGGCTTCGGGAACTTCAAGGAGAAGATGGAAGCGTATATCGCTTTGGGCGTTCCGCTGAGAGCCATAGGTTTTTCATACGGCACTAAAGACGCCTATACGTGGATACCTAAAGGCACCCAGTATTTTTCAGACCTGCTGAAGGCAAACGGGATCGAGAACGAGCTGTATGTGTTCGGCAGCGGGCATATGCAGCCTGTCAAGGGCGTTACCAAGCTGCTTATCCCGTTTTTCAACGGGAACCTCGTTTACGGGGAATGATCGCGTAAGTATTAATCCTGAATTTTCGGAATCAGGACCTCTGATTGAAGAAGAAGGCGCATGCCTTCTTCTTTATTTAACAAAGTTACTGAAGAATTCGAGTATGACATCGTTGGCGTTGAAGCCGGAGGAACTTCCCCCGTTCGGCCATGCATGGCCGTAACCCTCTATCTCTATATACCACACGAGGTTATCGCTTGCCTTGCTTGAGTACTTGCAGGCTGTCGCCTTATCCGATAAACTGACTTCCTGAAACTCATCTAGGCCGTTCGCGTCTTTCCAGTATTGTATTACTCCGCCGATAGCGGGAGCGTCTCCGTAAACGCCCTTATCGGGTTCTATAGGCACTACGCTGTCAGCCGCGCCGTTTATCTGCAGTATCCCGACAGAAGCCGTCTCCTTCCTGTCATTCCACGCGCCCCCGCTCATAGAGCCCGCAACGCTTGCCACAGCCCTGAACGTTTCCGGCGCGCCGCAAGCTAGTTTATACATCATGAAAGCGCCGTTGCTGAAACCTGCGGCAAACGTTTCGCTGCTGTCAAAGCCGTATGTCTGCTGCAGATACTTAGCCAGCGCGACGAGGAATCCTATATCGTCGTTGCCTTTTTTCGTCAGCCCTGAGTTCCAGCACGACGAGCCGGTCCTGTTTCCCGGGTCGCGTATGCCCTGCGGGTAAACCACGGCAAACCCGTACTCTTTCGCCGCGCTGTTCATTTCCGTAAATTCCATAAAGCCCTGCGAGCTGCTTCCGTAACCGTGCAGCATGAAAAGAAGCGGGGCGCCGCTGCCTGCCCCTTCGGGGATATACAATACGAATTGTCTTTTAATGCCGTTATAATCGCATGTATAATATCCGTCCTTGTCGGCGGTTTGGGATACGCCGGCAATGGAATAGACGGTTGCCTGCGGCTTAGGAGTGCTGCCGGCAGTTTGAGTTGCGCAGGCGGTGCCGGAAGCGTCAGTATTCGCTTCCGGGGCGCCGCATCCCAGGAGCGACAGCAGTATAGAAGCAGACATTACAAATACAATACATTTTTTGACCATCATCAAACCTCCGAAATGTTCACACATTTTTGTACAGGCGCTATTCAACAAAATTTACTGAAGAACCCAAGTATAACTTCGCCGGCGTCAAAACCGGCGGTTTCTTCTTTGGGCCATTCGTGCCCGAGGCCCTCTATTTCTATGTACCATACAAGGTCATCGCCCGGCTTGCCCGAATACTCATATACCGTGGCCTTTTCGGACAATTTAGTCTCTCGGGCTTCGTCAAGGCCGTTAGCGTTTCTCCAGTATTCTATAAAACCGCTTACAACGGGCGCACCGCCGTAGCCGCCGACTGCCGAAAGCGCGCTGCTGACAGGCACAACGCCGTCATTCGTACCGTTTATCTGCAGTATCCCGATCGATACCGAATCATCCCTCTCGTCCCATACCGCCCTGTTCATAGCACCCGCAACGCTAGCCACCGCCCTGAACGTATCGGGGGCTTCGCACGCAAGCTTGTACACCATGAAAGCGCCGTCGCTGAATCCGGCGGCAAACGTTTTGCCGCTGTCAAATCCGTATGTCTGCTGCAGATATTTTGCCAGCGCTGTAAGGAAACCGATATCGTCGTTTCCGGAGTCTGCGGATCCGGTATTCCAGCTTGCCCCGCTTTTTCCCACACCAATAACCTGCGGATAAACTACGGCAAATCCGTACCTTTTCGCCGCCTCGTTCATTCCCGTATAAGATATGAAGCCTTTTGCGCTGCTGCCGGATCCGTGCAGCATGAATACGAGCGGGGCGCCGCTGCCTGTGCCTTCGGGGATATACAGCATGTATCTCCTCTTAACGCCGCTGTAGCCGCATGTATAATAGCCGCTTTTATCTTTTGATACGCCGGTAATAGCCGGAACGGACACCCACGGCTCCGTACCGGCAGGAGTATGAGATACGCCGGCAGCCGTCTGCGCAGCCGGGGCGGCGCATCCTAAAAGCATCAGCATTGACTCCAATAAAATGATTAAAACGGACCTCTTTATCAATATCATTCCTCCGGCCATGCAAAACCATTTTTAATAACCGCCTTGCAGGTCAGCGATTGCTTCATACAGCAGCTAATAAATATTATATTATTTCGTTATACATGTCTATTAAGTTTAACATATATGTAAAAATTTTAATGATAGTTGTCATTTTTATCAATATTATATAATATACAAAGAGGCGAGGTGTTTATGAAAACTTCGGATAAACTGATATCTGTACTTATATTGGGCCTTCTCGCGCCCGTCCTTCTTGCTCTGCTGTTCTGGTGGGGCGGATATATTATTGACAGCGGCCTGGATAAGGGTTTTATGATTCTGATCATAGCCGGAGCCGCGGTTGGAGTATTACTCGATTTAACTGTTTTGCGCAGGTTTATATCAAGCTTATTTATGCTTCCTCTTGCGGCGCTTTTTATTATAGAAATATTCTATTCCGTGCTGATATACGGCTTTTTTATGGGGTTCCCCGTTTTCAACAGCCTTGCCGGCATCGCGGGGAGTTATATCGTTGTAAGGAAAAGTATCATCGCTGATAATACGTCGGACGTTATAAAACGAAATTTCAAAAAGGCCGCCATTTTCTCGTTTTTACTGCTGCTTTTTTTCTGTATATGCTCGGCTGTGCTGGCGCTAGGCGAACCCTCCATCTGTTCGCAGATACAGTCGATGCTCAGCCTGCCGAACAGCGTGGAGATATGGATGATATGGCTACTGGTAACCTGCGGAGGAGCTTTCCTTCTCGTGTTTCAGTATGCAGTATCAAAGCATATATATAAAGCTATGACAAAAAAAGCGGGAAGTGTCACCTGACAGCCCCGCCATGAAAATAGCACTCGTATACTTTATCGCCGCAGCAGAATATCTCCTCATAACCCTGGAACCACTCGAAACCTCCGCTTATACTGCAGTGGTAGCTGTAATCGCCGTTGCTGTGAACGAGCGGGCCCCTGAACGGGTATTCTTCGGGAACGAGCATAAGCACTTCATCAAGGAACGCTCCCGAAAAACGCTGGCCCAGTACCCTTCCGCTGTAATTCATGGCCCATTTGGGCTGTCCGTCACACCATAGCCCTTCTTCACCGATAAACTTTTCTCCGCCGAGGTAGGTATCGAAATATAAGTACCTGCCTTCCTCATATTTCAGGTCGTGCGAACAGGGCCGGGCAGGCGGCTCTTCCTTACCGTGCGCGGCGTATGTGTTCTTCTTCGCTTTACATAAAAAGCGTATCATCTCCGTAAGTTCGTCTTTTGCATCTTTAACGAGCGCTGTGCCGCACTCGCCTTTATCGGGCTTTACGATCCTGTCTATGCTGACCCCCAGCAGCCCGCTTAAGGCTATCAGGTTATCGATATCCGGGAACGACTCCCCCGACTCCCACTTCGAGACGGCCTGCCTCGATACTCCTATGCGCTCCGCCATCTCCTCCTGCGAGAGCCCTCTGTCTTTCCTTATCGACGCCAGTTTTTCCTTAAAGTCCATACTTTTATCACCTCAGCAGCAGGATACATCATTATAGCGCCCGCATCTACCAATCAGCCGGTGCTTTTAGTCAACCACCGGTTGCGAAGATATCTGTTTTATTTCTTATTGCTCAAGGCTTTTACAACGTCTGATCTTTTCATGCCCGCATGAATATCGTCGCCGTACAAGATATATATCAGTTCCCAGTCGATGCTGCTCAGAGCCTGCGTCTCGGTCCATTCAGCCTGAAATATGCTGTCTGCGTATTTATTGCTGTCGTCCGTGAGCCCGAGGGACTGGGTAAGTTCCTCAAGTATCAGGTGATTACGCTGTTTTTGAGACGTTACGTCAACGGCTATGCCCATATACGCTTTATATATCCTGTAATTTTGGTCCCAATATATACAGAAATAACCGAAGTTGTCTTTCACATAACCGGGTATGACATCATCCATCTCATCAAGCGGCACGAAACGTATGAAGTAATTTGCGTCCGAATCGGATATCGAGATATTTGGCAGTATTCCGAGACCGCTGAGCGCATCTATATGTTCTCTGAGCGCGGCGTAATCCTCAGCGGTATAATCGCCGGTGACCTGTATACGGATAGGCTCTTCCCAGCGTTTTGCCACTCCGTCTGCTCCGCCGTATTCGACATTCAAAGCCACTTCGCAGAAATAGTCGAGCGCCTCGCCGGTTATATCGCCCATATGTCCGGGCTCTTCCGACGGCTCAATGGCAGGCTCCTGCGCCGACCCGGCATTCCCTTCGGCAGGCGTTGGAGCGTCGTTTTGCTGGTTTGACTGATTGCCCAGGCCCGTTGGGATAACGCCGCCCAATAAAAGCGCGATAATTACGGCGGCAACTGTAAAAGCAACAGCTATGATTATAACCGCATAGATTTTCTTTCTTGCCTGTGTATCGGCATTGCCGTAACCGCCAGGATCCTGCGTCCCGCCGAGCCTGCCGCCGCACGCCGGACAGAATACCGCTCCGTCCCTGATAGCCGCCCCGCACCTTACGCAATACATTATATTCGTCCTCCTGCCCCCGGCCGTTTCCAACTAGTTGAAATATTCCCGTTTATCATCCATCTTTATAAACCTGTCCGGGTCGATCGTAGATTCATAAAGGTTTCTTGATTCTTTTACCGCGGCTTTGAAATCATCATAGCTGGTAAACGACATTATTTCTTTTTTTACATAATCATAGAAGAAAAAATACAGCTTCTTATCTGAGTATTCCGCAATGCTAGCCGCAAGGCTCTCATCATCAAAGCAGCAAATTGGCCCCGGCGGAAGGCCTTTATAAGTGTATGTATTATATTCGCTGTCTATTTCAATATCCGTCTTTAAAAGATATGGCCGCTGATAGCCGAGGGCGTACTCCACAGTCGGGCAGCTGCCGAACGTATCCTTTTTTTTGATACGGTTCGAATATACGTTAGCGACAGCGCTCTCATAAGAATCGACAAGGTTCGTATCCCCCTCCACCACGGAGGCAAGTATTATCCGCTCTCCTTCGCTGAGGCTGTTCTTATCGGGGACACTCTCAGCGATCCTGTCATACCTCTGCTGCGCTCCCCCGATCCATTTATTTATCCAAAATTTAAGATCCTCGCCCTTTACCTCATATGTGCCCGGGACTATCATCCCTTCCATACGCCTGAAGCTTTTTGCTTTACCAATAAGGCTGCTTTCCGCTTCCGCCAAAGCGTTTTTTACCTCGTCTTCGGTCATCGAAAACGCCGCCGTAACCTGAGGTATTATATCGCGCTCCAGCGTGTCTCCGTCTTTAACTTCGATCACAGCCGTTACTGCGGAAGTTGGCACGGGCGTTTCCGGCGGCACGGTGGGAACGGGAGTAGGAGAAGGCGGCACAGGCGTCTTAAAGACCCCAATAGTTGCAGAAGGCGCCGGCTCAGGAATCGCAGCAACCGAGCATGCCGCCAGCAATATAGCAGCCGCGCACAACGTAATAATTATCAGTTTTTTCATGTTGCCCCCAAATTTGCCCCTTATTAATGCACAAATTATATCATCAGGCAATATAAAACGACAACTGCCGTGTTTCCGGGTAAAATAAAAATAAGGCTGTATAAAAAAATATACACCGGCTTATATATCGTCTCACAGTATGTATTCCATTCGATTTACGCGATACGGTTTAAGTCGAAGAGCTTATGATAGAGATCGAACATCTTTTTATTTCCGCCTTCGAATATATAAGAAAATATCTGATACTTTACCTTGAGCCTCAGTATAAAGAGATTTTGCCCGCTGTCAAGCTCTTTTAGCTCAGCGCCGGTAATGCTTTGGAGGGGGGTATGAAGATATGAGAAATCAAGCCCAGCTTTATTTTTCTTTCTTGTGAACATATCGCGTTCCAATACTATAAGCTCTTTATCGTTTACTATGAACGCAGTCTTCGAAGGCTGAAGCTTTTCTTTTTTCAGCCTTTGTTTTAAATCGCGTGTTCTTCGTATCCGCAGCGCCGGCTGATAAGCTATAAGGCGCAGCGCCGGGTCGGCTTTTTGAAGCCTGTTGAAAAGATTAAAGAACAATATATCTATCGTGCTTTCATCCGCAGAATATTCTACAGGAATGTTTTCCATGCGAATCGTTCGCCCTTCGAAGCAAGTCTTCCTTTCTATTATATTGACCAGCTTAAAGATGATCTCTTCGGAAACGGTATTATATACTATAACGGCCGGGCCGTCCTGCGTAAAAAGGGCAAGCTCCCCCTTAAGAAGCGCATGCATATCTTTTACTGCTGAGATATCGCTGTAGTATATTCTTTGGCGCGTTACTCTTTTTCCTGTCCTTTTGAGTATAAGCAAATACTTGTCGTACGCTCCGATAAGATAATCATAAAGGTCCATGGGAAACGCGTTCCTTCGTTCGATGCTTCTCGGCACTTTAAAAAGGATCAGCGGCTGCTCATGTTCGTTATAGTATTCTCTGAATATTTCGGGGATCCCGTGCTTTTCGTCTATCTCATATATCCACGGCCCGAACGCATCATATTCGCTTATATAGTCCATACCGCTCCTCCCGGCCGAAGGAATAATAGTATCTTTGATCGCCCGCGTTTAGCATAGAATATATTGCATGATATATGATTGTCAAATAATCTCTTGCCTTCTTTCAGGACTTTCTTAATGGATTGATATACATGATCTATCCGATAGATCCCGGAATAAATTTCGCCGGCAGCTATTTCAGCAGGGTCTGAAATACAAAGAAAGAAACTATAAAATCAGGTACGCGCATTTATTACTTCTTTCAGTGCTGCGGCTATTTCGTTTGCCACGTCTGAAGCGCGTCTATATACATATTCATATTGGGTCGGCGAGTCTATAAGAGGCAGGTTTATTTCCGAACCGTCCTTCAGTTTGATAGTTATATGCAGGTCATAGCACGACCGTACAATTTGTTCCGGTTCGCTAAAGGATGAGTCAGAGCCGGAAGCTTCAGGCTCTATTGCCTTGCCGTCGCGGCATAGCTCAAACGATGCCACATCGACGTTGTTTTTCATTATCCCCTCGGGAAGCGCCTCAGTCTGTATAAAAAATTTTTTCCCGGCTGCATCATAAGTAAAATATGTCTTTCCGTATGACATTATTTTTTCAGTATCCAATCCGATGGATTTAACGCTTTCCCTAAAGGAGGAGTAATCTCCCCATGAGGCTTCCGGTATAAACTTTGAGGGCGGCTTTTTTTTCATAAACATACGAACATATATTAAAGTTATGACAACCACACCTATAGTACCAAATATTACTCCAATCAAGCTCCATAACGCGTTCATCGCCTGCACCCCCGCCCGGGTTTTTATTTCTATTCGGATATTTAATAAAATAGTACCATAAAGCCGCTTTTTTGTCTAATTCTACATAACTTAAACTATATATACTCTGTTTTTTTGGCGCCGTATCTATTATATGTTCCTTGTTTTCGCTGCCGGCAATATTATGATTGAAATATCAGCCTGCTTTTTAGTCAAGATAATTATCTATGTATTTAGCCCTGACCATCGGCAATAATGCTTCTTTCGCTTCCTCTTCGTTCATTCCGGCGTGAAGGGACGGCGAATACAGCATGCGTATAAGTTCAAAGTCCATATCGCTAAGTGTCTGTACTTTTGTCCATTCCGGATGAAATATACTGTCAGGGTATTTATCGCTTATATATCGAAGTCCGATAGCATCTGTTATACTGAATAATATAATATAATTTCGTTCTTTCTGCGTCGGTTCGTCGTTTGCAATTCTGATATATACGTTGTATATAGCGTCGTTATTAGTTCTTACATTGGAGGCATACCAATCCGTGCCTCCGATATAAGGGTAAAAATATACTTCGAAATTATATTTCTCATCAACAATGGTGATTTTTTGCGTCAAGCCTAGCGAATTGAATCTATCGACAAAATTCGTTAATGTAGAATAATCCTCTTCACTATAGTCACCTGAAATCTTTAAATATATCGGCTCTTCCCAACGCTCAATGGTATTGCTTTTAAGTAATTTAGGATACAGAGCGATTTCATTAAAATAGTTTATCAGCTCGCTGCATTTGGCGTCCAGCAGGCCGGCAGCCTGATCCGATATCCACTGGCAGCCCGAAAAAAGAAAACAGAATGACAATATAACGCTTAAGAGACCGAAAAACTTTTTCTTCATATCGTCCCTCCGGCTAACAGTATACCTATACATTACCACCCGTGAATATATAAATCAAGAAGACCCAAAACCGCAGCCCGGTTCGCATGGGATACAGGCTAATATATACCGAAAAATACATGATTCCTGCCGCCTGATGCTATGATATAATTTTGATACAGTACTAAAACGACGGGAAGGGGACTAAAACCTGTGCTTGACCGATCCGAACTTGAAACCAACTTTCAAAAATTAGGCATAAAGCCGGGAATGGCTCTCGAGGTGCATTCTTCGCTGCGAAGTTTCGGCAGTATCGACGGCGGGGCGAACACGGTCGGCATTTACGCGAGTCACCCCTTCATCAAG
>CAZDZY010000012.1:33277-41497 GCA_964510055.1 uncultured Christensenellaceae bacterium
AACACGCTTATAGAAGCGCTGATGCAGTCTGTCGGGAGCAGCGGTGCGATAGTGATGCCCTCTTTCCGTTTATCAAAAAATCTGCCGCTTACCCCCGAAGACAAAGCGCTGGGTATAACGCTTAAGATCCGGATACTTGACGAGGATGAAAAGATAAGTGGTATGGGCATAGTCTCCGACACGTTTCGAAAAATGCCCGGCGTTATAACGGGGAAAGGCATTTTCCGCGTATCCGCGTGGGGTAAGAACGCAAAAAAGCATTCGGAAGGGTTTCAGTATCTGATAGATACGGACGGATATGCCCTTCTTTTGGGAGTAGATATTTACAGGCTTTCAGCTATGCATTACGGTGAAGACGCCCTTCCCGACGAGATCCGCAGCAGGTTCAAGCCTTCCCCCGAAGCCCGCAAACTTTACCCTGAAGAGAAATGGTTGATCGAAGCCTGGGAACCGGATGCCAAACCCTGGTATTCGATTCAAAACGCGGCATACAGGAGCGGACTTGTAAATTACGGCTTTATAGGCAATGCTAAGTGCATGCTGCTCAAAGTAAAGCCTGTCATCGGGTTATACCGCGAGGCTCTGATGAGCGACCCTTTAAGGCTCTACGGATTGAAATAACACCCGGAACAGCTGCCATAAAGGAAAGAGACGGCCATTTTCAGCCGGAGCCTCCTATTTGCCTGCCTTAGCGCAATCGGGGCATTTACCGTCAAAATATGAAAACTTCCCGCCGCAATTGCCGCAGGTATACTTTTTATCCATCTCTTCCGACCATGTGTCAAGATCCGTTTCAATAAGCTGTTTCATCGCCCCGGGGACCTCTTTGTGGTAAGGATACTTAGGGTCGCCGATAAACCCCGTTATCATATCGCACGGATAGTCGGCGCACTGAAGACAGAAACGTATCCTTCTTTCACGGCCGCATTTTTTGATGCCGCAATCAGTGCACCAGGGGGAAGGCTTAGCGCTGTTGCAGCCCTCACAGAAGACTTTTGTCCCATCTCCCGGGTCGGTGCCCATGCCGCGGGCAGTATTCTGATAATAGAGGCAGTTACCGCAGTAAAGGCCGCAATAACCGAGTAACCTGTCGTTTTTCGACATATAATACCCCCGTTTTTTACTGTTATCTGGAATACGTTATCGTTATTCCTGATCTCTGTTAAACATTCTGCCCGCGTATTATATCGTTCAACGGAAACGGTGGCATGGAGAGCGGTTTCACCGCAAGCGACATAAGCAGCAGAGGGTTGTCGTCGGCAGCGATCCTGTTGGAGCTCAGCGCGCCGCAACTGCCGCAGCGGTGAATGACTGCCCATTCTCCTCCCCTGCGCACCCAAACGCCTATAGGCTCCATAAGCGCGCCGCAAAGCGCCGCCCTGTCTCCCGGGCGGTTATCAAGATGAATACTGTAAAGGCAGTGCGGGCAGTGATTTCGGTGCTGCGTTCCCGCTCCTTCCGGTTTGACGTGTTCGCCGCAATTCCTGCATATAAAACCCTCGTAAGCGGTGGGATCGTTATTATTTCTGTTTGAGATCGTCAATTCTGATACCTCCTGTTATATCCTTCGTATGAACAACAGGCGATCTGCCGGCGGCGGTATAAAAAAACCGCATAGCTTAAAAGCCGGCGGTCAAGGTATCATATCGATAAATTTTATATCATGTAGAGCTTTCCCGGAGGCAATAAGCCGGCAGCGCCGTATAAGAAACGTTATTCATGAATGCCGACATCAAACGACCTCCTTACTGTCTGCCATAAATCTTTTTACTATTATACCAAGTGACAGACTTGTATGTCAAGGCGCTTACTGATCTGTCAACTGTATCCGGCTAATATAACGGGGCTTAAGGGATCAGCCTTAAGTGTTCGGGATGGAAACATGCGGAGTTATGTATTTTCCGGCGGTTAAACGCCGCTAGGCGACGCTTAACCGCCGGTTGGGAGATGGATGTAATCAATTTTAAATAATATGAAATATAATAATACATAACACTAAAAAAATCCTCACCCAAAACAGGTGATTTTTATTATATTGTTTATTTTTCTATGGTTTATTCAGTCATGAATTTAAATAATTCCGATTTTCTTTTGACTCCCAATTTTGAATATATGTTTCTTATATGAGTTTTAACAGTGTTTTCACTTAAATACAGTTCGGCGGCAATAAGCTTGCATGTACGTCCTTTAAGCAGCAGCGCTGCGATCTGTTTTTCACGTTCTGTCAGGGTATCGATACAGTCTGGAAGCTCTATTATATTCGTTTCCGCTGTATCGGCAATTGCGTTTTTCCTGATCATCTTTGATAATAATTTATGGAGTACAGGTATTATAAACAGAGTTATACATATTACCGCCATTGAAACTATAGATAAATCTACACCTGAGATTGTCGGATAATTTTTTGCTATTATCTTTCCGAATAGTACCCCAGTCATAATAGCGCTGAAACCAACGCATAAGATTTTAGCAGGGCTCTTTCCCATTTCGAGCATTTCAAAAAGTATACTATACCAGAATATATCACAAACTGCGCATCCTGCCTCTGTAGCAGTATTAATTAGTAAATAACTTATCACTGAATGATTGAGCGCTAAAAATAATATAAAACTTAGTCCTGTCATTCCGAGAGCTATATAAAGCATGTTTCTGCGGTCATCAGTGTTTTTTAAGCTTCTAATAATAAAAGCCGTGCCCAGATATGGCAGCAGCCAATACCAGTTTGTCAGCCATCCCAAATACTCAAAATGCGGGTTAATAGTCTCTATTGATATCCCGAAATTTATAGCAATAAAGAATACAAATAGGAATAATAAGATTAATACGTTGAGACCTGTCTTTCTGTCAAATACTCTGATGTCAGTTCTCTCATCTTTTATAAATGGAATCTTAAATGTTAAATACCAAGCCGCTCCCAGCATTAATATCGTAAACGCAAATCCTGTTTGTATCGAAACGTACAGAGAAATGTTATTAATAAGCATCTTTAAAATATTCATATTTATTAGTAATTCTGCTGCAGTACGGAATCTGTTATCTGGCGTTACGAAATTTTTAATAAAATAACCGAATGCGGCAATACAGATACCGGCTAATGCTGAACATAAAGTCAATGTAACCAGCCATACCTCATATGACGGAAAGAAAAAAGTAACAGTACATAGTATACAAACCGGTATCGCGCAAATAATTATTTTCCGTGCTGCCTTTAACGTCTTTATAAATATACCGCCTGATATCAGCCCGACTACTTGCATAGCCAAAGAAATATCAAGCAACCCGGAACTTTCTATACCATAGTTTTTTGCAAGCGTATATAAAAGCTGTCCTTCATATGGAAAACTAATTATCCATGCGCCTAAAAGAGATATTATAATTATCAACATCCTGCGATTATTTACACGGCTTTCAGGGAACTCCGTATTGGCAAAAAGGCTTTTGTCTAAGATTTCTTTCATATGAGAATTAATAGGCCCTTCAATATTTTTTATATGATCTGATATATCAGAGTATATATTAGTCCTCTTAATTATTCAAATTTGATATTACGTTGCTAAAATTGATAACCAAAAATAAATAGGTTAAATCTCCACGCAATACAAGTTATTCAGCTATCGTTAAGGTTTTATTCTGCCATAAAATTAAACAGTTCCGATTTTCTTTTGATTCCCAATTTCGAATATATGTTTTTTATGTGTGTCTTAACAGTATTCTCGCTTAAATACAGTTCGGCGGCAATAAGCTTGCTTGTTCGTCCTTTAAGCAGCAGCGCTGCTATCTGTTTTTCACGTTCTGTCAGGATATCGATATAGTCCGGAAGCTCTATCTTATTCGTTTCTGCTATATTAATAATTGTGTTTTTCTTGATCATTTTAGATAGCAATTTATGGAGCACAGGTATTATGAACAACGTTATACATATTACCGCCATTGATACTATTGATACATTTACACCTGAGATCGTCGGATAATTGGTTGCTATTATCTTTCCAAGCAGTACCCCAATCATCATAGCGCTGAAACCAACGCATATTATTTTAGCAGGACTCTTGACCATTTCAAGCATTTCAAAAAGTGTACTATACCAGAATATATCACCAGCCGCGCATCCCGCCTCTATAACGGTAATAACTATTAAATAGCTGATCACAGAATGATCAAACACCAGAAATAGTATAAAGCTAAGGCCTGTCATTGCGACAGCTGTATAAAGTATGTTTCTGCGGTCTTCAGTGTTTTTTAAACGTCTTATAATAAAAGCCGTAGCTAAGTATGGCAGCAGCCAAAACCAGCTTGTCAGCCCTCCCAGATATTCAAAATGCGGGTTAATAGTCTCTATGGATATACCAAAATCTACAGCTATAAATACTATAAATAAAAATAATAAGATTAATGCCTTGAACCCTGTCTTTTTATCAAATTCTCTGTTATCGATCTTCTCATCTTTAATAAATGGAATTTTAAATGTTAATAACCAGGCTGCTCCCAGCATTACTATAGTAAACGCAAATCCTGTTTGTATTGAAACATACAGCGATATATTATTGATAATCGCTTTTAAAATGAACATATTTATTAATAATTCCGCCGCAGTACGAAATCTATTATCAGGTTTTACATAGTTTTTAATAAAATAGCCGAACGCACCGATACAGACACCGGCTAATGCTGAACATATAGTTAATGTAACCAGCCATACTGCATATGAAGGAAAGAAGAAGGTAACAGTACATAGTATACAAACCGGTATCGTAAAAATAATCGTTTTCCTGGCTGCTTTTAACGTTTTTAGAAATATTCCGCCTGATATCAGCCCGACGACTTGCATAGCCAGAGAAATATTTAGCAACCCGAAACTTTCTATACCATAATTCTCTGCAAGCGTACATAAAAGCTGTCCTTCATATGGGAAACTCATGATCCATGCGCCAAGCAGGGATATTATAACAATCGATATCCTGCGATTATTTACACCCGAAAAATTCGTACGGCTTTCAGGGGGCTCTGTATTAGTAAAAAAAATTTGGCCTGGGGTTTCTTTCATTGCGGATATATAAGCCCTTCAATATTTTCTATATGATCTGATATATCAAAGTATATAATAATCCGCTTCATTTTTCAATTTTGAAAACTTAAATATCGCTCGTCGCTGGTTAGTTATAGATAATTAGGTTAATCAAGAAGCCCGCTTTTCTTAAGAAAACGGGCGCACGATAAAATATATATTAAAAATTACCTGCTCCTAAGGCCGTGTCCAGCCAAGTAAGCGGCTATTCCGGCTTAGCTTCTGTGTTCGGGATGGGAACAGGTTAACGTTAACTGTTTTCTGCTCTGTGATAACATCAACTTACTGATACAGATATTCAAACCCTGCTTGTTCAATTGCAACAGCTTTCATATCTCTCAGTTGTACAGTTACATTACTCTCTTCATCATATTGCCATGCATTACTCGTGCTATCACCGTCTATAGGCTCCATACGCAAAATTTCGAAATCTATTTTTAATGAATATGCGGCTTTATCTTCAGGATAAAAACGAATAACGTCTTGGTTTACCTTATAGGAACCTCTTTCTTTTAACTCTGCTTTATTATTAATTACCTCCAATATTACATACCCATTCATAGAGAAAAACAGATAAGAAGAATCTTCAGGGTAAACACTTTTCCATTTTTCATTCTGCCATCCCCTTTTATATTCGTCTATTATTTGCAGTTCTATTGGAGAATAGAACTTAAGATCGGTGATTTGTTCAAATAACGCTAGTGGTATTTCATATAATATACCGTCCGATTGTCTTAAACAGTAACGACCATCGTAAATGTGACACGGTAATTCAAAATATATCCCTGGGTATTGTTCACTTTCGGCAGTAAATTTCAGGGATGAAGATGCAAAACTTTTTGTTTCGTCTTTTTTAAATGGTTTCTCAAAACAGCTTTCAAGAGCCGCAATAGAAGAAGGATCAGTAATCGTTATGTTCCGATATTCAACATCATCAACATATATTATATTCCATCCGATACCCAAGTTTACTGTATCGATTACTTCAGACGAAAATGAGGGAAATTCAACATCTAGCCTGTGTAGCGGTGTTTCAGGTACGCAAGTATAGAAAGGATGCTCGATTACAAACATATCGCTTTCCTCGTACTTATATAAATACACTGGAAATAAGGAATTGTAATCAGATCTGCCGAGTTTTATTGCTTTCCCCTTAGGATACCAGTTTACAGCCGGCTCCCACCCATATGGCTTACCATCGACGATTAATGCATCATCTTCGTGCCGATAGACCGGTTCAAAACGCCCTAACAAAGAAAGCATCGAAATCACAAATATACCTATCACTACGCTTATGATAATTAATTTTATGATTTTCTTCTTCATAAGATGGCCTCTCGTCATCTGTGAATTTTAGCCTTTATTCCTAATAAATAATATGATTATACTATATTAACTTTTTAATTGTCAAATCTTGTTATCCATTAATCTTTATAAAAGGAATTAACAGTATGGACATGCCAATATATCATATTACATTAATTATTAGCTTTAAAAATCAAGAAGCCTGCCAGCTTCGCGCTAACAGGCTCCCCGATTAAATATATATTTTAAAATTGAATCCGGCAACTACCTACTCTCCCGGGCCGTGTCCAGCCAAGTACCATCGGCGTGTAAGGGCTTAACTTCTGTGTTCGGGATGTTATCATGGTTGTATTGTTCATAATACATATTAATGTTATTATTATGCTAAATGTATCAGTGGAGAAACTAATGGTTATTGCTGAAATAATATTTTATTTTATTGTTTTAATACTTTCTTTTTTCTATTTGTCTGTATTGAAGAAACGTGACGATAAGCTTGAGGCTGAAACAAAATGTCCTGAGAGACATTATTTAAATAACTCTACGGTAGGCATAGCCCTCCTTAGAATAGTTATTTTTTTAGCTTTGTCAGTGTCGCTGACTTTTTTGTGGTCGTATTTGCGCAATAAATTCATGTTTACAGAACCAAATTCTGTTTACATTGATTCGCATTGGATGATTACTTTCATTCCATTATTTCCTATTTCAATCGCTTTAAGCGGTATTGTTTCAGATGCAATAATTTTACATGTAAAAAAACGTAGAAATCGTGCACATATTCTTGGACGGCAGAGTATACTTAAAGCATTTATCGTTATTTTCGCATTTGCATTTCCTATTGTAATTCTTAATACTAAATGTTATACACGCGTTACAAAGGATATATTCTTTATTAACGAATTTTTTAGTGTAAACCAGGTCGAATACAGAATACCCGATGATATACAATCGGTTCAGGCAACTTACTGGAGAGGATATCATAGAGGACTCACATATTATTTTTATTATTATGTCTCTTTTAACGACGGCAGAACAATAGAATTGTTCAGCCAGAATAATTATGAAGCGGAAAATGTAAAAAAGATCGACAGAATACTAAGGGAACATAATGTACAAATATACAGGGAACCTTTTTCTTTAGATCAACTCCACGAAGTCGAAAAGAACTACATTCCGCCTCTGCCTTCATATGTTAAAGAAATATATATAAACTAAATAAACTATAAACTAAAAATCAAGAGGCCTGCCAGCATCATTGCTAACAGGCTCCCCGATTAAATATATATTTTGAAAATTGAATCCGGCAACTACCTACTCTCCCGGGCCGTGTCCAGCCAAGTACCATCGGCGTGTAAGGGCTTAACTTCTGTGTTCGGGATGGGAACAGGTGGAACCCCTTAGCTATCGCCACCGGAAATTTTAATCGAATCCAGCCTTAAGGCTGTCTTCGAGTTTTAACTGCGTTTTCGATGTCAGTCTCACGACTGCCATCGAGGTCTTGCCTCGCCTGCCGCTTTTAAGAGCGTCCCGGCTCGGCGCTTGTATCTGCCTTATATCAGTTTCGTTACCGCTTCCCGGCAAAGACAGGTTAAGCGGCCTGTAACTTTTCTGCCTTTTACCGCTATTTAATATAAGACATACAATCTATCTTGTCAATGTACATTTAAGAGAATACTGAAAACTGCAAAAGAATCAAGAAGCGAATCTTAGGTTTTTAACCGAGTCAGGCGATTTCGCGTCTGACGAAGGTTAAAATGAAATCAAGCTTTCGACCTATTAGTACTGGTCAGCTGAATGCATTACTGCACTTACACCTCCAGCCTATCAACCTTGTAGTCTGCAAGGGGTCT
>CAZDZY010000013.1:0-41408 GCA_964510055.1 uncultured Christensenellaceae bacterium
TTTAAACAGGGGTTGGGCTACGAGATAATGTTCGGGGCGAAGGAAGACTTATCGTTCGGGCCGGTGCTGATATTGAGTAAAGGCGGCGACGATGCGGAGTTCTTCGCGAAATACTACGACCCTGCGAATCTGTATCTTTCTCCGCTGACTGCCGAAGAGACCGCGGCGTCCATGAAGCAGATACGCATCAGGCATAAATACGCCCAGATAGGGCGCCCGCAATATATAGACATGATAGCGGAAACGCTGCTTAAGATCTCCGGCCTGATGCAGACATATTCGTTTATTTCGCCGGTAAAAAGCCGGTATCATATAAAGGCGCTGGATATTAACCCTGTCGTCTTTACTGCGGACGACCGGTTTATCGCGGTAGACGGCTATGCGGAGTTCGCGGAAGCAAAAGAAGGCGAATATATCGAGCGGGCAAACGCACAGGGCCTAAGCGGTTTTTTCAAACCAGAGGGCATAGCAGTTGTCGGCGTATCAAGACTGCCTGAAAAATATTCGATGGGAAGGAATATCGCACAGCTGATGCTGAATATGGGCCGCGACGATATATACTTTGTCAACGTTAAAGGCGGAACAACATCATTTTCGGGAAAGGAATACCCGCTGTATAAAAGCGTTTCAGAGATACCGGCAAATATTGACCTATATGTTTATACGGCCCCCGCGCAGTATATGCTTGATTTCATTTCACAGGTAGAGGCCGGCAAGTGCGTTATCCTTATATCGGGGATCCCATCTGAAGTCAACTATTATGAGTTCTTAAAATCGGTGAACGCGGCCAAGAAAGAAGGAGTGCGTATAGTTGGCCCAAATTGCATGGGCGTTTTTCATTCCCCGAACAAAAAAGGCGCGGGAGTCGATACGCTGTTCATCGACGCGGAGAGGATGCCTATAAAATGGGGGGGAAGAAGCAACACGGCGCTGTTTTCGCAGAGCGGCGCCATGGGCATAACATGCCTCGACAACCTGCACAATTACGGGCTGTTTCGGGCAATAGTATCGTTCGGGAACCACGCCGACGTAGGAACCCCGGAATTGATGGCATACTTCCAGAAACAAAAAGATGTCGATATCATTGCCATCTATATGGAAGGGCTGAGTAAAGGCGAGGGCAGGCAGTTCTTCGACCTCGCGAAATCGTCTGAAAAGCCCGTTATCGTATTTAAATCCGGAAGGACAGAGGCCGGGGCAAAGGCCGCGGCGTCGCATACCGCGGCGCTGAGCGGCAGCTATGAAGTATTCAAAGCCGCGTGCAGCCAGGCGGGAGTCGTGCTGATCGAAGAGATCGACGATTTTTACGACGCCATACGGGCGTTCTCGCTGCTCTGGAACAAACGGGTAAGGGGCAACAGGGTCGCCGGTATCGTTAACGCGGGCTTCGACAGCACCGCGGGCGCCGATAACTTAGAGTTCCTCGAGCCCGCGGAATATACCGAAGCGACGATAGAAAAACTTACCGCGCTCAATACGCACGGCCTTGCCAACGTACCCGATCCGTTCCTCGACGTTACGCCGATGACGGACGACGCCCTTTTCGAGCAGTTCCTCACAGCGCTGATTGAAGACGAAAACGTAGACTGCGTGTTCACGGCAATAGTCCCGCACATCGAGAACCTGATGACGACGGACGATATATGCGAAAAGCCCGAAGCCATAGCCGCCCGCATAATAAATGTTTTCAATAAATATGACAAGCCGATGGTAGTCTCCGTGAACGCGGGGAAGCAGTTTGATAAGTTTGTCCGGATTATAGAAGAAGCAGGGGTGCCGGTATTCAAGGATATACGGTCCGCTACGCGGGAACTGGAGAGGTTCGTAAAGTACCGCATAGAGAAGGACAGAGATTAAAGGCTTATTGTCAATGAACAGCGGCTCTATAGGGGTCGCTGTTTCTCTTTATTGATGGCTTTGTCACAATATGATATCATCTGATCATGGTATCGATAGACGAAATGGAAAATATGCTCGACGAGCTTGCCGCCGAGCTGCCCGCCGAGTTCTATAAAGAACTCAACGGAGGCATAATCCTTCTTCCGCAGGCAAAGCCGCATCCCGAAAGCAGAGGGGGCGACCTTTTTGTCATGGGCGAATACTACAGCAAGGGGAATCTCGGCAGGTATATCGCCATATATTACGGCTCATTCACGAGGGTATACTGGTACCTTCTAAAGCAGCAGCTTATGGCACAGCTTAGAAAAACGCTCCGGCATGAGTTCAGGCACCATCTCGAATCGCTCGCAGGCGAGCGCAGCCTCGAGATAGAAGACGAGCAATATATAGCCCAATACCTGCAGAGGTACGGGCGTACCGGGAAGTGAGATTGCATGGACAGGACGATACTGCATTGCGACCTTAACGGCTTCTACGCTTCGGTAGAATGCCTTTACAACCCGGAATTAAAAGATGTGCCGATGGCGGTAAGCGGAAGCGTGGAGAACCGCCACGGTATCATATTGGCAAAAAACGAACCGGCAAAGCGGTACGGCATACGAACGGCTGAGACGGTATGGCAGGCAAAGAAGAAATGCCCCGGGCTCACGCTGGTGCCGCCTCATCATGAAAGATATTCAAAGTATTCAAAAATAGTAAATAAGCTGTATGAGGGATTCACCGACATGGTCGAGCCTTTCGGAATAGACGAATCGTGGCTCGACGTGACGGGGAGCCTTCACCTTTTCGGCAGCGGGAAAGAGATAGCGGATACAATAAGGGAGAAGGTGAGGAACGAGATCGGGCTTACAATATCGGTCGGCGTTTCCTGGAACAAGGTGTTTTCAAAACTTGGGAGCGACTATAAAAAACCCGACGCGACGACGGTGATTTCAAGGGAAAATTACAAAAGAATACTTTATCCTCTCCCGGTATCGTCGCTGCTTTACGCGGGAAAGGCGGCAACGGAGGCGTTATCGAAGCTCGGAATAACTACGATAGGGCAGCTTGCCGCTTATGATAAGAAGGTAATTACCGGCTTGCTCGGGAAGATGGGCGCTACGCTGCACGATTACGCGAACGGCATAGACGAAAGTCCCGTTCAATTCGCGGGCGAAGAGCGCGAAGCGAAATCAGTGGGCAGCGGCATGACGTTCAAACGCAATCTTACCGGCATAGACGATATAAGCACGGGTGTGCTGGCGCTTTCAGATGAGGTGGCATCGAGGCTGCGGAAGTACGGGCTTATGTGCTCCACCGTGCAGGTGCAGATCCGCGACCCGCAGTTCAATACGATATCGAGGCAGAAAAAGCTTGTTAAGCCTACATGTTTGTGCAAGGATATAGGCAATGCGGCAATCGAGATCATAAAAGCGTGCTGGGATATGGACGCACCCATACGTATGCTGACTGTAACGGGGCTTAACATAACAGCAGACGCCGGTACCGGGCAGCTGAGTTTCTTTGAAGAAGAGGGGAGCAGCGTCAAGCAGGAAAAGATAGAGCGGGTGGTAGACAGCATAAGAAGCAAGTATGGAAGAGGAGCTATTTCTTTTGGCGCAACCATCGATAACGATATCGGAATAGATATAAGAGATACGGAAGTTGAGGAGTAAGGCAATAGAATTTTATGATTGAGATCGTATTCAGCGACAGCGCTTGCGGAAGCCTTAAAATGGCGCAATGTTATGGCAAGGGAAAATATTTGGGCGGGTGTTTTGGCGTTATCGTCAGTCACGCTGATGGAAGCAAACCGACTAAAGAGGAAGTTGAAGCTGCCCAGCTGGAAGCGGAGGAAAAGACACGCCTGGCGTGGGAGAGCGCTATCCCCATGGGCGGTAATCCTGCAGACGTCTATGGATTCAATTTCGTATTGAGCGTTGGAGATATTTCGGAGAATCAGCCCGGTATAAAGCGGATGCAGACGTTGGAGCACTTATACAGCGTTTATCCTAACGGCGAGGGGCGGCAGGCGGCTCAGGAAATGTTTAAAAAGGCAAATGAAGATTTGAAAACAGTCCGGGAACGCGCAGAAACAGGAGAATCCCTTCGGATATGGTACAGCAATCATCCTGATGAAATGTGCGGACTATATTGGTTCATGGAACAGTTGGATCAATGGAAAGCACATAGCGGACAGGTTTCTATTGTCAAGCTCCCGGAATGGGAAGCTGACGAAAAAGGGAATATCGTGAGGAAAAGCGGCTGGGGTGAAGCGGCCCCCAGGGAATGGCATCGTTATCCTGCTCTGCAAAAACCTGTGCTGCCGGTATTCATACAAAGCTGCGCATCCCATTGGAAGGAGCTTCAAAGAGAAAACGCGCCTTTGCGGGCTATGCTGAACGGACAATTGGTAAGCGCATCGGAAAAACTCTACGATGAATTTATCCTTCGCGAAATAGCGGCAGAAGGCGAGAAATTTCAGGAAGCAGTAATTATCGGAAGGGTGCTTGGTAAATATCAACTTGGAATTGGCGATTCCTGGGCCGCAATACGTATTGAAGAAATGATCCGTACCGGAAAACTTGAGACAGTGACTGCGGCAGCCGAAGATATGCCTGCCTATCATCGGCTGCTGAAAAAGCGTATTTATAAGTAGCTGAGCATAATAAAATTGAATCCATCGGTGAAATAATTTATCCCGGAGTTTCGTTATAATCTCTTTTTTCCGACGATCCTTAAAGTTAATATTTCCATCTGATTATCCTATAACCTTACGACAAGTTCTCTTATGTCCCTGCGCTTTTTGCTGAACTCGGTTTTTCTTTCATACCCGAGCGGCGTAAACGCTATGGGCTCAAGGTTATCGGGAAGCTCAAAAACTTCCTTTGCAGCTTCCGGGTCAAACGCGCCTATCCAGCATGTGCCAAGGCCTTCCGCAGTCGCGGCAAGTATTATGTGATCCATAACTATAGCGCCGTCCACATCGCCGTAAGATTTGCCGTCGCGCCTCGTCCAGCATTTATCGATATCGACGCATACGAGCAGTACATATGGCGGCTCGGAAAACCAGTCGCGGTGATAAACCTTTTTAAGAAGTTCTTTGCGCCCCTCGGTCGGCATTAAATATATCCTGAAAGGCTGATAGTTTACCGCCGTAGGCGCGATCTGCGCGGCGTGAAGTATTCGATCCAGCTTTTCCTCTTCAACGGGTTTATCGAGATATGAACGCACACTGTGCCGGGCTTCTATCACATTATAAAAATCCATAACGATCCTCCTGTCGTTTTATATTATTAAATGATATCACAAAATTTTCATCCGAAAAAGTTTTTTTGGTGTATACTGTTTACATAATTAATTTCCGGCGGTAATCATTCTTATAATCTTGGGGGTAATATTTATGAAAAAAACCGCGATCATCATTCTTGTTTTTATATTATCGATATCGGCGCTGTGCGCGTGTTCCGTTCCCGATAAGCAGGACGACCTGAGAACTCCCGATATAACCGAAACGCCCGCTGCGCCGCAGCCTACGCCCACAGCAACACCGCAGCCCACAACTGAAATAACACCGATGCCGGAGCCTACTGATTCACCTGAAGAAATATCTATCAAAAGAGATCTCCTTGTCTGGAAAATGGCTTATCCCGACTATATCAGCGGTTATGAGATAGATGCGGACGGCTTTATATACGCTGTCATGCAGTCGGGGAATAAGATATTGTATGATGACAAGAAACAAAAGACGTTTGTGGAAAAGATGAACGGTGCGGACCTGCAGGACGCGCTTGAAATGATATATCCGCTTGAAGACCTTACTGTCCTTTTAGAGGGAGATTTTGATCCGGGGAGGATAAGGCCTTACGCGCTATATAACGATGTTTACGGACAAAACAAAAAGGCGGTCAAAGCCAACCTCGTCAGCGTAAAAAACGTCAGGGGGCCATTCAATAAGTTAAACGGGGCGTCTCAGGCCATATTGAACGTATTCGTTAAGCTAAATGAACTTTGCGCGCAGGACAGCAGCCTTAAAGAATTCATATATCCCACAAACGGAACGTTCAACTACCGCTTTATCGCCGGCACAAAAAACCTCAGCATGCACTCTTACGCTGTAGCTATAGATCTTCACGCTAAAGCCAACCCATCTTGGAGATCGATATCGAAGGAGAAAGGGCAGGCGAGGATATCCGTCTTCCCCGCAGTAATAGTACGCGCGTTCGAAGATAACGGATTCGTATGGGGGGGCAAGTGGGCGCACTTTGACATAATGCACTTCGAATACCATCCGGAAATAATTATTAAATCAAGGTATAACGCGAAGGTAAGCGCAGGGCAGCCTTGGTACACGGGCTTCCCGGACGACGAGAAAGTAAGAAACTACGTACAAATGATCGACCAGCTATTCGAATGAACGACTAAATTATTTAAACTTTTCAGGATAGCATGCTTTCATAGTTTCAACTATGGAATCCTTGAGCCCGCCGCGCCCGTATCCTAAAGCCGCGGCGGTTTCCAAAGGGTCAAAATAGAGTTCTCTCGTAAGTATATCCTGCATAAGGTATTTCGCGTTGAGCCCTCCTTCCAGCCCTTTCTTATGCCTTCCCCGTTCAATAAACCTGCCGGCTAAAGCGGCAAGTAAACGGGGGATATTTACTATGATCTTTTTCTCGCCGATAGCCGACATCATCATCTCAAGCATGTCGTTATACGAGCGGTTCTCGTCGCCTATAGGGTATCTTTTTCCGTGCTCGCCCCGTTCCAGCGCGCCTATGACCGCCTCGCCCACATGCTGCACGGCTATCATATTAGTTCCTCCCCGCGGGAAGAAGATCACTTTGCCCTTTGTGTATTGATCGAGGAATACTTCTTTCCAAAGCGGTATTCGCCCGGGCATGGAGCCGAAGATATACGGCAGTTCGAGTATCATGACCGCCATGCTGCCGCACCCGGCGGCTATCGCCCCCGACGCCTGCTCTATACGGCATTTTATATAGGGATGCCGCTTACTTAAACCTTTCTCCGGCCATATCCTGTCGAAATAAGCAAAATATGAGTTTAGCACGACGCAGCGTTTTACGCCCGCTTTTCTCGCGGCTGTTATAGTTTTTACGCAGTTATCGACTAAGCGGGTATGGAAGAACTCATACGCAGGAGCGGGAGGCAAAACCCTGTCGTCAGGGCCCACCGCATAAACGATACCGTCATAGCCTGAAAAGATCTCCTGAAGCTTTTCTTCCGGCATCTCGAATACGTTTCCGCTTAAAACTCTTACTTCCTTCGGGTACCAGTCCCCCAAAGCCACGTCGGGTATGGCGAGGGCGTCAAACGAATGGCTTTTCAGGCCGGCAAGTATCGTATAGTATCCGAGGAACCCGGTGCCGCCGATTACGATTATTTTCATTGATTCACCTCATACAAAAGAGAAATTATACGAACAAGGCGATGTCTTTTGGAAACACATGCTATTACAAATACAGTATAACACCGTAGGTTCGAAATAAAAGTTTTTATGTATACAATGCAAGGCGGTTAAAGATATAAGCCAGGTTAAAATTTCAAGGCCATCTGACCATCCGCCGCAACGAAACCAAACTTAGTATAGAGGCCTTTTCCATCGGAAGACGCGTGTAACCTGACAACGGAAAATCCAAGAGAACGAGTTTCATGCAGGATTTTTTCCAACAAAACGGAAGCAATGCCCCGCCTTCTGTATTCCTTAACCGTAAACATGTTAATAATTTGGGCTGTCATACCAGACGGATTGGAATAACACGGGAGCAATTGATAAAAGCAAAGGCCGCTCGTAGCAACGATAGTGTTGTTATCCAGCGCGAGCCAGGCAATAAATGAATCGGCAGCAAGACTACGTTCATAGTAGTCCTTCAGTTCGGCATCGATATTTTGCAGTACCGGGAGACCTTCATCAATGAGCTGTTGTTTGCGAAGTTCCACCAATGATGAAACGTCTTCTAAAGTTGCTTTTCTATATTCCATTTTATGCCCTCCTTTTTCTGCGGCCGGCTAAATAACATCAGGTATGTATTCTATAAAATACAATATACTATTTTAATGTTTAAATAAAGCTTTTACATATTTAAAGTGCCGAACAGCAATAATAGAGTAAACGATCGGGAGGAGCAGAGCAATGCCTAAAGACAGCCAGCCGGACAACAAAAAAGCAAGATATGAAAAGAGCAGCGGGCAGACGCCCGTTACCGCGGATGCCCAGAACAACAGCAGGACAAGAAAAAAGCGATCCGCGAAACGAGGAAATGTATAGAATTACAATTCGGTATCAAAAAACAGCTTTTACTGATAAAGCTGTTTTTGATATTCCAACGCCGTTATAAAGATTAAGTATCAGGCGTATCTTTCAAAACGGCAGAAAAAAGCCCAGATTGCAGCAGCCAAACGGCACGTTTATGCATAAGCCGCAGCGCGGGTTGCGCCAGCTGGGGCTGCATCCGAAGAAAGGAAAACACCCGTGGTCAGAAAAGCCAAATCTGCCGCAGCAATCCCTGCCGCGCCTGAATTCGGGGAAACAGCGGCCTCTGTCCCAAAAGCTGTAATATCCGCCGCAAGGCCCGTCGCCGTAGCCTCCTACGCAGCAATCGCAGCGGTCAAATCCGCACCCGCCAAATCCGAAACCCATAAACTTCACCCCCTGTTATTTATATATGCCGGCTAATTTATAATTGTTATATAGCGGCGGGGGAAAGCTTACAAGCGGTTTTGAAAACATTTAAAAAACATCAGCTCCTTGGATTGGTGAACTGCGGAGGCTGCGGATTATCTCCCGGGGCAAAGTACTGGCCTCCCGGTGAAGACAGGTCGAAATACAGTTTCGAATTACTTGTCACGCCCCAGTCTTTTAGGGAGCCTGTATCTTTAACGCGGTTGAACGCTTCGCGGAACATCGTATTATGAGCTTCTTCGCGGTTAAGCAGGAAGTCTATCGTCTCCCTTACGCCGCTGTCGTTTATCTGCCGGTAAAGATACTGATAGACGACTTTCGCCCTTTCTTCAGCCGCTATGTCGGAGAGTATGTCCGCCGCGAGGTCTCCTGTCTCTTCGATATATGCGCCCGTCCAATAATAGCCGGAAGCGTTGGCGAGGGCGGGCGTAAGCCCTGTCTGCACATGGGCTTCTATGTTCCCTACAGTCGCCGCGGCGGCGTTCGGGTCGTGCCCGTTTAATAGGTTCACCGTTGTGGCTACCATCTCCATGTGCCCAAGCTCCTCTGAGCCTACGTCGAGGAACAGGTCTTTGACCTGCTGGTCTTTTATACGGAAACTCTGGGAAATATACTGCATCGCGGCTTTAAGCTCGCCGTGCGGGCCTCCCAGTTGCTCCTGCATCATCGCCGCGTAGTTCGGATTCGGCCTGTCTACTTTTACCGGAAATAAAAGCTGTTTTTCGTGTTTGAACATTTGTTCCTCCTGAATTTAATATTGATTATTTTTTCTCTTTAAATTGAGATTATGTCTTTTTAAAAGCTTCTCAGATAATAAAAACCGGAGTCTGAATTTTATTAAAAGGGCGGCTATGGAAAGCATATCTAAATAAAAATGAGCCATACTGAAAGTAGAAGATACTATAAGGAAGGCGGAAAATGAAACACGGATATTTAAGATATGTTTACATAGCGGCTGCGGCATTGTGCGTCTTTATGTTTACAGCCGGCTGTCAGGGCAATAATCAGCAAAACGCCGCGACAACCCAACTTGCGGGGGGCGGGAACCAATCTTCCGGCACTTCGTCTCAGGGAAGCCAGCCATCGCAATCCGGCGGACAGTCCGGCGGGCAGACGATAGAACCGAACCAGCTCATATCCAAAGAGGAAGCAGCTGCGCTTTTAAAAGAAGCGGTTAAGGACGCCGTTACCACCGAACAATCATCGCTGGGCTTAAAAACAGGGTTTTATGCCCCGGAAAAATCCGACTCAAAAAGTTATCTTGAGATCGTAGTGATGCAGAAACCTCAAAGCGGCGGCCAGGGTGGCGGCGGAAGTCAGGGAAGCGGCGGCACAAGCAGCAGCCCCAGTCAGAGCCAGGGCGGCAGTTCCGGAGGAGGAGGATCGCAGGGCGGCGAGATATCACCGGCAATGATCTTTGAAGCCCTGAAAAAATCGATGGCCGACCCGAACTCCACCGAAGTGCTGCATATCGGTGACGATACTTTCGTAACTTCTCCGGGTATAGTGCTTCTGTCGGGCGAATACTGCATATATGTCTCGGCAGGGGCAACAGACCTTGCAGCCGCCAAAGAGACGGTAAAGAAGGCGGCAGAGCTTATAGTCAGCAATTTAAAACGCATACAGGGAAGCAGCGCAAAATAGTATGCAAAAGACCAGCTAAAGAGGAAGTTGGATAACCTCCTCTTTATAGTTATATAAAAAGTCTATTACCGGGCAATATAGAATTAAACTTTTCGATTTAATAGATATGTCGTCCGCGGGGGATATTAATAGTGCGGCATTGCCGCAGAATCAGGAGGTTTTGTATGTCTAGACAAGGGTTAATGTCGGAAGCTTTAAAACAGGAGATTGCTAAAAGGCTGGGCGTTGAAGAAACTGTCGCCCAAGAAGGATGGGGCGGCGTTTCTGCCCGCAATTGCGGTAACATTGTTCGTGAAGCCATAGAGATGGCCGAAAAGTCGCGGACATGACCTCCACTTTGCCCCCAAAAGGGCATAGAAACAGAGAGCCGTTGGGCTCTCTGTTTTGTTTCTTATATAAACTCCTCCGGCAGTGCCGGTGGAGTTTAATCCCATTGTAGACGCATACGCCATTTAACTATTTTTTCGTCTTCGGTTTGAATATAAGCGCCACGAGATATCCGAAGAATACGGCCGCAGCTATACCGCCCGCGGTGCTTGTTACGCCTCCCGTTAAGGCCCCGAGTATGCCTTTTTCCCGAACCGCCTCGATTGCCCCGCTTGCGAGGGAGTATCCGAAACCAGTGAGGGGCACCTGTGCTCCCGCGCCCGCGAACTTTTCAAAAGGCTCGTATACCTGGACGGCGGTAAGCACGACTCCCAGCGTAACGAACAATACCAATATCCTCGCCGGCGTCATGGCAGTCTTGGAAAGCAGTATCTGGCCGACAACGCATATCGCGCCGCCTATAACAAATGCCCAGAAGTAATTCATGATCCGCACCCCATTTCTATCGAGACGGCGTGGGCGACAGAGGGAATAGTCTCTTTCTGCAGCGCGCTCGTAGGGCTGTGCAGCGCTCCCGTAGCCGTAAAAAGTATTTTGCCTATGCTGCCGTGCCTCATCTCGTTATAAAAATGCCCGCACAGCAACGAAGCGCTGCAGCCGCAGCCGCTTCCGCCGCATTTCATCAATTCGTTGCCGCTGTATATGAGGGAGCCGCAATCCCGATGATTTGGGGATATGTCGTGACCGGCCGCGGAAACAAGGCTTAAAAGCAGTTCGCTGCCAAAAGTGCCGAGGTCGCCGGTTATTATGAAATCATAATAATCGGGTTTCCGGCCGGTATCCTCAAAATGGTTAATTATTGTTTCCGCCGCGGCGGGCGCCATCGCGGCGCCTAAATTGTTTACATCGTTTACGCCCATGTCTATCACATGCCCTATGGTCGCGTGCGTTACGGCGGGGTAATTCGCGTCGCGCTGAGATGAAATTATCAGCGCTCCTGAGCCGGTGACCGTGCTCTGGGAGGTGGGCGTTTTAGGGGTTCCCAATTCGAGAGGATTCCTGAATTGTCTTTCCGCGGTGGCGAAGTGGCTGCTTGTGGCGCATACGACGCTGCCGGCGAAGCCTCCGTCGACTATCATTGAGCCTAATGCGATCGATTCCGACATAGTCGAACACGCGCCGTACAGTCCTAAAAACGGTATGCCGAGAGTCCTCGCGGCAAAACCTGAAGAGATGATCTGATTAAGCAGGTCGCCGCCCAGCATATACGCTATATTTTCAACCTTAAGATTCGCTTTGCCCAGAGCCGTCTTTACTGCCTCTACTATCATCTTGCGTTCAGCGAGCTCATATGTTTTTTCGCCCCAAAGATCGTCTCCGATTACTATATCGAACGTTTCGCCGTACGGGCCTTCCCGCTCATTCTGACCCGCCGCAGCAGCGGCTGACAGTATGATCGGGGGAGAAGAATATCTTACTGTTTTCCTGCCGACCCTTGTACCCATATCACAACGCTCCTGCTATATAATATATGATCCCGACTATCACCGACGAGCTGATGCCGTATACCAGCACCGGGCCTGCTATGGTAAACAGCTTTGCACCTACTCCCATGATATAGCCCTCCCATTTATACTCAAGCGCGGGGGAGACTATCGAGTTGGCGAATCCGGTTATGGGGACTATAGAACCGGCGCCGCCTATCCTGCCGAGTATATCGTACACGCCTATGCCGGTAAACAGCGCGCCGAGGAAAATGAGCACTGCCGAGCGGAATACTCCTACGCCCTTTTCGTCAAGGCCCAAGACGTTACCCCCCAAGTCGTTCAAAGCTTCTCCCAATACACAGATAAGACCGCCGACTATAAACGCCATTATACATTCTTTTAAAAGGTTGCTCTTGGGCATCCGGGTCTTTACCTGCTGCTGATAGTTTTTTTGATCCACGGATTTTTTTATATCCATTTTAACACCTATACTTTTTTCTGCCTTTCCGGTATGGGCTTACTCCGCTGTTCGCTTTCTTCCAATGCCGGCATTTGCCCTAAATTGGTTTCCGGCATCTTCATGTAACTTTTCATGTTCTTCCTTTCCATATGCCCCGTAATCATATCCCTCCGCGCCCGGAAGGCCCGGCGGGAGCAAACTGTATATTGTATGGATATTTTGATTGTGTAAGACCTGAAAAAACAAGCCCGTCGGCTTTTGTAGCGGAGCGGAAGCCGCCCAACCGGACGTACCACGCATTAGTAAAATTGCCTTTGTGCGGCTGGCAGAACAATATTACGATTACTACTGCAGCCGTTACGACGAGGATACATATCAAAACTATTATGACCCACCTGCTTTTTATCCACTCCAAACGATATCCACCAACTTCAATAATATTGTGCCGCCTTGTTTTTTTTATTATTTGCATATGGTTAAAAAATATTTGACCGGACGATAAGAGTTAGGGAAACGCTGATTTATTCGCTTAATATCTTTGCACTATAGCCCCAAAAAGTCTTACGGCTTTTTGGGGCCCCCGTTAATTTGGCGCCTGCCTGCGTCGTCAAAATCCGAAATAGCGCTGCTATTCATTTGTTTTTGCTTCTTGGCAGACACCAAATTTCCTCGTAAATCTTATTGCCCTCATTAAATCAGCGCTTCCTTGGATCGGGGCAAAATAAAAGAGCAACTCCGGCTGCTCAATAGTGGCTAAAACAAATCAACGACTATTCGACCGCTTTTTTTAACTTGCTTATGATCTTCGTTATGAGCCGCGATACCTGCACCTGCGAGACGCCGAGTATCTCGGCTATCTCCATCTGGGTCTTATCGCTGTAATAACGGAGCATTATGAGCTGGCGCTCTTTCGGGTCGAGTTTAAGTATGAGCTCTTTCAGAAGTATCTTATCAATCATGTCGCCGCTCGAATCTTCCGACATCGTATCTATAAGCAGCGTCTTCGAGCTTTCGTCTTCAAACGCGGGCTCATATATCGATACCGGGCTGCGGACAGCTTCAATAGCGAAGACTATGTCTTCCGCCGACATTTCGAGCTTTTGGGCAAGTTCTTCGATAGTAGGCTCGCGCTTTAATTCCTCTTTCATCCTTTCCTTCATGTTAAATATCTCAAACGACTTTTCCCGGAGCGACCTGCTTACCTTAATTATTCCGTCGTCCCGCAGGAACCGTTTTATCTCGCCCGCTATCATAGGCACCGCGTATGTAGAGAACCTGACCTCGTAAGACGGGTCGTAACCGAGCACTGCCTTAACAAGCCCGAGGCTGCCTATCTGCATAAGATCCTCAAACTCAACCCCGCGGTTCAAAAACTTTTTTACTATGCTTTTAACAAGCGCGGTGTTTCTGACTATGAGCGTTTCTTTTGCATCGTCATCGCCGCTTTGGGCTGCTTTTATCAATATCAGTGATTCTTCGTGTTTTAAAACGCCGCTGTCCGCCATATGAGTTCCTATTTCCTGATCGTTTTTGTCATTACTACCGTGGTCCCGCGCCCGACCTGTGATATTACCTTTACTTCATCCATGAAGGTTTCCATAACGGTAAATCCCATGCCTGAGCGCGATTCGTCTCCGGCAGTGCTGAAAAACGGCTGTCTTGCCTGCTCTATATCGGCAATGCCCACGCCAAAGTCCTGTATGCTGATCGTGATGTTGCTGTCTGAAAGCTCCGCCTTTATATATATGTCGCCCGTGCGGTCGGGGTAGGCGTGTACTATGCAATTCGTGACGGCCTCAGAGACCGCGGTCTTGATATCGGCGACCTCTTCGAGTGTCGGATTCAATTGTGTAGCGAATGCCCCCACAACGCTTCGCGCAAAGCCTTCGTTTTCCGAAAGGCTTAAGAGCCGCAGTTCCATAACGTTTTTGTTTTCCATAATTGCCCCCGTTATTTGATTTTTTTGATCAGTTTATAGATCCCGCTCACATCGAACACCTTTTCGATCTGCCTGTTTGCGTTTCTTATGTACATGCTGTTGCCGTACACCTTAAGCCTTTTATACCGCCCGAGAACGACCCCGAGGCCCGAACTGTCCATAAAGCTTAAATTTCTAAGATCCAGTATCAGGTTGGCGTCCCTGTGCGTTTTTATTACCTCATCCAGTTCCTCTTTGGCCTGCTGCGAGCTGTGATGGTCCAGTTCTCCGAACAGGTATGCGGTGACGTATTCGTTCTGACGTTTTACCTGTATGTGCATAAACTATCCTTTCGAGAATTCTACATAACCGTATTCTGTTTAATTTCAAACAACCCTTTAAGAGGTTTTGACACATTTTAACTATTTTTCGTGTTAATATTTGGTTTATGTCGAATAACATAATAAGATTGTTTTCGGACAGCATAAAAACGTTGGAAAAACGACGATAAAAGGAAGCTGCAATGGGAAGACATCGCGTAAATATCAAAAAACCAAAAAAAAAGAGATGCCTGCTGTTCAGGATATTCAAGTATACGACTATAAGCGGGATATTACTGATATTCACAGTATTCGTATTTTTATTTTCATATCTTATGGGCCTGAAAGAATGGAAAGAATTCGATCCGGCGAAGATACGGGAGATGCAGCAGACCTTGCTCATATATGACGGTACGGGCAAGCAGATGGGCGCTCTGTATAACAAGCAAAACAGGGTCTTCGTTCCCCTGAATGAAATACCTTTGTACGTAAAAGAAGCGTTCATAGCCGCCGAAGACGAAAGGTTTTACGAGCATAACGGAGTAGATCTCGTAAGAATAGCAGGCTCGTTCATTGAGGATGTAAAGCATGGGAACCTGGGGCAGGGAGCGAGCACCATATCACAGCAGCTGGTAAAGAACACCAACCTAACCGGCGCTAAAACCATATCGAGGAAACTGCAGGAAGCGGTAATGGCGCTGAAACTTGAGCAGGTATATTCAAAAGACCAGATACTTGAAATGTACCTTAACTATATACCGTTCGGCAGAGGCGCGTACGGCATTGAGGCGGCAGCCCGGGCATATTTCGGCGTCTCTGCGCCGTCGCTCACGCTTGCCCAGGGGGCGATGCTCGCCGGTATAATAAAAGCCCCCTCGCATTACGCGCCTCATCTGCATATGGATAAATCCATAGAAAGGCGCAACCTTGTATTGTTTTTGATGGAAGAGCAGGGTTATATCACAAAGCAGCAGAAGACCAAAGCGCAGTCGGAAACGGTCGCGTTGGCCGACCAGCCCAAATTCGAATACGGGTATTTTACCGACATGGTGCTGACGGAAGCGAAGCAGATACTGGGGATAGAAAGCGAAGAGCTATTATCGAGCGGGTACAGGATACACACTACGCTCGACCAGGGCATTCAAGACCGGCTCGAAGCTTTGTTCGAAGACGCGTCCAATTTTCCCGCTTCCCAGGACGGCGAAATGTGTCAGGCCGCGCTGTGCATAATCGACAGCAATACAAGCGAGATAAGGGCTGTGATGGGCGGGAGAAGCTATGAAACGCGCAGGGGGCTCAACAGGGCTCTCGATATGAAGAGGCAGCCGGGTTCAGCGATAAAGCCGGTGCTTGTATACGCGCCTGCGATGGAGAAGCTGGGATTCACGCCCACAACGATGGTCCTCGATGAAAAAGCAGATTTTAACGGATATGTGCCGAAAGATTTTTCGGACGATTATAAAGGCTGGGTGACTGTCCGCGAAGCCCTGTCCGATTCGCTCAACCTCCCGGCTGTAAGGACCCTTAAAGAAGTCGGGATACAAGAAGCGAAGCTGTACGCTTCGAGAGTGGGGATACCATTCGAGGATGAGGACAGGGGGCTTACGCTGGCACTCGGGGGTTTTACGCGGGGAGTATCGCCGCTTACGCTATGCAATTCATTCACGCCGTTCGCGAACGGCGGATATTATTCATACCCGAGCTGTATAGTCGAGATTGAGGATTCAAGCGGGGATATCGTGTATTCAAGGCCGAAGACAAAAACCAATGTCCTTTCAAAAGAGACGGCTTTCCTGATGACTTCGATACTTGAGAGCACGGCAAAGGACGGAACGGCAAGAAGGCTTAAGATCGACGGCGTGCCCATTGCGGCAAAAACGGGAACTGCCGGAACGAATGAGGGAAACAGGGACGCGTGGACGATAGCGTATAATCCCGAATATACGATGTGCTGCTGGATGGGATTTGACAATGCTGAAAAAGCTCATTATCTGCCTTCCGACGTTACGGGCGGGACATATCCTGCATTGCTCATAAGAAAGCTGTTCGCTTCAATATATAACGGCAGGGAAGCGCCCATATTTACGCAGCCGAAAAGTATAGTGCAGGTGAAAATAGACATGCAGTCGCTCAAAAACGGCGAACCGCTGATAGCCAGCGCTTTTACGCCAAAAGACCAGACTGTTCCGGAGTATTTTTTAAAGGATAACGCTCCCACGCAATATTCCGAGTATTGGACAGTACCCTCTCCGCCTGATGATTTTTCTGTTGGGCAGGGTGAAGGAGGCTTGCCGGTAGTTAATTTTACGCCTGTGCAAAAATATATAACGTACAGGATCTTAAGACTGGATAAAGAAGCGAGCGAACCGCAGCTTATAGGCGAGTACACGGGGGATACCCGGGAGGTTAAACTAACTGACGAGAACGCGAAATACGGGCATACGTATATGTATTATATCATACCGGTCCACCCGGAAATAAAAATAGGAGGCGAGCAGCTTACAGGCCCGTCCTCCCCGGTAATCGAGATCACTTTACTGTCTGAAAACAGCTATATGCCGTGACCGGCAAATGGCTTTTTAGCCGCCGGTTATGTTTCGCCCCCGTATAACGCCAAAAGGTTATCGGTCAGAGCTTTCAGTTCGGACGTCATCTGCTGAATGGCTCCCGAAGTAGAACCAGGGGCTGAGATCAGATCTTCAAGTCCATGTATTTTAGCCGAAAGCGCCGCCTGGTCTTCCATCGACAAACCAAGAACGGGATCGGATAAAACCGAGTTCGATTCGGCGATCTGCGCATGCGCCGCCACTATGGCGCCGGCAAGGTCCTGCTGCTCTTCATACCAGCTTTGCGTGTGTATGCCGCAGAAATAACTCGAGTAATTAGGCATATCGGGCGTGAGCCCGCTCAATGTGAATCCTTCGGGGGCAAGCAACGCCCCGGGAAGATATTTTGCGAGCTGCTCCGGCTTAAGTTTCCAGTATATCGAATTTACCGGGAGAAACACCAGGCTCTTTATGCTTACGTCCGGGCAATATTCCGTCGCTATCTTTCCGCTTTCCTGGCAGACCCTATACTTCACGTGCACATTGCACGATTCGGTCGGCTCGGTGCCGCTTATAAACCAGGCGTCAGCAGGCTTGCGTCCGCCTGCGTCGAGCTCACAGGCATCGGTGGCGAGCATGCCGGATACCGAGCATATCTTAACTTTGACAAACCCGAGGCTTTCCGGCGAACCGCCTATGATAGGCGCGTCCCTCTGGCCTTCGAGTATCTTTGACATATACTCTTTCCAGAGCGGCGCTGCCGCGTCAGACGCGTATACGCTCTTATTGAGCGCTTTATACCCGTCCTGTCCTATCCAAAGCGTTGAGGTATAGTATGGGGTGATGCCCGCAAAGAATACACCCTTGACGTTCTGGTTGGTGCCTGTCTTGCCGCCTACGGTCATTCCCGGTATATTTGCCTTTTTACCTGTGCCTTCCCGTACGGCCTGCTCCAGTATATCGGTTATAAGCCAGGCGGTCGATTTACTGAAAACCTGATGCTTAACGCGTATGTTGTCAGCGTTAAGTATCTCTGTGCCGTCCCTGTCGACTACCCTTGTAAACGAAAGAGGCTCAAAATAAAGCCCGCCGTTAGCTATGGTGGCGTAAGCCCCGGCCATCTCAATGGGGGTTATGCCAGACGTGCCGAGCGCCAGCCCGGAACCCGTCTTGCTGATATGAGAAGGGTTTATTCCCATCTGAATAAGGTAATTATACGAATCGTCGAGGCCGACGTTGTTCATAAGCGTGTAAGCCGTAGCGCTGTTGAGCGAATTCACTATGGCGGTGCGCAGTGTTACCGGGCCGTAAAGGGAAGAGCCGCCGCCAGGATATCCGTTTTCCGAATCCCAGTCTTTTATCGGAAGGGGAATGTTGGGCAAGACAGTTCCATCAGAATATCCTTTGTCTATGGCGGGCGCATAGACCGCTATCGGCTTTATTGACGAACCTACAGGCATCTTTGTCTGGTAAGCCCTGTTCAGAGTTTTCTTTGCCGTGGGGGTATTCCTTCCCCCGACGATAGCTTTAAGCTGCCCTGTGCGGTGGTCGAGAACGACCGCGGCAGCCTGCGGCTGTATTACCTCGGTGACCGTACCGTCGCTGTTTTCATATCTTATTACAGAGTCGTTTGAGTTTTCCAGCTTCGGATAACTAGGCCATTCGGAAAGCGTTTGCTCAACAGTCTTCTGTATGGAAGGGTCTACGGTCGTATATATATCATAGCCCTGCGTGCGCAATTCCAGATCGATCTCCGCTCTTGTCTGGGGAGTATCCTGCTTGCCACGCTGTTTGAGCAGATGGGTTATGACATCGTTTATCACGTATTCAACAAAGTACGGCATATCGTACATCTCGTTTACGGAGGATTTAGGCAATACGTAAACGCTGTCGCCCAGCGCAAGATCATATTGCTCTTTTGTGATATAACCCGCCTTATACATCTGCAGCAGCACATTGTCGGTGCGCTCGTTTAATTTGCTCGGGTCTTTTGTAACATAAAAGCACCTTCTCGGGTTATAAGCGTACGGATATTGGGTGATCCCCGCCAGCATAGCGCATTCCCTTAAAGATAGCTGGCTTAAGTTTTTACCGAAATAATCCTTCGCGGCAGCTTTAACGCCGTAATTCGAAGCCCCAAGGCTTATTGTGTTAAGGTATGCTTCGAGTATTTGTTTCTTTGAATAATTAGACTCGAGCTGCATCGCGAGATATGCTTCCTGTATCTTGCGTTTATACGTCCTCTCAGTGCTCAGGAGGCTGTTCTTCACAAGCTGCTGGGTTATAGTGCTCCCGCCCTGGACGTTGTTGTTCATAAGGTTGCTTAGAAACGCGCCGGCAAGCCGTTTCAGATCCACGCCCGAATGAAAATAAAAGCGTACGTCCTCTATCGATACGACCGCGTTCTGCAGCATCTCGGGTATCTCGTCAATAGAAGCCCAGTCCCGGTTTTCAGAGCCCGTATACGCGGTAATGAGATCGCCGTTGCAATCGTATATATAAGACGTTTCAGCCTGGTTCTCGATCTCGGAAGTGTTGAGATTGGGGGTGGTGTCCATATACGCCTTGGCAACCCCGATCAGCGTACCGAAGCCGGCTGCGCCCATCATGAATATGACGATAAGCAGGAGCTTGAACGACGTAAGGAGTATGCCGATAATAAAGCTGGGAGCGTGCTTCCTCGATGTGAACATATTGATATGTTCTTTGCCTTCGCCGGATAAGTGCTCTCTCGTGATATAAGGCATTTCGCGTGACTTCTGTTGTTTTTCTTTTTTCCCTGAATAATAACCGCCGCCTGTAAAGCCCGTAGCCCCGAAAACCTGCGTCTCATCGGAAACGCCGTCCTTCCGGGAATAAGGCCGGGTTCGCCTGAATAGATTTTTTAACCTGAATAAGCATTCGGCAAAAAACAGGCCTACATTCCTTACGGCCTTTTTTACAGCTGAAATAAGCTTATTGGATCTAAAAAAACGATTTGCGCGCATACAAAACTATCCTATCCGGTTTTCTGTATTATAACACATTTAACGCTCAGGTAATCAAAAATACTAATTTAATTTACATTTTCAGCGATTATTCAACGGCTTTCGAAATGCGATCCGATTTTATTTATGGCTTTGATAGTTTGTCGTCTTTCCGGGCATTGCAGCCGATGTCCAAACATACTTTATAACGGGTGGGTATAATGCGGCTTAAGATCAAGGTCTCCCGGAAATGGATAGTGTTATTGATAATTGCTTTGCTTTTAGCCGGGTATATCATACTAGACAGCGCTATAAGGCCGGCGGTACTCAGCCTTTCCGAGTCTAAACTTCGCGCGGTAGCCGTAAAAGCGATGAACGACGCCGTAAGGGAAACGGTAGGGGAGAGCGGCGTTCTGTATTCGGATTTGACGCATATCGAAAAAGACGATACGGGAAAGATATCGCTTATTTCGGTAGATACGGTTTTAGTAAACGAACTGGGCGCAAAGACCGCCCTTGCCGCGCAGGATAAGATAATGAACGCAGGCCAGCAGGGGGTAAGCATACCTATAGGCACAATACTCAGCGGGCAGCTTCTTACGGGAAGGGGGCCTTCAATAATAGTCAGGTTTGAGCCGATCGGGTCCGTGGCGACGGAATTCAGAACACAGTTTGAAGAAGCCGGGATAAACCAGACACGGCATAAGATATTCCTTTTGCTCAACTCTTCGGTTAGGATAATGATAGGCAGCACATCGCAGACAGTCGATATCTCGACCGAAGTGCTTATTTCCGATACGATAATAATCGGCGACGTTCCGCAGAGCTATTTTAATAACACGAACGGCGGGCTGTTTAACCTTCTCCCCGAAGAAGAGAGTTCGGTCCCTCCTCCCGGCGGGGAAGCCCTGGACCTTCTGCCCGACGGGAAAAAACGATAATTTAATTTGTATTTTAACGAATAGCGCAAAAGGCCACTTCGGCATTGAACCTTTGCCTTTTTTATGCTATTATTACTTCGATAAAAAATGTCGAGGTGAAATATGTCCGGACACTCTAAATGGGCAAATATCAAACATAAAAAAGAGCGCACAGACGCTAAAAGGGGACAGGCTTTTACGAAGATAGGAAGGGAACTGGCAGTCTGCGTAAAGGAAGGCGGGCCCGACCCGGGGGCCAACTCAAGGCTGAAAGACCTGATAGCGAAAGCAAAGGCCAATAATATGCCTAACGACACCATCATGCGTTCCATTAAAAAGGCTGCGGGCGAGCTTGGAGACATCAATTATGAGTCTATTTCTTACGAAGGCTACGGCCCCGGCGGGGTAGCGGTCATAGCGGAGGCGCTTACCGACAACAGGAACAGGACTGCAAGCGACATACGCCATATATTTGATAAAAGCGGAGGCTCGCTCGGAGCGACGGGATGCGTCGCGTGGATGTTTGAAAGGAAGGGCGTTCTGGTTGTAGAGAAAGGTTCGGCCGACGGCGACACATTGATGATGGACGCGATAGACGCGGGAGCTTCGGATGTGGAAGAAGGCGAAGATGCGTTCGAAATAACGACCGACGTGGCTTCGTTCTCCGCCGCATACGACGCGCTCGAGAAAAAAGGGTATGAATTTTTGCTTGCCGAGGTCAGGCTGGTCCCGGAAAACACGGTAGAGTTATCCGAGGAAAAAGAAGAAAGCATACAGAACCTGCTTGATGCGCTTGAAGATAACGACGACATACAGAACGTATACCATAACGCGGTCATGTAATTAAGAATAAATTATTATTATTAACAAAAAATATCCCTGACGGAGGGGTATTTTTGTTTATAAGATCACAGGAAAAACAGTATCCGTTTTGGAAAAATAAAAGAAAAAGAAAGATCTTTATTTGGCTTGCCGTGCTGGTTTTGTTCGCAGCAGCGGGCGCGGCGGGCTTTATTCTTGCCAGCAACGAGCCAAGGGTAGTAAAGATAACGCCTTCCCCTTCCGATGTGCCCGCCGCGGCGGATGATTCGGAAATATCCAAAGGGGCGGTGGTGAAGTGGGAATACGAATATGAAATGTGCGGCCACAGCGTTTATTTAAGCTGCATGGCCGACGACCACACCATTGGGCTTAAGTTCTCGCAGCTGCAGGCGGAATACCCGGACGCAAGGATAGTCTCGTTTGAACCGGAGATGGTTTCGCTTAAGATGAGTTTTGATTGCTATTGCCCGAGGCATTACATACTTAAACGCTACATGGACTCTCTTGCAATATTCAGGACCATACTCGGCGCCGGCGAACAGGAGACATACAGGAAAATACCGATAAGGTTTGACGGTTTGAACGCTGACGAACAGGAAGTGCTCGAAGCGGGTAAATTGTTTGAAAGTATCGAAGAACTGGAACGATATATAGAAAATATCGACAAGTAGGGAAGCATTTTTTTCTTGACCGTGCATTAAACATATAGTATAATCGCATAAAATAAATTATATATATCTTCGGGGTAGGGTGCGATTCCCTTACCGGCGGTAAAGTCCGCGAGCCAACCCCAAAAAGTTTTAGCTTTTTGGGGCAATAAGCTGATACGGTGTGATTCCGTAACCGACAGTACAGTCTGGATGAGAGAAGATTGCTCAGTTTTGACGCAGTGCTCTGGAGGTTATATTCAGGGCTTTTTTTATGCTCTGAGGAAGGAATAAATTTATGGTAAACAGAACTGCGGCTTCCCGCAAACTATTATTCATTGTTACGGCAGGAATTCTGGCGGCAATAGCGACAGTACTTCGTTTCCTCGAAACGCCGCTGCCGCTGCTTCCGACATTTCTCAAACTCGATTTTAGCAATATTCCTGCCCTTATCGGGGGCTTCGCTTTAGGACCGATAGCGGGAGCAGCCATATTGCTGGTAAAGAATCTTATCTATCTTCCGTTTTCTCAAACCTTAGGAGTAGGTGAGATCGCTGATTTTATAATCAGCCTTGCGTTGGTGTTAACTGCAGCACTAATATATAAATTCAAAAAGAACCGAAAGGGCGCAGTGATAGGTATGGCGTCGGGAAGCGCGCTTATGTCTTTTGTTGTGGGGCCTTTAATGAACTATTTTGTGCTTATACCGTTTTACGCAACTCTTTTCTTTAATTCGTCTGTGGAAGCAATCATTAAAGTAGCGGCAACAGTTAATCCCGGCATAAACAGCGTTTGGACGTATATTATTTATGCGGTTGTTCCATTCAATATAGTCAAGTCGGTTATTATCTGCGTTATTACGGGGCTTCTGTATAAACCCCTGTCCCCGATCCTTCATAAATACCGCTGATTTGTCGGCACCGTTGCGCTGCTGGCTGTTATCGGATATACTGCATTCAAACGAGGAACGATAGACCGGAGCAATAAATGGATAGTATTTTATCCCGCAGCGCCGAAGAAACGTTTGCTGCAGGCGAGAAATTAGGGAAAACATTAAAGAGCGGGGATATCGTCGCGCTCTTCGGCGGGCTCGGGGCAGGGAAGACGGTATTCGCAAAAGGGATAGCGGCGGGGCTTGGTATAGCGGAAGACGTAACGAGCCCTACGTTTACGCTCCTCAAGGAATACGAAGGTAAGCAAAAGCTGTATCATTTTGACCTTTACCGTATCGAAGACGAAGAGTCATTGGAGAATATAGGCTTCCGCGAATATCTTAATAATGGAGGCGTATGCGTGATAGAATGGCCGGAAAAGGCGTCTCTGCCTCCGTGCATTAAAGTTACGCTCGAAGGTTCCGGTGGGGATACAAGGAATATTACTATCGAAAGGGCTTGAAGCGATGTTTATACTGGCGGTCGACACGACAGGCAGCGTATGCGGCGCAGCCGTGCTTCAGGATGAGCGGCTGCTGTCGGAAAGCTATACGGATAACGGACTGACGCATTCAGAAACATCAGCGCCCATGGCAGATCACTGCCTTAAGAGCGCCGGAGCCGATATAAAGGATATAGATCTTTTCTGCTGCGCCATAGGCCCCGGTTCGTTTACGGGAATAAGGATTGGGGTCGGCATGATAAAAGCGTTTTCGCACGCTTCGGAAAAACCCGCGCTGGGAGTGAATACGCTCGACGCGCTTGCGTTCAACATGCGCGGGGCCGACGAGACGATATGCCCGGTAATAGACGCGAGAAGAGGCGAAGTATATACCGCTGCGTACAAAAGGGGCGAAAGGATATCCGGTTACAAAGCCGACGCTTTGGATAACGTGCTTGAGGAGTTGAAAAACGAAAAGACGGTCTTCCTGGGCGACGCGGCGCTGAATTACAGGGATAAGATACTCGCAGCTTCGCCGCTGTATAGGACGGCGCATCCCGGTATAATACTCCAGCGGGCGGCCTCGGTAGGCCTTGCGGCGCTTGAAATGTATAAGAAAGGCGCGCGCGGCGACGCGTACAGCCTGGAACCGTTTTACCTCCGCGAGACGCAGGCCGAAAGGCTGAAACACAAAGGCTGATATGGATATTAAACTCCGGGAAGCAACGAAAAACGACATAGACGATATTTATTACGTTGAGACACACTGTTTCGGGTCGCCCTGGTCGCTCGACTCCATAATGTGCGACATAATCGAAAACGATAGTGCGCTCTACGTCGCCGCAACGGATAACGGGCGGATAATAGGCTTTTGCGCTATGCACACTGTGCTTGACGAAGGGCATATCATGAACCTCGCCGTACTCGAAGAATATCGCGGCAAACGAATAGGGGAGAAGCTTTTAAGGAAGATGTTTGAGCTTGCCCCTCCCGAAGTATCCTGCTACACGCTTGAGGTAAGGGTATCGAACGCTCCCGCGATAAAGCTTTATGAGCGCCTCGGCTTTACATGCTTCGGATCGCGCCCGGGGTATTATGCGGATACGGGCGAGAGCGCTATGATAATGTGGCTGGGCAAGGGTAAGCAGCAGTACGGGATATAAAGCGCGCGATCACTTCGTTAACTGACCATCCCCGGTAAATAATATTTCCTGTTTTTTTGCGTCATATGTTTACATTATGTGTCGTAATATTGTATTATAGTCGTATATATAAATTCATTATATATAAATTTGTTTGGAGGTGGGTATAATATGTCTGATCAAAAGAACTCGTTGGGTATGGATCAAAAGACAGCCAGTTGGTTTGCTTATATACTTTCGGTTATAAGCGCTATCATACTGCTGGCTACGGAAAACAAGGAGAACAGGACGGTGCGTACGCACGCATGGCAGTCGCTCGTTATGGGATGCTTTTTTATAGCCATATATATCGTAATTGGTATATTAATAGGCATTATTAGCTGGCATGCAGTTTGGCTCGTCGTATTGCTTGGATGGATCAACGCTATCGCTGGCATTGTGTGGTTAGTGCTTACGATTATCTGCATACTGAAAGCTCTGCAGGGCGACATATTCAAAGTGCCCGTAATATACGACAAAGTAAAGAACCTTCAATAATCAATAAACAGAAAAGGCCGGCTCGTTTTTTAGAAGCCGGCCTTGTTTTCTGCTGCTGGTAAAAGTTCTACGAGTTTCCGGGACTCAGATCCACCTGGCCGTTGGTGATCGTTTTGATAAAGTTTCCATAAGACCCGTATGAGGTCTTGATGTAATTATCAAGGAATATGCAGCCGAAAAATATAGCTGCCGATACTACAATCCACATGAGGACCATAGCCGCCGCACGCGGGCTGCGCTTCTTTTTTGGAGGCATCGGTATCTCTTCGCCGATTACGGTCTCCTGGTTTATTTCGGGGCGGTTATCCTGTATTATTTCAGGGCGGACAACCTGCTTTCTTTCGGGACGGACGTTCTGCTTTCTTTCGGGGCGGCTATCACGCTTTTTTTCAGTCCGGCTGTCCTGTATTCCTCTGTACCGCCGTTCGGCAGGCGGGGCCTGCTCCTCCTGCCTGCCAAGGTCTTCCCTTACCTTTGTGAGTTCGGAAGCCAGGTCGCTTTTAGGTTCAGTCTCTTCGATCTCAAGCCATTGTTTCTTTGCGGACTGGGAGTCTTCCGACGCAGCCTGGCCGCCAAGTATTTTCTTATATTTGTACTCGCGCATGTACTCTTCCGGGTCAAAATTGCTGATATCGTCGATTTCCGGAAGGTCAAGGTTCTTAAGGTTTTCAAGGTAACGCGGGGAATAGTCGTCATCGCCCGGTTCGTTTACCTTAGCGGTAACTATTTCGCTGAATGAGCCTTTTGCTTTTTTATACTCCTCAGGGGCTACCTCTTCTATTGCAGCCTGAAATCTGTTCGGCTGCTTAACCGCCTCGGCCTGAACGGAAGCTGCAGGCTTTTCGGGCTCTTCGGGCGTTTCTTCGGGCTCTTTTTTCGGCGCTTCCTCAGGTTCATTATCTATACTGTCTTCATCGGGCAGACCTTCATAATAAACGTTAAAGTATTTCGGGATATCTTTTTTTGGGGCAGGCTCGGGTTTTTGCGTATTGCCGTCCGTCGCGGTTTCGGGAGAAGAGGGGTTGGTTTTTGTTTGGATAACTTCAACAACAGCCCCGCATTTTGGGCACAGAACGTCGATACTGCTGAGTTTATTGCCGCAATTCGGGCATCGCTCCATATAGACCTCCAAAGCGATATGATTCTTTCTCTTAAGGCTCGAAAAAATCGTCTTTACATGTTATTATTGCTATTATACACTGTTTTGTTATCGGAGGCACTACTTTTTTGGAAATTTATCTTGACAACGCAGCTACGACAAAGCCGCTCCTTAAAAGCTCGATAGAAAAGCACCTCGAAACCGCTTGGTATAACCCGTCTTCGGCATACGGCCCGGCGGTGGAAGTTTTCAGGGAAATAAAAGAAACAAGGGAACTGTTGAAAAGCATAACGGGCATGGGCGAATGCATATTTACGTCGGGCGGCACGGAAGCAAATAATACTGCCGTTATGTCAGCATATAAAACAGGGGCGCATTATATAACGAGCGCCATAGAGCACCCGTCGATATATAACGCGTTCAAACACCTTGAAACTCTCGGGGCAAACGTCGATTATATAAAGCCGAGAGGTTTTTGCATTCACGCGGAAGACGTGGCCGCGGCGGTCCGTGATAACACAGCATTGGTCAGTATCATGCACGTTAACAACGAAACGGGAGCTTTGAACGATATAAATTCGATAGCGGGGGCCGTCAAGGCAAAGAACCCCGATGCGCTGTTTCATTCGGACGGCGTGCAGGCGCTGTATAAGACGAGCCTTGCTTTAGCCGCCGATATAGATTACTATACGCTGAGCGCGCATAAGATACACGCGCTCAAAGGAACAGGAGCGATATTGGCAGGCAATAACGTCGGGATAAAAAAGCTGCTGCACGGGGGAGACCAGGAATTCGCTCTGCGCCCGGGTACGGAGAACACCCTCGGTATACAGGCTTTTCTCGAAGCGCTAGAAGCAGGCAAAGGCGATCTTGCGGAATCGAATAAAAGGATCGAAGCGCTGGAGCAGGCCCTGCTCGGCAGTATGGCGGGAATAGAAGGAGCTAAAGTAAACCTGCCGGAAAATAAAGTGCCGCATATAGTGAACATATCGTTCCCGGGGATCCGGGCGGAAGTGCTTGTGCGCGTACTCGGCGAAAAAGGGATATATATAGGCACCGGGGCGGCGTGCTCGCGGGGGAAGCTCAGCCGCGTGCTGCTGGAAAGCGGAGTACAAAGGGAATATGCGCAAGGCGCGGTGCGCATAAGCATGAGCAGGTTTACCACGCTGCGGGAGATAGAGATATGCGCCGGGGAATTGAAAAGCGCAGTCAAAAAGCTAAGAGAGTTTGGCAGGAAATAGCATGGAAAATATCATCATAATAAGATACGCGGAAATATTTTTAAAAGGTCTCAACAGGCCATATTTTGAGAAAGCGCTTGTAAAAAACACTTCAACAGCGCTTTTTGACTTTCCCGGCGCAGAGGTAAAACGGGAAGAGAGCAGGATGTATATCGAAAATGTGAGCGATAAGGACTTAAGCCGCGTGCTTGAAAGGCTGCAGTTCGTTTACGGAATACATTCGTACAGCCCGGCTTTAAGGCTTGAACAGGACGCGGGTCTAGCCGCGAAAGCGTTAGCAGGCCTTGTAAAGGCCGAAAAAGACCGGCTGGGGCGGGAAACTGCCAGTTTCCGTGTGGAGGCGAAGCGCGCGGACAAGCGCTTTCCGATGAAGTCTTTAGACATAGCGAGGGAGACGGGAGGGGTAATACTCGATAACGTCGCGGGGCTTAAGGTAGACCTTGAACACCCCGACATAACCGCCTATATAGAGATACGGGATAAGGCATACTGCTACACGCGGGTCGTAAAAGGGCCGGGGGGCATGCCTGTAGGCTGCAACGGCAAAGCGATGCTGCTTATTTCAGGCGGTATAGACAGCCCGGTGGCGGGGCTCATGACGGCTAAGAGGGGCGTATCGCTTTCCGCGGTACATTTTGAGAGCTTCCCGTATACGAGCGACAAGGCGCTCGACAAGGTCAAAGACCTGGTCAGGATAATGACAAGGTATACCGGGGCTGTAAAGCTCCATGTTATAAGGTTTACCGATATACAGATGAAACTTTATCAGGACTGCCCGCCCGATTACCTTACGGTACTGATGCGCAGGTTCATGATGCGGATAGCGGAGAGGCTTGCGCGAAAAGACGGCTGCCTCGCCCTCGTCACGGGGGAGAGCGTGGGGCAGGTAGCCAGCCAGACGCTGGAGAACTTAAACGCGACCAACAGCGTTGCTACGATGCCGGTGCTTCGTCCGCTCATCGGCATGGACAAGATAGAGATAACCGAGAAGGCCGATTATTACGGCACGTTCAAGACTTCGATACTTCCCTATGAAGATTGCTGCACCGTGTTCGTGCCTAAACACCCGATAACAAGGCCTAATCCCGGAGACGTTGAAAAGGCGGAGGCGGGGCTGGACGTAGAAGCGATGGTGGAGGCTGCGATAAATCAAGATAGTGTAATATTGATAGAAAGATAGGAAACATAAGGGGGAATATATTGTGGAGAAAAACGGGAAAAAAACAAGCAAAGCTGAACGGCGGAAAAAGACCGTCAGGGTGATACAGTCAATAATAGTGATAATAATAGTACTGGGCATGATAGTCACGGGAATACTTGCGTCCTTTTTAAACTAAAACAGATTCCGCGATCCCCGGAGCGATTAAGGGAAAATCATTCAGCTGTCCATAAGACTTGAAAGGGATACTGCTTATTGTTAGCAGCATCCCTTTAGAAAAAGCAAATCACATATTCCGCATATCCATTAACTGTTCAGTTCGTTTAAAAACGAGGAGTAATCGACCACTATCTGTATGAGGGAATACTTCAAATCTGAAGAAAACTTTGCGGCGGAACCTGCCGAGGTTGATGTCGGCAGCGCGTTTACGGTGCTGCTGAATTTTTGCATATAAGAACGAAGGCTTTTCATAGAGCTTTCCTCAGACGTTACGGCCGATTCAAAACCGGCCGCGGCCGACGCGACGTTTTGTTTGAGAGCGGATACGGCCTGATCGACATTATTGCCCTTATCCGCGTCGAAAACGATCTGCTGAAGGCCGTCGACCGTTTGAGGAACTATTTCAAAGCAAGATTTTACAGCCGATATCTGACTCTGCTCGGCGCCGATCTTGAACTTGAGAGAACCTGATTTCAGATTGAACAGAGCCGCGTCAACGTTTTGCTGTTTTAACGAGGCCTTTACCTCATTGGCGTCGTTCGAATCCGTATACCCGGCTATAAGCACCCGGTAAAGGCTTCCGTCGAAAGCTATATAACCGGCTCCGCCCTGTGTTTGAAGCGAGGCCGCAGCCGACTTCGCGTTGGACTCGTCCGAATAAGCGCCTGTCTGTAATGCAAAAAGAGCAACTTCCTGCGCGGTTATTTCTTCTTCCGCGCGTATCCCGGAAACGCCGGGAAGATCAACGGGCGTTACGGTTTCATTCGGGGCTGTGACCGCGGCGCTTTTTGTGGCTGTCGGGGTAGCGGCGCTGGAAACGCCGTTGTTGAATACGGGATTAATGATATTATCCGCAATCCAGCTGCCGGCAGCGCCGGCCCCGATAAGGTAAGCGGCTATCCCCAGCACTATTATAATAATAAACAGGTTCGCAAAACGTCTTTTTTTTATCGGCGGCTTTGCCGCCATTCTTGAGTACCTCATAATCCTCCTCCTTATCCTGTGGTATATAAAACTATATGCAAGCAAGGAAATGGATATGAAGCGAAAACCAAAATAATTGGACAAAGGTATCGAAGGGCGGGAGGATGTAAGCGCCCCGCCCAGCCGGGCGTGGCGCGGACTAAACAAAACTATATGCAAGCAAGGAAATAGATATGAAGCGAAAACCAAAATAATTGGACAAAGGTATCGAAGGGCGGGAGGATGTAAGCGCCCCGCCCAGCCGGGCGTGGCGCGGGACTAAACAAAACTATATGCAAGCAAGGAAATAGATATGAAGCGAAAACTAAAATAAATGGACAAAGATATCGATAGCCGGGCGGAGTGCGGTATTAAGCGAATCCGGGCAAAAATAATTGAAGCGAATACTAAAGAACCCGGACAAGGGTATCAATAGAAACGTAAAGTGAATTTCGGATAATATAACACATCCCGCCCTGCCGGACGGGATGTGTTTCAAAATACATGATGATGTTTTATCTGGTCTTCCCCATAAAGAAAAGGGCTATGGTTCCGGGGCCTGCATGGGCGCCTATAACGGCTCCGAGCTGGGATATCATTATGTCTCCGATACTTGGGAATTTTTCCCGTATCATCGAAGCAAGATGCTCGGCGGCTTCAACGTCGTCGCCATGGCTTATAAAGACATGCTGCCCATCCGGATTGTATATGTATTCCTCCATCTTTTCGAGAAGGCATTTTAACGCCCGTTTTCTTCCCTGTTCTTTTTCTCGGGGAATAAGGTGACCCTCATAGTTGACATTAAGAACAGGTTTTATATGAAGCAGGTTGCCTACAAACGCGGCAGCGCCTGTGACTCTGCCGCCGCGGCGCAAATGGCCTAAGCTGTCCACAGTAAACCAGTGGTTTAATCCTAATTTATTTGCTTCCACCCATTTTGTAGTTTCCTCTATGGGTTTGCCTGTATCTCGCATATTTACGGCATAATCCACAAGAAGCCCGAGCCCCAGGGAAGCGCAAAGCGAATCCACGACAAATATTTTACGTTCCGGATATTTTGTTCTCATTTCTTCGGCAACGAGTCTAATGTTGTTATAACTGCCCGAAAGCCCAGAAGAAAATTCTATATGAAGAAGGTCTTTTCCGCTGGAAAGTATGGAGTCGAAAACCTGTGTAATTTCATCGGGCGTAAGTTGAGAAGTAGAAGGAAGCTCTCCGTCGCGCTCCATATCAAAGAAGGTCTTTGGGTCCATATCCCCGTCTTTATACTCCTTATGTCCGATAGTATAAGTATATTTTATAACAGGTATATCATGTTTTTTCGTATATTCAACTGGCAAGTCGGATGTTGAACTTGTGGAGATACAATAATTTGACATAGCGTTTGTTCCCCCCTTTTTGGATAATTTTAATACTAAAAAGACCGATAATCAAGTATGTTAATGATTTTGATATAAAATTATAATAATAATATATTAATTATTTTTAAATTGAAAGAAAAAGCACAAAAACAAAAAAGGGCATCGTGAGATGGATTTCTGTAAAAAATGAAATATTATTATCAACAATATTCATATTTGAACATATTATGTATTGAAATAAGCATTAAGCTATGCTATTATGGTGATTAATGAAGTTTTATAATACTTTGTATGCAAATTTGGAGGTTAACAATGACGTTATCCAATAAAGCTTTGGGGATATCTCCCTCTATGACCTTAAAAATATCCGCAACGGCTAAAAAAATGCAAGCCGAGGGCATAGATATAATAGACTTTGGCGCGGGTGAACCGGATTTCGATACGCCTGTAAATATTAAGGATGCGGCGAAAAAAGCGCTCGATATGGGGTTGACGCATTATACGCCCGCCGCCGGTATGCCGGAGCTAAGGGCAGCGATAGCGAAAAGGCTTAAGCGCATGTACGGGCTCGAGTATTTACAGGGTGATATAGTGGTATCCAACGGGGCCAAGCATTCGTTATTCAACGTATTTGCCGCTATACTCAACCCGGGAGACGAAGTAATAATCCCTGTCCCGTATTGGCTGACTTACCCTGAGCTTGTGCGCATGTCCGACGGGATCCCAGTATATCTTGAATCGGATGAGAGTTTCAAGGTGACCGCGAAGAGCATAAAAAATGCCGTAACGCCGAAAACCAAAGCGCTCATACTAAACTCTCCTTCCAATCCCAGCGGGGCAGTGTATACGGAGGAGGAGCTTAAAGAAATAGCGCAAGCGGCCGTTAGTGCAAATATATTCGTCATTTCCGACGAGATATACGACGAACTGATATACGAAGGAAAGCACGTAAGCATAGCTTCGCTGGGCAAAGAGATAAAGGATATAACGATACTGGTCAACGGCCTGTCAAAGACATATGCCATGACGGGGTGGAGACTGGGATATACCGCAAGTACCGCGGAGATAGCGGAAGTTATGGGCGCGTATCAGTCGCACGCGACTTCAAACCCGAATTCCATCGCGCAGTATGCTGCCATCGAAGCGCTTCAAGGGCAGCAGGAGACCGTTGCGCGCATGAAAGAAGCGTTCGACCGCCGCAGGCTGATGCTTTGCGATATGGTAAATAGTATAGAAGGGCTGACGTGCAGGTTCCCTGCCGGAGCCTTTTATGTGATGATGGATATATCAAAGCTCAAGGGGGCAAGGACGCAAGGCGGGCAGGTTATCACCGGCTCGCTGAGCTTTACGGAAGCGCTGCTCAAAGAAGGGGGTACAGCCGTAGTTCCGGGCATATCTTTCGGAGCTGATGATTATGTAAGGCTAAGCTACGCTACGAGCGACGAGAGGATCGCCGCGGGAATGACAAGGATAGGTAAATTCGTAAAATCACTTAAATGGTGATAGAGGGAGCGGCTAATATGAAAATAAACTTAGACAGGTGGAATGTTCTTCAGGAGAACGACTATCGTTTCTCGTTTCAGGACGTGAAAGAGCCGCAGCTGTTCCGGGATATGTTTGAATACGATTCAGTGCCGAAGATCACGTTCAATCACAGGGTCGTTCCTATGCATATGCCGGATAACATATGGATAACGGATACGACATTCAGGGACGGGCAGCAGTCGAGGACTCCGTTTACGGTAAAGCAGGTAGTAGATCTTTATAAGATGGAGCACCGCTTAGGAGGGCCTAAAGGCATCATCCGGCAGAGCGAGTTTTTTGTATATACGAGCAAGGATAAAGAAGCGCTTCAGGCATGCCTTGACCTCGGTTACGAATACCCCGAGGTCACTGCGTGGATAAGGGCGAGCGAAAAAGATTTCGATCTTGCGGAAAAGTTCGGCATAAAGGAAACGGGCATACTCGTAAGCTGCTCCGACTATCATATATTTAAGAAGATGAACATGACCAGGAAACAGGCCATGGATATGTACCTCGGCATAGTAAAAAAAGCTATAGAGCACGGGATACGCCCAAGGTGCCATTTCGAGGACATAACGAGGGCGGACTTTTACGGATTTGTCATCCCGTTCGCCGACGAGCTCATGAAGATAATGCAGGAAACCGGCGTTCCTATCAAGATACGCATGTGCGACACCCTTGGGTACGGAGTTACGTATCCCGGCGCATCGCTCCCGAGGAGCGTACAGGGGATAGTATACGGCCTCCGGTTCTATTCGGGCTTTCCTTCGGAACTGCTCGAGTGGCATGGGCACAACGATTTCCATAAAGTAGTGACCAACGCGGCGACCGCGTGGCTGTACGGCGCGTCATCCGTAAACTGCTCTATACTCGGCATAGGGGAGAGGACGGGCAACTGCCCGCTCGAAGCTATGGTAATGGAATACTGCGGCCTTAAGGGAACGGCCGACGGGATGGATTTATCGGTTATAACCGAGATGGCGGATTACTTTGAGAACGAACTCAATAGCGAGATAGACCCGAGGGCGCCGTTTGTGGGAAGGAATTTCAACTCGACGCGCGCCGGTATCCACGCCGACGGGCTGCTGAAGGATGAAGAGATATACAACATATTCAACACCGAGAAAATATTGAAGAGACCGGTCACGGTTGCCATAAACGCACACTCAGGCCTTGCGGGCATAGCCCATTGGGTAAACTCCCATTTTAAACTCAGGGGCGAGCTTATTGTTGATAAAAAAGATGAGCTTGTCGCGAACATAAAAAATGAGGTGGATAGAGAATTTGAAGAGGGAAGGACGACATCTTTCGGCGATGACGAGCTGGAATTCATAATGCGGCAGCTCGACGAAGAAAGGTACTTCATGTTCTGCCACCATATAGCAAACTTAAAATAAAAACAAGGCGTATTAATATACGCCTTGTTTTTTATTTCGTGCATTATAAACCTTATTAGAAACTATCCTTGAATGATTTGCCGGGCTTAAACGACGGCGATTTTGACGCGGGTATATCTATCGGCTTTCCGGTCGCCGGGTTTACACCCTTCCTCGCTGCTCTCTGCTTAAGCTCGAAAGTACCGAACCCTGTCCACTGTACTTTGTCGCCCTTCGCAAGCGTGCCGCTTACTACGTCGACAAATGCTGCGAGACAGCCTTCAGCGTCTTTCTTTTTCAGATTAGCCTTTTCTGCTACCGCTTCGATCAACTCTGTTTTGTTCATTAATAAATTCCTCCTGTATGAATTTGTGAGTGAATATACAATTTGTATATTTAACTTTTTCCGCAAATGCGGAAATTATACACAATAATAAATAATTTATTCTTTTTTAAGACATTTTGCATAATCCCATATCTCATCCAGTTCCGCAGGGCTGCATGTTTTCATATCGATATTGCGCATTCCTGCAAAGTTTTCAGCAGCCTCAAATCTCGATATAAACTTATCAACAGCTTTCTGAAGCGCCGTTTCAGGCTCAATACCTGCAAGCCTTGCTACGTTGACCGCGGAAAACAGCAAATCGCCGCATTCTTCAGCAATCGTTTCTTTATTAAGGCTTTGTTCAACTTCGGCGATCTCTTCTTTCAGCTTTGAGATCGCGCCCTCGACGCCTGAAAAGTCCATGCCGCTGCGCGCAGCTTTTGACTGTACCTTTTCGCTCCTCATCAATGCGGGCATGCTTTTAGGTACATTCCTGAGCACTTCGGCCTGCGTTTGATGGCCCTTCTCCGCCTTTTTAATCTGATCCCAGTTTTTCAGCACCGCTTCGGGAGTATCCGCCACATCTTCGCCGAATATGTGCGTATGCCGCGATATCATCTTGCTGCATATTGCGGTGGTAACGTCGGATATGTCGAACTCGCCGCACTGACCGGCGATCTTCGCATGAAACGCCACCTGCAGCAGCACGTCACCGAGTTCGTCGCACAGGGCTTCCATATCGCCTTCGTCTATAGCCTCGATTACTTCATAGCTCTCTTCGACCAGATATCGTTTAAGGCTCTCGTGAGTCTGCTCTTTGTCCCACGGGCACCCGCTCTTTGCGCGAAGCCTGTCCATTATAGCGACAAGGTCGGAAAACGTATATCTTCCCTTGCTTTCAAGGGCACCCGGGGGCGCCACTATGCTAGTATAATAACCGTACGACTGCTCGCAGTCAAGCATGGAAAGGGGGATTTTTTTCTTAATCTTTCCTCTGGTATCGGAAAACATAATAAAATGCATATCGTCGTAATATTTTGACAGTTTCAATTTAAGCTCTGAAGCGGCAAGCTTGTTATCTATTTCATTTATAACAAGCGTTACGTCGGTATCTGTCAATTTGTCGAATGAAGCGGCATTGTAGATGGAAACGCCGTTTACGCTGTCCGCGAATCCCTCTTCGAACGCAAGGCACAGTGCGGCGTCGCCGCCCGGTATGACGGTTACGTTGCCGCCTTTATCCCTTACCTGCTTTACAAGGTTTGCGGCTATCCTATTTCCCGGGATATCCACGAGAACAATAAAAATGAGCCCGTCATAAAGCAGGACTTCAGCCGATTTTTTGATCAGTTCGTCGTAATCTGTCGAACTTTCGTATATTGCGTCAAGAGACTCGTAGGTAATACCGTTCTCTTTAAAAACAGGCGTGATGTCCGTCTGAAGCACGACCCTTGCTGCGGCCTTTGCCGCTGCCAGTACTTTATCCGAAACTTCACCGTTTGCGTCCATGCTTGCTATGGTTATATTCATCTATTTGCCCCAAAAGCCAAGTTTATTCATAAATCTAGTTATTCTCGAACCGCCAGGAATAAATTCCATATCGTCACGTTTAAGGGCGCCAAATACGAATATCAATATGATATATATCAAACCTGAAGCCGCTATTGTCAACACCGTAGCCATCCTGTCTGAAACCAAAGTTGAGAAAAATGGCTTAGCGAAATATACGAACACGCCCATTACGCCTGCTGCTAATATAGGCTTAAATATATATTCCGTAATATTCAATCTGAACTTGGAGTATTTGAGAACAAAGATAACGTCGAGCAATGCCGCGATTGCATAACATGCTACAGTACCTATAGCCGCGCCTTTGATATTGACGTCGGGCATCCTGATATAGATCAAACTAACGGCGATCTTTACCGCAACGCCTATAAACAGGTTTATGACCGGGATCCTGGTCTTCCCAAGCCCCTGCAATATGCCGGTCATCGTCTGAAGTATCGTAAGGAAAAGTACGCCGATCGCCATGATAGCAAGCAGCGTTCCAGCTGTTTCGAGACTGTCTCCTTTAAGACCCGAAAATAACAGATGCATTATTGGCTGCGCCAGAAGGAAGAACCCAACTGCGCAGGGCAAACCAACGAGCATAGCAAGCTTAAATCCCATGCCTGATTTTTTCGCGGCTCCAAGTGTATCATTTTTTGCCAGCGACGAGGAAATAGCGGGTACAAGACTCATGGCTAGCGCCATAGATAATACAGCAGGCATATTAATCAGAGGATTAACAAATCCGGTAAGAAGGCCGAACAGCCCTTTTGCTTGGTCATATGTATAGCCGATATCCATAAGCGAGTTTGTTACTATAGCGGTGTCGGCCAATTGAACAAGGGGCATGGCGCATGCGCCGATGATTACGGGTAAAGCCAAACGAAAAAGTCTGTTACCAATACCGGCCTCTATCGGCTGAGAACGCAATGTGGCGGTTGTACTGATTTTGGATTTTATATCGGTTTTGCGTATTTTATATACCGCGATCATGAATATAAAAGCCATTATCTCAGAAATAGTAACGCCAAGCATCGCACCGGCAGCGCCGTACTCAAGGCCGTAATCTTTCCAAAGATAAGCAAAATAGAGGCCTAATCCAAGCTTGCCTGCCTGTTCAATAAGCTGTGAAAATGCAGTCGGGGACATCATCTGCAGGCCTTGAAAATATCCCCTGTAAGCTGAGATAACCGCGACAAAAAACAGTGACGGAGCTATTGCAATAAATGAATAACTTGACTCTGGTATTCCTACTATGTTTGCAATTGGGTTGCTTAACAACACCATTAAGACAGAAGCCACTACCCCGATGAAAAGCAGCGACCTTAATGCTTTACGAAAAACATCGTTAGCCCCCTTGTAGTCGTTAAGAGCTACGCGTTCCGAGACCATCTTTGAAATAGCTACTGGCATGCCCGCGCTCGCGATTGCAAGTAAAAACACATACGTTGGATATGCCGCCTGATAGTATGCCATCCCATCCTCGGTAATTAAGTTGCCCAGAGGTATCCTGAAAACAGCTCCTATAGCTTTTACAACGATCCCTATGATACCCAGTATAGCCGCCCCGGCCACAAAACTTTTCTGGCTTTTGGACATGTAATATCTCCGATCATCAGGATTTTTACACTTATATGTTTATGAATTATATTATATAATTTATCGTTTGCCAATGATTACAGGCAAATAAAAGAGTTGGGCATTTAGATTGTGCTTAATATTCAGTTACTGTATAATCATGCGGGGGAAGTGAAATGCGGATAAATATCGTACTTGTAGAGCCGGAGATACCGGCGAATACCGGAAACATCGCGAGGACGTGCTCCGTGACCGGCGCTCAGCTTCATCTAGTAAAACCGCTTGGGTTTTCTATATCAGATAAGCATCTGAAAAGGGCAGGCCTCGATTACTGGCCGCACCTTAACGTAAAAGTGCATGAGAGCTTAAGCGATTTTTTCGGCAGCACAAACGGAACGTATTACTACTGCTCAACGAAAGCGAAGAAATATTACCATGAAGTCAGGTTCGAAGACGGATGCTACCTGCTTTTCGGGAAAGAAACGAAAGGGTTGCCGGAAGAGATGATATTCTCCGATCCCGAACACGCGATAAAGATACCCATGAGAGAAGGCCTTCGTTCGCTGAATCTGTCAAACTCGGTCGCAATAGTGCTGTACGAAGTTCTGCGGCAGGGCGATTTTAACGGCCTCAAATAAAAGCCGCCTTTCACATGCTGCCGGATAACCAATTATATCTTGCTTTTTTCGCCCTTTTCGAATAAAATTATGCGGGATAATTATACTTCTTTAGTATTAATATATTTCTTAAGATTGACAAGGAGCATGAAATGAACAAAAAGACAGTCATGGATATCGATGTTGCAGGGAAGAAGGTGCTCGTAAGGGTAGACTTTAACGTTCCGCTGAACGAAAAGAAAGAGATTACCGACGACACAAGGATCGTAGCGGCTCTGCCGACTATTGAATATCTTTTAAAGAACAAAGCGAAGGTAATACTTTGCTCGCACCTCGGCAGGCCTGACGGGGCTGTCAACCCGAAATATTCCCTCGCGCCCGTCGCCAAAAAACTAAAAAAGCTGCTCGCATGCAATATCACATTTGCGAGCGATGTTATCGGCGAGAGCGCCCAAAACGCGATAAACAATATCAATGAGGGCGAGACCGTTATGCTGGAGAACCTTCGCTTTCATAAAGAAGAAGAAAAAAACGACCCCGCGTTCGCGAAAAAGCTTGCGTCGTTTGCCGACGTATACGTAAACGACGCGTTTGGAGCTGCCCACAGGGCGCATGCTTCCACTGCCGGTGTCGCGGATTATATACCCGCAGTAGCGGGGTTCCTTATTGAAAAGGAGCTTAGCGCACTGGGCGGAGCGCTCGAGAATCCTGTGCGCCCCTTCCTCGCGATACTGGGCGGCGCGAAAGTATCCGACAAGATAGGCGTGATAGAGAACCTGATAACAAAAGTCGACTGGATAATACTGGGTGGAGGCATGGCTTACACGTTCCTCAAAGCAAAGGGATATGAGATCGGCACATCGCTCGTCGACAATGAGCGCATCGAGCTTGCCGCAGGGCTGCTTAAGAAAGCCGAGAAAAAAGGCGTGGAGATCTACCTGCCTGTCGATACGGTGATAGCGGATAAATATGACGCGAAGGCAAAGACACAGGTCGTGCCGTCAGATGAGATCACACCTGGCTGGATGGGGCTCGATATCGGGCCTTCGACGAGAATGCTGTTCGCCGATAAGATACGCAAGGCAAAGACGGTCATATGGAACGGGCCTATGGGCGTTTTTGAGATGGGACCGTTTGCGGAAGGAACTAAAGCCGTAGCGAAAGCCATGGCAGAGTCTGAAGCTATGACGATAATAGGCGGCGGAGACAGCGCCGCGGCCGTAAAGATATTTGGTTACGACAAAGGCATCGACCATATCTCGACAGGCGGCGGGGCGAGCCTTGAGTTCCTTGAAGGTAAAGAGCTTCCGGGCATTTCCGCCCTGGAGAACAAGTAGAGGGCCAAAGCAGACTGTTTAACGGGGCAGCCCTCTTTCGGGCGCCCTGTTTTTATAAGAAAGGCAAATTTATAAATATTTATGGAGATGAAAAAATGAGAAAACCTATCATTGCGGGAAACTGGAAGATGAACAAGACTGCGTCGGAAACGAAAAAGCTCATCGCCGAACTGATACCTCTGGTCAAAGACGTTGCGAATATCGATATCGTTGTGTGCCCTCCGTTCGTTAACATCGAATCGGCGTCGGCAGCTTTAAAGGGAACGAATATAAAGCTCGGGGTACAGAATATGTATTTTGAGGAGAGCGGAGCGTACACGGGCGAGGTCGCCCCGGGCATGCTTCTCGAGTTCGGCGTTAAGTACGTAATAATAGGCCATTCCGAGAGAAGGCAGTATTTCGGCGAGACGGACGATTTGGTAAACAAGAAAGCGAAAGCCGCTCTTAAGTTCGGGCTCACGCCGATCATATGCGTCGGAGAGAAACTCGAAGAAAGGGAAGCGGGGATAACTTCGGAAGTCGTATGCAAACAGACGAAGCTCGCTTTACTGGGCTTGCGGGGAGACGAAGCTGAAGGAGTGGTTATCGCATACGAACCTATATGGGCAATAGGAACGGGAAAGACCGCGACCGCGGAAGACGCCAATGAGACGATAGCAGCGATAAGGAACGCGGTAAAAGAGGCATTCGGACGCGAAACGGCGGAGAAGGTACGCATACAGTACGGCGGAAGCATGAAACCTTCCAACGCCGCCGAGCTTATGGCAAAGCCCGAAATAGACGGAGGCCTCATAGGCGGAGCTTCGCTTAAGGCCGAGGATTTTTCGATGATCGTTAAATACAAGGGGTAAACATGAGCAAGAAACTGACAGCGCTCATAATACTCGACGGCTTCGGCGAAAGCCCGGAGCCCGGCAGCAAAGGAAACGCTATCCGCATTTCCGGCGTTCCTAATATTTTGGCCTTGAAAAATGAATATCCTCATACGCTTATCGGAGCTTCCGGTATGTCCGTAGGCCTGCCTGAAGGCCAGATGGGGAATTCAGAGGTGGGGCACCTCAACATAGGCGCAGGAAGGATAGTCTACCAGGAGCTTACGAGGATAACGAAAGACATCAAAGACGGTGGGTTCTTTGAAAAGCGGGAATTCATTGAAGCAATCGATAACGCAAAGAAAAACGGCACAAAGCTGCACGCTTATGGGCTTACGTCCGACGGCGGGGTGCACAGCCACTTAGACCACCTTTACGCTTTGCTTAAGCTTGCCAGGCAGCGCGGGCTGGGCAACGTTTATATCCATTGTTTCATGGACGGAAGGGACGTTCCTCCCGACAGCGGCAAAGGGTATATAGAGCAGCTCGAAGAAAAGA
>CAZDZY010000014.1:0-41144 GCA_964510055.1 uncultured Christensenellaceae bacterium
CCCTCTCCCCCGCCTCGAGCGCTATCCTCGTAAGCATGCCGCTCACCCCGGCTCCCCGGTTGCTCGTTATAAGGTATTTCTTATACGTCCCGTCGAAAAGCGTGTCTATGTAATTGACTATCCCCGAAGGCGTTATGGCGCTCGCGAACATCTTCCTCTCTTTGCCGCACCTTCCCGCCGCCGTTTTCGGCAGCTCTTTTTCTATTATCATCCTCGCCTGAGCGCTCTGCGCAGCTTTGTCCATGGTGCATTCGTATGTTTGCGTGATGTCGTCCATCAGGTGCTTTGCCGCGAATATGTAATTGTACGCCCTCCCAAACAGCCGCTTTACCTCGGCGTTTATATCGATTATCTGCTGCCTGTGCGCTTTAATGCCGTCCAAATTCCAGCACTCCCCGAGGTTTATTATCTCGTCCACCGCGCCCGGGTTCTGCGGGTCTATAACGTGCGGCGCGGTGCCGTCTATAAGCGCCGTGCTCAGCTTCGGGAAATATACCCCGTCGAGCGACTCCGGATCTGACGAACAATGCATATATTCCGCGTCCGCTCCCTCTTCCTGCAGCCTTTCGCCTATCTCCTTCATGAATGTGGATTTGCCTACGCCCGGCCCGCCTTTCAGGCAGAATATGTGCTCCGCCTCGCGCTGCGGCAGTATATAGTGGTAATAAGAGTAGAATCCGGCCCCGGTGTTGCCGCCCGGGAACATATGCCTCGCCTTTCCTCTTTCCATAGGTACACCCCTTCACATAATGTTTGTACATTCTATGCGGCTGGGTGATAATATAAACCTGAAATCTATGTGTTATATCATAGAAAAAGCTCCGCAGTATCGCGGAGCTTTCAATCGGAGTTATTATCCCTTATATCAGGCCTCCGGGGCTTTCGGTTTTCTCTCGTATCTGCTGATATACGCAACTACCAAAAACAAAAGTACCGATCCGTATATGGCGACCGGCCGATAGTAAGCGTCCCAGTCTCCCAGGACTATGATATTCTGAAGGATGCCCCATACCAAAGCGGGCGCAAGAGCGTATACCGCGGGGAAAAATCTGTTGTCGGCCGCGCGGGTCGAGATTACGGCCGCATATGCGAATATTATAAATAACTCATATCCTGATCCCATGGACAGCGAACCGACGCCTATGCTTGCAACGGCATAAAGGCCGATCGCCGCGCCTATCACCGCGCTTCCTATATAAGCAAGTACGTGTACGGGCTTATCCTTTTTATCCCTCTTATAGGAAGGGACGCCGAGCTTTGTCAGCCAAATGATCACGAACGCGATAATGAACGTGGCAGGAATAAATATTAACGCGCCGTAATCCATCATATCCGCAGAGCTTATTTGTGAAAAGTAAAGCTTCTCCTGCTTTACATTTCCTATACCGATAAAAACATATAAAAGCGCGGAAGCAGCCATACCTGTTACAAGCGTCAGTATCACCGACGGTATCTTTAAGAATACTATCAGCGCTCCGTTTATAGCTCCCAACACCGCGCATACGGCAACAGCGATCAGCAGGCCTAATACCCAACTGCCCGTTGCATTGGTGACCAGCGCTATTATTACCGATGAGATAGCTATCATCGCGCCGATAGACATATCAGGGCCTTTTGCGCGCGAAGTCAGCGCGGTGGCGAACGCGACGGCAAACAAAGATGTACACGCGAACAATATGTTCAGCATATTCTGCCCTTCATAAAAACCCAAGGTAAAGAATCCGGCGATTAAAACTACAATCAAGGCTGCCCCCATTAAGCCGGCGCCAAGATAAGTATTCCTGAATGTATACGTTTTTTCGCCCGGCGGCGGGGTGATCTGATCCGGAGAACCGTTCTGGTCTGTATTTATAGCGTTTTCATTATTTTTTTCATCCATTTAGAGCTGCTCCTTTTCTGTTATTTTTGTTTCATTATACCATACTTTCCATTACGCCACACATCACGCGTTTTAATAGGTACCTTTTTATTCGAATCGGTATTTAAAAACGGATATTCAGGATTAGAAAATAATCACGATTATTTTAAAACAATAGTTGCAAATTGCAACTATTTTGTGTTACAATATTTTCAAGGAGATAGCTATGGGCGACGTAAAAGACAGCAAACGGTTCAGGGAAACGATCCGCGTGCTAAACCGCAGGCTCGGCGTTTTGGAGGAAGGCGGCTTTTTCTGCTGCGGGGTCACGTTTTCGCAATGCTACGCGCTTATCGAGATAGGCCGCGCGCAGACGATATCGCTGTGCAAACTGGCGGAGATACTCGGCCTCGACAACAGCACGATGAGCAGGACTGTAAACAACCTCGTGAACAGCGGGATCGCCGTCCGCGGCACCGACCCGCACGACCGAAGGTGCCTGACCATTGCGCTGACCGAAGCCGGGCAGAAGCTGTTCGAGCAGGCCGAAAGCATTATGGACGGTTACTTCGACGAGATATTCGGGCATATTCCTGAAGAAAAAAGGAAAAACGTGCTCGAAGACCTTTCGCTTATCCTCGAAGCTGTAGACAAGAGCGGCTGCTGCCAGGACATCTGACATCACTGGCGGATCGGATTACCATTACTTAAGGACCTCAATGGCCGGTTTTGAGGATCTGTTGAATATACATTAAGCACGGATTTCTCTGAAAGGAAGCGATAGCTATGGAACACGTTATCAGGGAACAGGTAAAAAAGCATTACGGCTCTATCGCGTCAAAGGCCGCTAAAGCTCCGCGTTCGTGCTGTTGCAGCGGCTCGTCCTGCGGGTGCGGCAGCAGCGCAAGCGCCTTGGGATATACAAAAGAAGATCTTAAAGGCCTCCCGACCGAAGCGGTGGGCGCCTCGCTCGGCTGCGCTAACCCGCTTGAACTCGCCGGACTTAAAGAGGGCGAAGCTGTGCTCGACCTCGGCAGCGGCGGCGGCATAGACGTGCTCGCGGCGTCGAAATACGTAGGCAAAACGGGCAGGGCTTACGGGCTCGACATGACCGACGAAATGCTCGCGCTCGCAAACGAAAACAAAAGAAAAATGCATGCCGAAAACGTAGAGTTCTTAAAGGGCTACATAGAGGATATCCCGCTGCCCGACGAGAGCATTGACGCCGTCATCTCCAACTGCGTAATCAACCTCTCGGAAGACAAAGCAAAGGCGTTGTCAGAAGCGTACCGCGTGCTCAAAAAAGGCGGAAGGTTTGCCGTAGCGGACATCGTTGCTATTAAAGAAGTGCCTGCTTCGGTGCGCTCGAAAGTCGCGCTGTGGTTCGGCTGCATAGCTGGCGCCCTCGAAACAGGCGAATATAAGCGGCTGCTTGAAAACGCGGGGTTCCGCGATATAGAGATAACGCCTGTTGATATCTACGGTAAAGACTCGATAGGCGACCTTCTGCCTGAAGAAGATTTCAAAGACTTAAGCGAAGCCGATATCGAAGCGGCCGACGGCGCGTTCGCCGGGGCTCATATAAAAGCTTTTAAATAGTTCAGGTTTTCTTATATATAAAGGGCGGGGTTAAAATTATACCCCGCCCGCTTTTATTTATCTATTATGTTCAGGTCTTACTGCCCTTTACCTCATATTCTCCCGTGCGTGCACCAGCCCCTGATCGAATATCATTTTGACGTGTTCGTCGTCGAGGGAATAGTATACCGTTTTGCCGTCCCTTCTCGGCTTAACGAGCTTTGCCTGCTTTAAAAGCCGCAGTTGGTGCGATATCGCCGACTGTGTCATATCGAGCAGGTAAGCTATGTCGCACACGCACATCTCCGCCTCAAACAGCGCGCAGAGTATCCTTATCCTCGTCGTGTCTCCGAACACTTTGAATACCTCGGCAAGGGAATACAACTCTTCTATCGGGGGCATAAGCCCTCTGGCCCGCTCAACCGTGTCTTTATGTATAACGTCGCAATCGCATTTTTCCAAAAATTCTTCCATGTTTTTATCTCCATCACTTGAACATTTGTTCATATGAGTATATAATGTATTTAAGATAATGATAAAACATAAAAAACGTTCTGTCAATATAATAGACAACATAGGCCTTAAAGCGGCCTTGGTTTGGAGGCTGGAAAATGAAACTTGAAACAGCTATGTTAAAATCGAAATGCGAACTATGCCCCTGCGGGTGCGGGCAGCCGCTGCATCCGGGCCAAACGCACCACTCGGACATTGTAACCGAAGAAAATTTACACTCCGAGTGTTCGTGCACGCACTGCGGCGAGGATGAAGTTATCGAAAAGAAGGATATCATACGCATAGCCGCCGGGGCCGTGCTGTTTGCGGCGGCGCTCATATTTTCGCTGCCATTTGCATATAGCCTCGCGCTTTATCTTGCTGCATATCTTATTATAGGTGGAGACGTGCTGATAAGGGCGGGTAAAAATATTATACGCGGAAAAGTTTTCGACGAAAACTTTCTCATGAGCATCGCCACCATCGGCGCGTTTGCGATAAACGAATACCCCGAGGCTGTCGCCGTCATGCTTTTTTATCAGGTAGGCGAGGCGTTCCAGTCGTTCGCGGTGAATAAATCGAGGCGTTCCATAACGAAGCTTATGGATATAAAACCCGAATACGCCAACGTTAAAAGAGGAAATACTGATGTTAAAGTCTCCCCTGAAGACGTTGATCCAGGCGATATAATTATAGTAAAACCGGGCGAGCGCTTCCCGCTGGACGGCATAGTGGTTTCCGGCTCGTCGTACGCTGATACATCCGCGCTTACAGGGGAATCCGTTCCCAGATGCGTAAACGCGGGCGACAATGTATATTCCGGGTTCATTAATCAAAACGGGCTGCTGGAAGTCGAAGTAAAAAAGACATTCGGCGAGAGCGCCGTGTCCAAAATACTCGAACTCGTGGAGAACGCGGCGTGCCGCAAAGCGCCGGCGGAAAGCTTTATCACCAGGTTCGCCCGGAGTTATACGCCCGTTGTTGTGCTTATTGCCGCGGCTGTCGCGATCGTGCCTCCTCTTCTATTCGGACAGCTGTTTACCGAATGGCTGGGCAGGGCGCTTGTATTCCTCGTTATATCCTGCCCCTGCGCCCTTGTCATATCCATTCCCTTAGGCTTTTTCGGGGGCATCGGGGCGGCATCCCGCGCGGGCGTGCTTGTAAAGGGCGGCAATTACCTTGAAGCGTTAAAAGACGTTAAAACCGTAGTGTTCGATAAGACGGGAACGCTCACAGAGGGCAGATTCAGTGTATCGGGGATAAATACATATAACGGTTTCAGCGCCGGCGATGTGCTGAAATACACGGCGTATGCGGAATGCAATTCGACGCATCCCATAGCGAGGTCTATTGCTGAAGCGTATGAGGCCGCGGGGAATGAGGTCAACAGGTCGGAGATGTCCGGTTATGAGGAAATACCCGGTTACGGTATAAAAGCTCTGGCCGGCGGCAGGCAGGTGCTTGCCGGCAGCGCAGGCTTGCTCGGAAAATACGGCGTTCCTCTGACAAATAACAACGGGGGCACGGCCGTTTATATCGCTGTCGACGGAATACTTGCGGGGTCGATACTCATAACAGACAGTATCAAACATGGGGCGAAACAGGCCGTTGCCGCGCTTAGAGCCGCGGGAGTCGAAAGGGTGGTAATGCTGACAGGAGATATAGAGGAAAACGCGAAAGCAGTGAGCGGGCAGCTTGGGATAGACGAGTATTACGCGGAGCTCCTGCCTCAGCAAAAGGTAAGCCGTCTGGAGCAGATAATGCGGGAAAGCACGAGGACCGCGTTCGTGGGCGACGGCATAAACGACGCTCCCGCGCTTGCCCTTGCGGACATAGGCGTAGCCATGGGCGGCTTAGGCTCTGACGCAGCGATAGAAGCCGCCGATGTAGTCATAATGAACGATGAACCGTCCCGTCTTGTTTCCGCTATTCATATAGCGAAAAAAACAAAGCGCATCGTATTGCAGAATATAGCGCTGGCAATGGGGGTTAAGCTTATAGTGCTCGCGCTCGGCGCGGGCGGCCTTGCCACGCTGTGGGAGGCGGTGTTCGCTGACGTGGGTGTAGCGCTGCTTGCCATACTTAACGCTATGAGAGCTTTAAGAGGTAATGCCCGAACGCAGATTCAGGTTTGAACGTATAAACGGGATCGGTTTACCGGAACCGTTAAGAAGTTCGGCGTGATAATGTTTGTTTATGTGAGCGCCTTTGATACGGGTACTCTGTTTGATGACAAAGTTAAAACATATAAATAGATCTGCCTATCAGACCATCTAAAAAAGGCCACTGAAAAGTCCCAATACGGGGTCCCCGAAAAGCCTAAAGCTTTTCGGGGCAAGAAATACAAGGCGTTTCGAGCATTGCGACGATGATGTAGTAGTGCTACTTCGAGAGCAAGCGGAGAAACAACGCAGTAGTTGGGCTTTATCAGCGGCCTGGGGGCCCTTGATATGGGCCCTTATCTACCTTTACCGGCCCCAGCCCCCGCCGCAGCCTCCCTGGCCGCCGCCCGCGCCATAGGCGCCCTGGTTAAAACCGAAGCCGCCGTTCCGGCGTGCGCCGCACCCAAAAAAACCGAATACCATATTCCACTCACCTTCGTTATTACAATACGCAAAAATATCATTTATTGTTCATATCCGGCTTGCCGTGATATGGGGGCATAGCGTCTCACCTTTATTTTGTTTTTTTAATATACTGTATTAAAGTATTTTTAGTAAATGTATTTGCAGGTGTTTTTATGGAAATGTCAGCAAGGGAAATGCTCGCGAGGACGTTAAGGTGCGAGGCCGAAGACCAGGGGCAGGACGGCATGAAAGCGGTAGGGACGACCGTTATGAACCGTGTCCATATATCATACGGTGAATACCTCCGTATAGGGCAGGGAGACCTGCGCAGGGTCCTTACGCAGCCTTACCAGTTCACATGCCTTATGGAAAGCGTAGGAGGGCAGTATAACCCGCAGAATATATTTAATATGTCGGCCCGCGCGATCGATTACGATATTGCGGATTGGGCACTATCCGGAAATGTATTCACCGGAGCCGCGGACACCCTGTGGTATATGAATCCGTTCAGTGCCAGCTGCCCCCCGTATTTTCCTTATAACAGGACCGGGGTGATATTCAACAGGATACATGATCATTGCTTCTACCAGCCTACGCCGTTATACGCGCAGACATGACCCGTTCGTTTTGATACTCGCCGCCTTTTTTACGGTCACATTATCTATCGTCAAATCAGGCGGCGGGTATAATATCAAAGCGCAAAACAGCGGCTTTAAATATCACCCGTATACAGCCTGAAGTTGTTTTTTAATATCTTTGGTATTCAGCTTGCCGTCAGTATATCTCAGACCCAGAAACTCAAGGGCGGCGTTTTCTTGAAGCTTCGCCGAGAATATGTTTTAAAGCGTTGATGTCGGCGGGCTTTTTGATATACAGGTCGAATCCGGCTTTTTGCGCGTCCTTTTCATACTGCTGGCCGGCATAGCCCGTTAAAGACACCAAAAAAGCATTTTTCGTGTCTTTATCTTCCCTCAGCCGCCTTGCTGTCTCAAAGCCGTTTATTCCCGGCAGCCCAATGTCGCAGATAATAACGTCGGGCGCATCCTCTTTCGCTTTTTTTATACCTTCCGTTCCGCTGGATACAGATACTGCGTCGTGACCTAAAAACCTTAACAGTTCACACATCATCTCGGAATAATCACTGTTGTCTTCAATTAAAAGCACTTTAAGGTTTCCTTCGGCTGTAGCTGCCTCATCCTTTTCCGGCGCCGCATGCCCGCGTCCTGCAACCGGGAGCATGATATAAAACTCCGAGCCTTTGCCTTTCCCTTCGCTGTATGCCCCGGCGTCGCCCCCATGTAGCTGCGCAATACCTTTTACTATCGAAAGCCCGAGCCCAACGCCCCCGGTCTTCCCGTCAGTTTGATTGCCCAACTGCATAAACGGTACAAACATCCTCGGCAGGTCTTCCGGGCTTATGCCGATCCCGGGATCTTTGACGCAAATGACCGCATGCCCGTCTTCTTTGTATGTCGACAGTATTACCGCTCCGGTCTCGGTAAACTTGAAAGCGTTTTGCAGCAGATTGCCGATTATCTGTTTTATGCGCACAGGGTCGGCGTCGACATAGATATCTTTGCCGATATCGGTCTCGAGCTTAAGCCCCTTTTGGGCGGCGAGAGGCATGTGGTCTTTTGCCACCAGCGAAACCAGCCTGCCAAGCTCAATGCGTTGTTTTCTGAGTTCTACCCTGTTATTTGAAATACGTGTGAGGTCTAAGAGGTCGTCTACAAGGCTGCAAAGCTGGCCCATCTGCCGGTTTATTGCTTCCCTCGCGTTTTTTATATGGCTCTCGTCACGGGATATCTCCATTAGCTGCAGCCCTGCGGATATGGTAGCGAGCGGGTTCCGTATCTCGTGGGACAGCGCGCTTAAAAAATCGTTTTTGTTCCTGTCGGCTTCTTCAAGCTTTTTGACCAAAGCCAAAGCGCACTCTTCGCTTTTGCGCAGTTCTTCCTCAGCCCTCTTTCTTTCGATTATATCCGCCGCCTGCCCTGCTAGCAGATCTATATAACGCTGCATCTGATCGCCGGGGTAGCAGGGCCTGTCCCAGTAGGTCGACAATATGCCTACTACCTTCCCTATTCGGCTGATAAGCGGGGTGGACTGTACGGCTCTCACCCCGGCGGCCAGATGGATATCCAACGCCGGAGTGTTTATATAGACCGGGCTTTTCATTATATCTTCCACGATAATGCGTTCTTCCTGCTGGAGCGCTTTTGTGCATATCCCGGCGTTGTCATGCGGCATCGAAGAAAAGAAATCGACGTAAGACTGCTCGAACCCAAGCTGGGCTGCCATTTCCAAACGGCCGGAGCCCGGCTGTAAAAGCTGCAGCGTGCCCTTATAGGCGCCGGATATGATTATCGCCGCCTTAAGTATATTGTAGAGTATAGACTCGAAATCGCCTTCCTGCACAAAACTTGCGCTTATCTTCTGTATGCGCGACACCGCGCTGACTTCGGCGGCAAGGCGCTCCTCGCTCTCCTTAAGCGCTTCTTCCGCGCGCTTTCTTTGCAACGCCGCGTATATAGCGGGAGCCAGCGCCTCAAGCGCCTCTTTCTCGTCCTCCATAAATCCGTCTTCCCGGTTCGCGGCGGCAATAAGCCCGACCGCATTCCCGCCCCGGATAAACGGCACCCCGAGGAACGAATGGATCTCGACATCGCTGCCGGGGACGCCCGTACCGCCCGGGCGCGGGGAATCCCCGTTTATTATCAGGCTCGCCCTGCTGTCTATCACATCTCTTAGCAGCCCTTCGTGGTTTAACCTGGAGAGCCGCCTGCGCAGCCTTTCTCCGCTGCTCCCGCTGCCGAAACTAAGGGATATTTCATACATCAGCCTTTCTCCCTTCAGTTCCCCTATAAAGCTTACGCCGCTGTCAATGACGGCATTGATAGTTTCTAGGCATTCCAATTCAAGTTCTTCCGTCGTGCCGCAGGAAACTGATCTTTCATGGATACGGTTGATAAGCTGCAGTATCCTGTTCTTGCGGTTTATCATTGCCTCATCCTTCCTGCGTTTCGTTATATCATGGACTATAGCCGTTACCCCGGTCGGTTCCCCGTCTTCGTCCTTAATAAAGCTTACGTCCAATGAAATGAATATTTCCCTGCCGTCCTTTGTTTTGATCTTATAATCTACGTTTCGTTTCGATTCTTTGCCCCGAATCCACATCTCTACCCGCGCGAGGAATGTCGCTATGCCCCTTTCGTCCATCAATACGGCAGGATCCATACTCAGCAGTTCTTCCCTGCTGTACCCCGACATGCGGCAGATGACGTCGTTAACTGATATAAACCGTCTCGTCCGGAAATCCATTTCACAGATCCCCGCAGGCGCATATTTGACCAGCATCTCGTATTTGCTTTCACTTTCGCTCAGCGCTTCTTCCGTACGCTTCCTCAGCAGTACTTCATAGACAGTCGGCGCAAGCGCCTCAAGCTCTTCTCTCTCGTCTTCGGTATAGCCGCCTTCACGATTTGCAACGGCTACCATGCCGGCAACGCTGCCGTTCTGAAAGAACGGAACTCCGAGGAAAGATTTCAGCGCTGCATGCTCTTTCGGGAGGTTGATTACGTCGGGATAAGAGGTGGGCGTGTTGGCTATCACAGCCTTCCCGGAATTCAGCACGCCGCCGTACAATCCTTTTATCTCAAAACTTCCGGGCAGACGTTTACGTCCGTTCATATCCGGAAGTCCGCACTTCTCCAACCCCATCATGCTTACCGCGATTTCATGGAAGAGGCCGTCATTCCCAACCTCTCCGATAAAACTGCACTTGCTCCCGGTCATCCCTTCAATTATTTCAAGGCAGGCCTTTCCCAGTTCCTCCATTGTGCCGCAATATACGTATTGTTCGTATACTTTCTTTATTGCCTGCAATATCGTGTTCTGCCGGTTTATCTTCTTCTCGTTTTGCCTGCGTTCCGTTATGTCATGCGCTACGACCGTGACTCTCAGGGGTTCCCCTGTTTGGCCGCGCTTGAAATTGACGTACAATTCCCCATATATTTTCCGGCCGCTTTTAGCGAGCACGCAAAAATCGATATTTTCCTCCGGCTTCTCGCCCTTCAGCCATTGCCCGATCCTTTCCAGGAACACTTCCTTTCCCTGCTCATCCAACAGATCGGACGGGTCCATAGCAAGCATCTCTTCTTTGCTGTAGCCCAATATACGGCACATGGCGTCGTTTACCGACAGGAACTTATGCGTGCGGAAATCCGCCTCGCAGATGCCTGCCGGGGCATATTTTACCAGTTCCCGGTATTTCTCTTCGCTTTCGCGCAGCGCCCTCGTTATCATAAGGCGGTTCATAGCTATTGCCACATGCTCCGAAACGCTGTTCATAAACATCAGTTCGTCCTCGGTAAAGGCATTCTGCTTTTTGCTCCCGAAGGCGAGCGTGCCCGCTACATGGTCGCCCGATTTGAGAGGAAAGCTCGCATAGCTTCGCAGCCCGAAGAACTTAAGCGGCTTAACTTTAGGGTCCTTTGAATTTTGAACATCCGTTACTACGATCCGTTTCCCGTCTTTCGCGGCGCACCCGCACACCGCCTCACCGAAATCCAGCCATTCCAGCTTTTCAGCCTCTTCTGAAGGTATCCCCGAACAGGCATTAAGGTGGAGGCGCCCGCCCTCGCATATATAATTGAAAAAGACGTCGCCTTCTATGTACCCGACCGTTTCCCTGCAGATATCCTCGATGACAGCCTGCGGATCTTCGCTCTCGAGCAGGCGGCTTGTGATCCCGCCCAGCACTTCTTCGCGCAGCAGAGCTTTACCGAGAGCCTTCTCGGCGCGCCTGTGCTCGGTGATATCAATATCCATTTCAAGTATCAGCGTTGTCCCGTTTATATCGGTGAACGGGAAATCGTAAACGTCTATTACCATATCGCCTTCCGGGTCAAAGAATTCCCAATGGTGCGGCTGCCCGGTCTTAAGAGGGCGCAGCGCTTCGCAGGAATCGCAGGGTTTGGAATAACCGTGGCAATACTCGTAACAATGCCGCCCATCCGACTCGCCGTGTCTTTCCCTGAACATACGGTTGGCAAAAACGACGTGATAATCGGAAGTCAACAGGCAGATCATTACCGGCAGTGTTTCCAGTACGCTGAATAAGCGCCGGCGTTCATCGTTTAGTTCGCAGGTCCGTTTCTCCAATTCCATATATGCAGTTTTGGCTTCTTCCTCGGTCTGCCTGCGCTTTGTTATATCGCTCGCGGCTCCGAACCATTCTTTTATATCGCCTTTTTCATCGAGCAAAGGTATGGCGCGCGAATATATCCATCCGGCGCTTCCGTCTGCCCGCAGTACGCGGTGCTCGAGCTCGAACAGCTTTTTCTCCCGTATGCATTCGTCTGCTAAGCTAGTTACATATTCCCGGCTGTCCGGGTGGATATATTCATTAAGCCAGTTTCTGTTCGGTTCTTTTTTATCCGTGAGGAAACCCTTACCATAGAGTTCGGTCATCGTTCCCCAATCGGGGCTCATACGGTAAATAATGTCCGACGTCGCAAACATAAAGCCCCGGATATTCTCCTCGCTATCGCGCATAGCCTCTTCGGCAAGTTTGCGTTCTGTAATGTTGTGGGCGATTATGGCGGCGCCCACCGGCCTGCCGCTTTCGTCCCGCATGAACTTTGCGTGCAAAAGAGCATACACCGCTCTGCCGTCCTTCGTATACGCCTTATATTCCATGCTCGGGTCAGGCTTATCTCCGCTAATCCATTTGCGGGCCTTTGCTTCCAACTCCGCCATGTCGTCCTTATGCAGAATGCCGGCGGGTCCCATATTAAGGAATTCTTCTCTTGTATAGCCCATCCATTCACACATGACATCGTTGACCGATATGAACCTGTTAGTGCGAAAATCGATCTCGTAGATGCCGGCCGGAGCAAGCTTCACAAGCTCCTGGTATTTCCGTTCGCTCTCCCCCAGCGCCTCATCTGTCTTCTTCCGCTCGGTGATATCGCGGAAATAAACGGCGAGGCCGCCGGACACCGGATAGGCGTCCGCATCCGCCCATATACCTGATCCGGGCAGGAACTCCTCCCAATGAACGTGTATATGCTCCCGCAAAGCTTTATGATGCATTTTCCAGCCTACAGTATTTTTTGACGCGGGAAACATGTCCCACAACACTGTTCCTAAAATATCTTTCCTGCGGCAGTTCCAGCATTCCTCCGCTTTCCTGTTCGCATAGCGAAGGCGCCACTTGCTGTCAACGATATAAAAGGCATCCGCAATGTTGTCGAGTATCCCTGAAAACTCCGGACTTTTAAGTATGGCAGACAAGGCCTCGTTTGAGCCCGTTTCTTTCGAATCGTTTTTATTCATCGGTTATCCCCCCGCTCTGATGAACAAAGTCCTATATCATTTTGAATAGCTTACTAATAAAGATGATGTCGGCTTATAGTCATATAGCACATATGCATAATATACATGTTAATCCAATATGCGGCGGATTTCAAGAGATTAAGGTAATTTCGTGCAAAAACAACCTTTAATAGGCAGGAGTCGCCAATAAAAATAGGGTGTGTAAACACCCGTTCTAAAAACGATATCTTTGTTTCTCAACGTGAAAACAGCCTCATCACGCGGTTAGAGTGCACCAGCTTTACGGCTTTATGTACGCAGAGTTCATGGCAGCACATGCACTCTATACACTTGGCGTAATCTATTTTTTTAGTCTCCCTATCTATCGCGCCTGCCGGGCAGCTGTCCACGCAGACGTTGCATTTTTTGCATTTTGAGAGGTCCATCTGCGGCCTCGTCTTTAAAAGATCTACGATGAACTTGAGCACCCCGCCGCCTCCCTGTATCGCTTTCGGCACTTTAAACCCAACGAGCTTTGGAGGAGACGTGAAATCTCCGCAAACCTCTATCTCCTCGAGTTTCCACTCGCCTATGCCTTCTTCGATCGAAGCTTTGAATATCGGCAGGCCTTCTATTCTGCGGCCTATCATGTCCACGGCCACAGCGTCAAGCGCCAGCCGGTCTTCGCTTATAAGTATCTTGCCGGCCTCGTATATATGCCCCGTTGTAGGCCCCTGTTTGTCCATGGCGAGCACGCCGTCCATTATATTAAGGCCGGCCTTTATCGCTTTATTTATCTCGCATATAGTCCGCCCGAGGCTTTCGGTTGACGGAGCCGCCTTATGATATTCGGCCTTTTTCTGCCCGGGCACGCAGCCGAACAGGTTCTTTACCGCTCCGGTATATGTCGCCATCATATGCGTCTTGAATTTCGGCAGGTTGATCACCAGATCCGCGTCGAATACCGGCTTCGCGAGATACATCTTCGCGCCCGGAGTTCCGACTTCCATTACGCCCTCTTTATCGAAGTTCTTTATAACGGCCCCTTCTTCTTCGGCGACCCTTACCATGCCGGATATGTCGAGCGCCTTCGCTGTTTGCGCTTTTCCGCCTATAGACCCGCCCGCGCTGTCGCCTATCCATACGCCGCAGCCGTGCTTTTTCACTATGCGCGCCACAGCGCGCACAAATTCGCAATGCGTTACCGCGGCCGTCTCCGAGGGCAGCGGCCCAATGAGGTTTACCTTAAGCAGCACGTTCATGCCGGGTTTGAGAAAGCGCTCCCATCCGCCCAGCTGTTTTATGCCTTCGTTTATTTTCTTTATAACTTCGTCGATATCGTACGTGCCGCACTGCATCACGGCTACTTTTGTTTTACTCATATATTCTCCTGTAATTACACCAAGATATGATCGGCTTTTAAATTGTACCACGAACATGTTCGTGCAGGAATAAAGTTTGACAAATGTTCACAAAGCGTTCTAAACGCTTTCCTTTTGTTCGTAGTTTGTGATAATATTAGGTATATGAATGTAACTGTTCGTTGGCTGGTACTGCTAATTAAAAACTATAGACTCATAGTTTTTGGTTCTTTTCTTGCTGTAGCCGTAATTATGTTTTTTGTAGGTAATACATATTTATTTACAACGTATCCGTTCCTTTATTACCCTTCATTTATTGTATTCCTTTTTATTGTTTATATCTGTTTCAGGCAGTATAGGGTAACAAGACTTAAAACGATTGAGAGCCTGCTAACAGAGCAGTGCGACCCGGAAAATTATGTTCGCGTAATGGACGAATTAATAGACAGGCTGGACGATACTAAGATAAATACCGATGTAGGTATTTACGAGATCCGGCTGGGATTTGAGATGTACTGGCTCAGGCTTACCGAAGGTATAATAGCCTCGGGGGAATTCGATGAAGCTCTGGATATTCTTAAAGATCTGACGGCGGTAGAACCTGAAAAAGATGAAAAGCTATATAGACTGCTCTGCCAACATGATCTATGCAGCGTTTATATCAGCCTTGGCAGCATTCAGAGAGCTTCACAACATTTCGGGCAATTTGAAAGCATCTTTAACACTCTTATTGCAAGAAATAAACGCAAATGGGAAGCGCGGCACGGATGCCTGCTTTGCAGGCTCGATATGGCGAAAGGAGTTTATGAAGGCGCGGAAACCATTTTCACAAATGCATTTGAAAGCGCAGACACTATCTTCGACAGCGTTAACGCAAAATTCTACCTCGGACAGATATATCTGCATATCGGCAATAACGCTCGTGCAAAAGAGGCTTTAGAATATGTTATTGAACACGGCAATAAGCTTTTTATAGCAGAAGAAGCAAAAGCGCGGCTGAAACAAATCGCAGAATAATATCGAACATATATTCCCTTTCTATGCGCGGTGTGTTAGAATAAAATATAATACGCCGGTATTTGTATTCATTATGTCGCATAAAGGGGGTGCCTTTTATGGAACTCATGGAAGCTATAGAAAACAGGAGGACGGTGCGGGATTTTACGGATAAGGCCGTACCGAAAGAAGTCATCGAAAAGGCGCTGTACGCGGGGCTTAAAGCGCCCAGTTACAACCATCAGAAACAGGTATATTTCACATTAGTAAGAGACCCGGAACTGCGGCTCGGCCTGATAGCGGCGGAGGGTATGAAAGACGAAGTCTCGGAGAAGTTCAAAGAGACCCTTAAGAAGGAATATGAGCAGCTTGCGCAGCAGATGTACATGGACGCCATACCAAAGCAGAACAGGATGATAAAGGACGCTCCCGAATTGCTTATCGTATCGTATAAACCTAAAAAGGCGTTTGCGGACAGCCGGACGCCCGCGGACCAGAATTGTCACGCCGCCGTATGGATGTGCATTGAAAATATCCTTCTCAGCCTCGCTGAGGACGGCGTTTTCGGCACGACTATGGTGCCCGACAACACCGCGGCAATGAAAGAAGTGCTCGGAATGCCGCAGGAACTCGAGATAGCCGTGCTCCTGCCTTTTGGTTATAAGTCTCCGGGCGCGTTTGTAATACCGCAGAAAGAAGTAGGCGTGAGAGAAGCGCTGCATTATGACAGGTGGGAATAGCTACATAACCCTTTTAAGCAGCGGTATCCTTCTTAAAGAAAAGGCCGCGGCGAAGCAGGCAGGCACGCATATTGCCGACATCGCCGCGAATTTGAAAAATGGAGGCCACCCTATCGGCGCGAACAGGAGCGCCGCCGCTATAATTATAGGCGTGTGGAACACGTAGACGGCAAAGGCGCTGCCTGAGAGTTCCTTTGCCAGCTTCCGCTGGCCGTTGAACTTCTCCCGGAAAAGCGCTATGAGCCCTATGTCCATAGCGACCGCAGTAAACGATTCCCAAAGCGCGAAGACCGCGCTTTGCCACGTAAGGCCGCCGTTATATACGGCGTAGTTGCCGCCGAAGAATATCTGGCACGCGAGCATCATCGCGCCCCAGCCGCCAAAGCCCCATAGCGGCGCCCAGCACAGCAGCCTTATCCCGAGTTTGTAGCTAAGCTTTGAAAACAGGTCGTGCCTGTAAGCGAATATCCCAACGATGAACAGCACTATATATTGAGCGAAGTAACATACCATCATATTGAAAAACACCGTGACTATGGGGAAGAATATCCTTATAACGAAGGCCAATGCCGCTATGATAAGAATAAGCAAACCAAGGCTTTTTAAGCCGGCGTTTATTTTCATACGCGATACCTTTCCCCTGTTCCCCGCGGCCAGCCGGAACAGCGCGTATACCACGGAAAAGAACAGCAGCGCTATGGCGAACCAGAGAGGCCCGCTGCCGCTCAAAAAATGGCCGTTCGTTATGTTATCCGCCCAGTATGAGAAGAAACCCTGTCCCGTTTCGTGCCTGCCGAGTATCACGCACTCGATAAACGGGTCGACGGCGAATATATAGATGAGCGACGGAACGCCCAGCCTTACCGCACGGTCAAGAATAAACCTTGCGAATCCTTTCTTATCGTAAGCCCCCGGAACGAAATACCCTGCTATGAGGAAAAGCAGCCCCATAAAGAACGCCTGCGCGAAGCTTTGGAAAAACCCGAAAAACGCCCCTTCCGCAAAGCTTAAAGGTCTTACATCCGTATAGTACCAGCTGCTTGGGCCGCTGTAAGTAATTGCGATGTGATATACCACCACGAGAATGATAACCAAAAGCCGGATGTTATCGATATAAAGAAGCCTCTTTTTCTCCATAAACGGCCGCCTTCCTTAACAATGGATCGCATCGATGTCAGCGTATACGTATTATAGAGAGTATATATTCCATCCGGTAATATTGATATGGATATTGTTGACATAGTCATGCAATTATTTGTCTGCAGATTATTGATATACCAGCACAAAATTGACCTGATACACTGCCTGAAAACAATCGATTCATAAACGCTGCGGTTGGGACAGGGGTGTCCGGCTCTGCTCATCATGGGAAAGAATGAACCTAAAATCAGCTTATATAGTATTCGTCTTCCTCCCATTTGAGCGGATTGGAATCGATGTATTCCCATATTTTGAGGTATTCCTGTTCGCTGCGAATTATATGGTCGTAAAAGGAGTGCTGCCATAAAATATTGTATCCAATCGGGAAACAACGTCTGGTTGTTATAGATTTGAATCCTTGTATGATCTTTTGTAGGGATGGAGCCGGAGACGAGCGCGCCCAGTGGGCGATCAAGCGACTCGGAGGCTCTGTGAGTAAAGAAGAATGCCGAACGGCAGTGAAGGCAGGCGACTATTACGAACAGAGGATCGCCTCTGTCCATCCACTAAATCTTCATTCTTGTTTTCGTTTGTTATCATTATTATTCCATGAAAATGATTTGGCATAATAACGAATTTGCCTGCCTGAACGTTTTGGTATGTTTTATTTATGTTATTCCAACATTCGTGTACAATATTTCCTACTGAGGACAAATCAATATTACCCGGTCGGACAGGGGCGTCCGACCCTACAATATGACCAAATATGTATTTGCGATCCAACGCGCATATCGTTATAAAATAATCTTTGAGCCTTATCCTTTTTCGTTCAGGATGCTCCAAACCTCTTATCCTTTGATCGATTCATCGACAACCTTATTGATGAGCCCGCCGTCAGCCTTGCCTTTCAAGACCGGCATCAGCGATTTCATTATTTTCCCTTTGTCCTGAGGCGACGGTTTATCGATACCCAATTGCCGGATGACCTCGACAACGGCTTTCTTTATTTCGCCTTCGCCCATCCTCTGCGGCGCGAATTCCGAATATACGCCGATCATGAATTTATGCTCTTCGATGATATCCTCCCTGTCTGCGGGAGAGGTGTCTATGGCTTCCTGCGCCTCTTTGATCTCTTTATAAACGACCGCGTTCTCCTCGTCTTCGGTAAGGTCTTCGCGTTTATCGATCCTCTTCGATTTTAGAGCGGAGAGCAGCAGCGAAAGGGCTTCCTTGCGCTTCATATCGCCCTTCTTTAACGCCTTCATCATTTCCTGTCCTACCAAATCGATCTTAGACATAACGATCCTCTTTCTCAACAAATAATATTTGATTCTGCTATAATATCCCGAATAACAAAATGACTTTTTACCCGAATCGATTGTATCACTTTTTTCCATTCCGGTACACTATGATCCGTGTTACGTTTTAGTTAAATATAAAATTGGCCGGAAACTTTGTTCCCGGCCGCGAGGTCATTTGGTTATCCAGCTTCTTCTCGACAGCCGCCATATAGAAAGCAGGAAGAACAATATTCCCGAGCCGGCTATTATGAGCGCCATCATCCATGGGGTAACGGTGGTACTGCCGAAATACAGGTTAATGCCGAATGTGTCTGCATAATTATTTGCATATTGCGCCGGAGCATGCGCGAAGACCTGCTCCATCGGCGCTGCCGTAAATATCTGCCTCAGCCATACAGCGCTGTACGTGAACGGTATAAACTTCATCACCGTCACTATAGCGCCCGGCAATATGCCGACGGGGACGTATATGCCCGTCAGGAAGCCTATCATCGTGCCCAGTATGGTGCTTAAAGTTGCAAATGCATTTACTGTTTTAATATAACTCGTTATGAAGCATACGAACGACGAAAACGAGAATATGGACAGTATCAGTATGCCGATAGTTTCTATGACCTGCAGTGGTGCGAGCAGTTCCCCACCAGAAAACACTATATACGCTTCGGCTATGATGAGCGCCACAAGGTTCATTATGAATGAGATCACCGCCGAAGATATCATATATCCCCCGACGAGCTGCGCCCGCTTTATCGGAGATACGAAGAAATCCTTCACTCTTCCCCTGTGCACGTCATCCACCATAGTGCCGTAAGCGCCGAGGCTTACCGTGACCGTGCTTACCGCGAGTATACCCGCAAATATCCACGAGTTTACCAGCCACGCCATCTTCGCCTCAGGTATTAAGCTCCCCGTCGTGCTCTTTAGTTCATCCACTTGTATTTTTCCAAGGAAAAGCGCATACAGGGCGATTATGATTATTACGGAAAGGAGCGAGAAAAATACCGAAGCTTTATCCCTGAAAAACAGCTTTAAGTTCCGTGTTACGAGGCTCATTACCGTTCTCATGATTCCCCTCCTTCGCGTATCGCGTGGCCGGTGACAGCCATGAATACGTCGTCCATATTTCCCCGTACGACCTCGAATTGGAACACGTGCTGCTCTATCTTTTTGAGCAGCGCGAGCGCTTCCATGCTCGAGCCGCACTTTACCACGATAAGCTCGCGGTCGGTCTCGTACTTTGCTTTCAAGCTCTCAAGCGCCTTTTTAAGCGCGCCCAAGTCCTTTGGCTGTATCCTTAAATAATCGCTGCTGTATTTGAGCCGCAGTTCTTCGGGCGTGCCTATGGCGGCGATCTTTCCTTTATCGATTATGGCTACCTTGTCGGCGCCCGCCGCCTCTTCCATGTAATGCGTAGTCATGAATACTGTCATTCCCGTCTTCTTTTGCAGGCCGGTGACAGTATCCCACACGCGCAGCCTTGTCTGCGGGTCAAGGCCGGTCGTCGGTTCGTCGAGGAACAGGACTTTAGGCCTGTGTATAAGGCCGCGCGCTATGTCCGCGCGCCTTCTCTGCCCGCCCGAGAGTTTGCCGTACCGCCTGCCTAATATATCCGCCACGGAAACCGCCTCGGCTACTTCCTTTATCCGTTTCTTTATCTCGCTATGCGCCATGCCGTAAAGCATCGCTCTGGTTTCGAGATTTTCACGTACTGTCATAAGGTCGTCAAGCACGGATTCCTGAAACACCGTGCCTATGCAGCCTCTTACCTTCGAGCCTTCAGTCGCCGAATCGAAACCCGCTACAGTCACTTTACCGCCGGTGATCTCTGCTGTCGTACATATGGAGTTGATGGTGCTCGATTTGCCGGCGCCGTTAGGCCCCAGGAACGCGAAAAGCGTGCCTTCATCGACGTCGAACGATATCCCGTCCACGGCCAGCACGTCGCCGTACTTCTTAACGAGCCCATGGACTTCTATTGATTTCGCCAATTGTTTCACCTCCAAAAATTTCTAAAATCATTAATGCGAGGATTATAACACAATAAAGTCTGGCATTCTACAACAATTTGTAGAAATACATGTAAATTCTTTAACAGGCCGCCGGCAGGCGGCCTGCTGCGTAATATCATAAAACTGTCCGGATTCCTTTGAAGCGTCAATTATGGTATCATATCAGTACAGGAGTATTGCTTATGCGTTTATTTATCGGTATAAAAACCTGCTGCGAAGATTATCTTTCCGCCCTTCAGGAAGAACTTAAAAAATACGGCAGGGGCAACTTTACTCACAGAGATAACCTGCACCTGACGCTGAAATTCTTAGGCGAAACTCCGCCCGCGAGGGTCAGGGAGATATCGGGCGCGATGGCTGATGTAAAAGCGGAACCTTTTACACTTGAACTGCGCGGTGCAAAAGTTTTCAACAAAAACGGCATAGTATCCGCCGAAATCGGAGGGAACCTGGGGCCCCTGCTTGCCCTCGCCGGAAAGCTTGAAGACGCGCTCGAAGCCATAGGCTTCCCGAAAGAATCAAGGAATTTCAAGGCGCACATAACGCTCGTGCGAGAGTTCAGGCAGAATCCCGGCTGCGATATCGCTGATATACCGCACGGCAGCCAAAAGTTTACGGTGGGCGGGATTATTCTGTTCGAGAGTACAAGGATTGACGGTAAGCTTACGTACGTGCCTCTTTATACAAAAAAGCTGATATAAATAAAGGAGGATAATATGGAACAGCAAAATAACCTTCTTGTAAACACCGGAACAGCAGTTAATCCAAAAATTTATAGTACAACGGGCGGGGTCACTACCGTAAGGCCTGTAAGGTTCTTCGGTATATTCGCAGTCATCGGCGTGATCATAATGACCGTAACTGTTCTAATCGTTCTTATCACCAGAGACCGGCAAAACGTAATATCAGCCATATGCGCCATAGCTTTTATTGCGGCTCTTGGAGCTCCTTTATTTGCATTCTCTTTCGTGCTGCGGTATTATCTGGACAATGAAAAAATAATTCAAAGGAATATGCTCGGCGTTAAAAAGCAGCTTTACTGGAAAGATATAAAAACAGTACGCTCTAACCCTCTTCAGCCTACCGATATCAGATTATATGGAGCAGGTAAAACCATAAAGATCTATCCGTCGTTCTACTTCGGTTCGGGCTCGGAGCTTATTTTAAAGCAAATACACAAACACTGCGCCGACGCGGAATGGAAAAGCGTAGCCCGTATTTTTTCCTGATCCTATTGTTAATAACCATACCGCTGAGCGCTGTATTCGGCAGGGGACAAATACGGGAAAATTACTTAGGTTAATCGCTGAAAGTATTTTAAACAATTTAAATCTGGTGTATAATGGATACATATAAAGTCTTATCTTTACGGTATATAAAAACAAAGCTTTTTTTGGGGGCAGTATTGGTGGGTTTGGTGAATTGTGTTTTCAGGAGAGGACTATGACACAAAAGCTTAACCGGCGAACGCATTTGAAAACAAGAAAGTTAAAAAAAGCAAACCGTTTTTTAAAGGCCGCTGATGGAATCGGTTCTTTTTTCAGGCGTATTTTTGAGCAGATCAAAAAAGGTAACAAACGGACGATAGCTGCCGCGGCAGCAGCGGCGCTCGTTATTCTGGCTGCCGTAATAATACCCGTTGCGATAAGTCCCGTTTTTTCAGGGCAGGCGGGTCCTTCAAATTCACCTGATAACACTTTTGTGTACACTTCTCCCGCGCCTGCGCCCGTTCACCTTATAGAGGGCGATTACGACCCAAATATAGTGACGGTGCAGGAACGTTTGATGGATCTGGGATACTTAGGCCCGGCTGAGCCTACCGACTACTTCGGCCCGGCTACCCTCGAGGCCGTTAAACATTTTCAGCGCCAGCTGGGAAATGAGCAGACGGGCGTTATAGACGATCCGCTTTACAGCGCTATAATGTCGGAAAGCGCTGAAAGCTACATCCTTAAAATCGAAGACGAAGGAAGCGACGTGACCCAGGTGCAGGAAAGGCTGTACCAGATGGGCTACTTCTCCGATAAAGGATCGGTGACCGGACATTTCGGTACGGATACGCAGGACGCGGTGAAAGAATTCCAGACGACCAACGGGCTTGAAGCGGACGGCATGGTAAACGCCGGGACTTTTGAGAAGCTCTCCAGCCCGGACGCGAAAGCCAACATACTCTCTTCCGGCGATAGTAACGATGTGGTCAGAAAGTACCAGGAAAAGCTATTAAACCTCGCTTATCTTACAACAGAGCCGGACGGAAAATACGGCAGCGATACAATGGCGGCGGTAAAAATGTTCCAGGATAAGAACGGCCTGGTTGCCGACGGCTATCTCGGCCCCGCCACGCGCGAGCTTTTAGATTCCGGCAGCGCCAAGCAAAACGTTTTTACTATAGGGGATTCGGGAAATACGGTGAAAAGCGTACAGGAGTATCTTGTAGATGCAAACTACCTGAAGAGTTCGTCGACGACCGGGTATTATGGCACGGTAACCGAAACCGCCGTCCGGATCTTTCAGAAGAATAACAGACTAACCAGCGACGGTAAAGTAGGAAAACAAACACTGGATCGCTTAAGAAGCGGGAATTGTGTTAAAGCAAAAGCGCCTGTTACGGGCGGGGTCGGCACTCCCTCCGAGTCGAGCGAAAGGGTAAAAGAGATGCTGGCGCTCGCGCGCTCAAAGATAGGCTGCCCGTATGTACACGGTGCGAAAGGGCCTGACTCTTTCGACTGTACGGGTCTCGTCTATTGGGTTTTAAACCACATAGAGGGTTACAGGTTCGGCTATCTTACGCCTTACAGGTGGCGCTCTGCCGATAAATATATGAAGCCGGCCCCCATAAAAATAACTTCGATAGACGCGATAAAGCCCGGAGACATAGTGATATTCCATATCGAGGGCCTCGACAGCACGCGCGGCCACGCGGGTATAGCCTCTTCGGATACGCTCATGATACACGCTGTAAACGATTGCGTAAAAGAAACAAGCTACAAGCAAAAGTACTGGAAGGCCCGTTTTGTATGCGCGTGGCGCATTTTTTGAAGTATATATTCGCAACTATAGTTTTTCAATTGCTTCTATCATTATCCGCAAAATATGTTTTTTGTTCGAATCCTATACGTTCATAGTGTAAGCTAAACATAGGAGAAAACAGAAGACAGCGCAGCGACTCCGCCCACACCTCGGGGTGGGCGGAAAACGCCGACCCATCCCCGTCGCCGCTGTTTACAATTAGCGGCGTATGGGATATATTCGTAATATAATATGACAAAATAAGAATATTCAAATTGACTGCATCTACCAGAGAGCAAAAGCCGGAATACAGAAAGAAGGGTAATCGTGAGCGGAAATGACGTTATTCAAAATTACGGCGGCAGTGGGCAGGGCAACCCGTATCAGTCTGTTTCTGCGCCCTCATATCGGCTGATAAGAAAGCGTTGGCTTACTATAACCGCCGTTGTAGTTTTGGGTTTCTGGGCACTGGTAACTCTGGGAGCATTCGCCTCTTATGGCGAGGCCGCTTTGTCCACCCGCAGCCGCAAGCCGCTTTTCATCCGTACGGCGAATGATATTAACTTCTATAACTATGAAGATTATATTTCCGACGAGACCGGATGGCTCGATTATAAATCGATAGTAAGTTCCGGGCTAAAAGACTTTTATGAACAAACGGGCATATTGCCCTACGTATATATTACCGACAGTATCAACGGTTCCGCCTCCACTGATCGTACTGAACTTAAGGCGTTTGCGAAAAGCCTTTACAGCGAGCTGTTTACCGATCAGGTGCACCTGCTTTTCGTATATGTCTATACGGCGAACAGTTATATGTACTGCTATGAGTGCGGTACGCTGGCCGCCGGGGTCTTCGATGAAGAAGCCGGGATCATACTGCAGGATTATATCGACAAGTATCAAACTGACAGCTCGCTTTCAAACTCTCAATTCCTGGGCAGAGTATTTACGAGCACTGCCGATCGCATTATGATAAAGACAATCTCTCCGTTAGCCGCTTGCATCGTATTCATGATATTGGCGGCAATTTTCGCATTTCTTATCATCCGTCAGCAGAAAAAATATAAAGCGGCTTTGGAAGAACTGAAGACCAAAGAAATTCTGCAAATACCTCTCGAGAAGTTCAGCGATCCTGAAACGGCGGAGTTTTTGGAAAAGTGTGATGGTAAAACATAAGTTTAAATGACGCGCTTTTAACCTCGCTGTTTACGCTGTTTCAAAACAGCGAGCGCCTGCTTTATCCATTAATCGCTTTACCTTCAGGCAATGAGAAACTCAACCTATAATTCTTGTTGTTTTATAGCATAGAATCCCATATAATGATACCGTCATAATACACATATTTTGGAGGTTGATATGTCTGATCAAAACAGAAATGCGCTCGCGGGCTCGATAGTCGGGCTTGTCTCTGTCCTCGCCGTAGCAGCGTTCCTTTTAATCGGGTTTACAGAAAATGCGTGGCACCCGGGATGGATGGTGTTTTTCGCCATACCTGTCGCGTCGATGCTTACCAATATTATAATAAAAGGAAACGTAGTCAGCGCAGTAACGAGTATAGTCTGGCTGCTCTCCATAGCGGCGTACCTGTATCTCGGCCTTGTATATCAAAAGTGGCTCATAGGCCTGCTCGTGTTCTTCGCCGTGCCTATCGCCGGCATACTTATGAAGATATTTACCCTGTCGTCCGGCGAAAACAGCCGCGGCTGCGGCTGCGGAAACTGCGGCGGCACGGACGCCGGGCAAAAAAGCTGAGATGTCCCGCGATACTCATAAAAACGCAGGGCGGAGTTTATCTCCGCCCGTTTTATTATTATATATTCTTATTTATCCGGCCGGTCATTTTACCAACGAGTCTTTTTCGTCTATATACTTCTGAGCCGACTCACCTGTGGTCACGTAGCCTTTATCGTCGGTTTTTTTCATCCTTTCGGGAGTAATAACGGAGGTAAAAAGAGACGTCGCCGGAGTATCGTTTGCCTCGTAGCTGAAACTTAGTCTTAACTCGGCGTTCTCAACAGAATATCTGCCCTGATACTGTATCTGCGCGTTATAATAAACTATATTGCCGCGGATCGTATAACCCGGGTCTATGTCCGCCCCGGAAATACCGTACGCGCCCAGATCGCCGCATATATCCAATTTGCCTTCTTTGCCTTTAACAGAATAATACCCTTTCAGGTCGTCTTTAAGTATCCATCTTATGTCGCGTTCGGACAAGGATTTATCAAATTCAAGTTTAAAATCGATACTAGACGTGTACCCTATCGAATCTAGTTTTTGAATAACCGAATAATCGGCCAATGCTATTTTAAAATCTTTAAAGTCCATTTGAAACGGGATACTGGTTGTGGGTATCGGCTCGGTTGTTTTATTCGGCTGGAGTTGTATGATATCGCAGCCGCTTAAGCAAACAACGCATAATATTAAAAGTAAAGCTTTTTTCATGTGTTACCTCCATTGGGTCGATTATAACATTGCGGAAATCCTCTATCAAGGCAAAATTCTTGAACGAAAATAATGCTGCCTCGCCGGCCGGCCTTTAAAAATCAACTAATAATGAATTTTATATGAGGAAAAGTGTTTTGGACATAAAACGATCGCCGCCGATGCAGACGGGAAGGGTCGTCATCTCCCGCTTTACTTCACCGCCGCCTAACTCACCCTTACCGCCTGCACGAGCAGCCTCGAATTGCCGCTGCCGCACGTCGAGAGCGTTAATATCGTATCGTTGCTGTCAACATCAAGGCCCAGATCGAATTCTGACGATTCAGCGGCTCCCTCGATATATTTCGTATACTCGTCAAAACTTCCGAACATCACGGGCACTGCCGTGTCGTCAGTAATGCGCACCGAAAATATTTTCCACAGTATCGTTTCGCCCAAAAGGTTGAGCTCTATCGTCTGGTGTTCCCTGCAGAATTGCTCGTCATGATAATCCTGCAGGCTCCCGAAAAACGTCTTGTCCTTCATGTCGTGCCCGTAAATGACATAACTTAAATCTTCCGGTTCGTTTCGCCAATCAAGGAATATGCAGGCATGAACCGATTTCTTCTTTTGAAAGCTATGCTTTAAGTAATATCTGTTGTCTTCCCCCTGAGCCACGGGATAATCTATTTGAGTGCCCGGAATACTGAGCCACCCGACCGCTTCAGGGTTAACATCTGTCAGAGCCAGATATGCCCTCATCGCGCCGTCGTCGGCTTTACTTGTTTCGGGTACGCCGGAGACTATGGCTGCCTCTCCCCCCTGCCTCGCGTCCGGCGATGCCGCATCGTAATAAACTGTTTTTACATCCTCTATCGACTGTATGTCGATAGCCCCGCTTATGAAGTAATCGGCTATAGCGGCTCCGCAAAAACCGATCCCCAGTAAAAGCGGTATGCCTATAACGAATTTAAGCCAGCGCCATGGGTCTTCAAACAGCGGAACCAGTGTGTTAATATAAAACCTACGCCAGCCGTCAGGCTTTACTTCTTTACCGCCGGGCTTTAGCCGGCTCCATAACTTTTTAAGCTCCGCCTTCACTGCTCCGATTTTCTCCGGTCTATTACCGCTCCAACAGTCCTCGCAGCTTTTTTATGGTTCCTCTTTATCGCGATCACAATTAAACCCGCAATACACGCAATGAAAATGCCTCCGTAAAGCAGTATGCTGTCGCCGGTATCGGGGGAGTCTTCCGGCGGCCTTCTCCTGTCGGTGAACGTCCCGGCGTTCACGGTCACCCCGTCTGCCCTTACCTGCACCGGCACCGTTACCCGCGAAACCGCGTACCCGGGAGGCGCGGATATCTCGCGTATCACATAATCGCCGTATTTTATATTCACGAACAGCACCTCTCCGTCAGACGTCGAAATATCGGTGGCCACGGGGCTGCTGAAAGAGGTATCGGTCGACCGGTAGAGCCCGAATCGGGCTCCCCCTAAAGGCGTGACCGAATCGCTCGCGTATTTGAGCATCCTGACTCTTGAGAGGAAAGCCTCGTTTTGAATGAATGCGGGCGTAGTGATCACCATTTCCCCGTCCACTATTACCGACGCCGTAAGCACATCGCCCGATCCGTAATATCCCGGCGCGGGCGCCGTCTCCCTTACTGTATACTCGCCGTACGGGACGTTCTCGAAATGCACCGCTCCGTCGGCTCCGCTGAGAGCGGTCATAACGGCGCTGCCGAGCTCGTTGTACAGCGTGAACCCCGTGCCCGGCACAGGTTCCATATCGAAATCGTATTTTGTGAGAGTTATCGAGCCCATTATGGCTTCGTCCGAATAATTGTACTCTATGTCCACCGTTTCATCTTCGCTGCCTATACTGAACGTATACAATTCATCGCTGATAAGATACCCTTCGGGCGGCGTTACTTCCCTAACTGTATAGTTCACGCCGAACCTGAGCATATTGAAAAGCGTGTATCCGTCAATCCCGGTCGTCCCTCTGTTTATTACGTTTCCGTACCTGTCGATCAGTTCGAATTCGCAGCCCTCGAGATGTATCGAATTATTGTCTCTATCCACCTTGTATACCCTTATACTGCCTGTTTCGCCCGTTCCCGAGCTGCCCGAGCCTGCCCAAGCTACCACTATCCCCCCCGTCGTGCCTGTCTGGTTTGTGCCGGTTCCCGAGAAAGAAGCCGAGTTCGTATACGTTCTCTCTACGGTCACGTTTGTACGCATCGTGAGCTTATAAGCCCCGCTTACCGGTGCGGGTATGTGGAACGTAAGCGTTCTCGTGGCAATATCGTATTCCACATTTGCCGGGGAAAGATCCACTTCGCTGCCGTCTGTGAGCGAGCCGTCGGGGTTCACCGTCATGTGGAACAGCCTTATGGTGTTGGTATCGAGAACGAGCCCTTCCTGCAATACGTCCGTTATATCCGCGTCTTCGAGCAGGTCTATAGTGTTTGTATTGAGTATTACCTCCCAGTCTATATACCTGTTCCCGCTTGTATAGCTTCCCGACTTGCTTATAACGGTGTTATGGACTGTTCGACTGTTTGTGCCCGTAGCGCCTCCCGGCAGCTCCAGGTGTACGAGCCTCGCCGTGTTGCTGAACGTCCTGTCCCCGTTCGTAGCGAACACCGAAAGGTCGTCTATCACTGTATTAAACGTTATTGTATGCTGCGTGTTAATGTTTCCAAGGTTAAGTTCAAGCGTTCCCGTCCTGTTCGGGTCTCCGGGCGTATCCGTATAAGTATAAGCCGGAGGAGATATGGAAACGCCGTCGAGCATAACCGAGCCCGGCACAAAACGCTGGCTGTACGTAACGCCGCCGATAACAGCCAGACTTATATCGTCGGTCACTATCGCGTTCGTCATCTCGTTTTCGTTACGGTTGACGACTATCTGCCATGTGAATTGCCTTGTCGTATAATCGTAACCGGTGCACGATTTTGCGATGATCTGGCTTGTTACATTCTGGGTGCCATTATCCGGTGTCGGGTCTATGCCATCTCCGGTAACGGTCGCCGTGTTGGAGAATGTCCTTGTCGCGTTGTTTTTGTAAAAGTTCACATCCGTTATCCGCGTCCTGAATTCTATGTACTGCTGAGCGGTTATATTCCCGAAATAATAAGTAAAGGTATTTCCTATATACGTATAGTCTGCGGGATCCGCGGCGGCGCCTCCTATCGTAACGCTGCCGTCCACGAATTCAAGCCCCGCAGGCATCACGTCGGTCACTACGCAGTTGTTTATAGTTATATTGTTCCTGTTTACGTATATCCTCCATGTCAGCTCGCCCGTCGCGTCGTTATATAAGGCCGCGACGCCCTGCTTGTCTATCAGGGTCGACACAGCGCCTACAGGGTTGCTTGTTCCCCCCGGGCCGTCGGTAACACCGTCCCACACTATCTCCGCGGTATTTATATAATTCGTAGTCCCGCTGTGATCATATACTGTGGGGTCTGTTACGTACGTATAAAACGATATGGTATGCGGGGAGTTTATTGTGTCCGGAAACGAGTACGTAAATGTACGGGATGCATCGTCGTAAGTGAAGTCGACATCGCGCACAAGATGAATCGTGGTATCCCGGTATACCGAATCCGTATCGATCGTAAGCCCGTCGGGAATAACGTCAGTCACTGTCGCGTTGTTTAATTCCACATAATTATTGTCTACCGTGATAGTCCACGTTATCCTTCTGTTCGGGCCGTTGTAAGTTCCCGCTTTTCGTATATAATCTATCGCCGTAGTTACCGTCGCGTCGTTGGATAAAACTTCGGGTTGGCCGTCCTGGTTCAGCGCCGCCTGGTTGTGCAGGGTCACCGTTGTCCCTTCATAGGCAGGATCAAACACCGAATCGTCTACAAGCGTCCTGAAAACAAGCGTCTGCGGCGCGGTAATGTCGCCTAGCGTATATGTAAGTGTCCCCGTTCCGGCGTCATACGTAAATGCCATGGGATCGGGAGCGCCTCCGTTAACAGTAAGCGAGCCGTCGACGTACGTCTGCCCAGCGGGTATTACGTCCGTCACGATCACGTTTGTCGCGGTAACGTCGCTCGGCCCCACGTTTAATGTCCACGTCACCTGCTTTGTCGAGGCGTTATAACTGCCCGATTTCGTTACGGTCGCAGGGACCGGCGCCGGCTGTTCGAATTCGACCTCGATAACATATGGGGGCGTCGTAGCCCCTACGCTGAACGTTATGGCCACTGGGTTTTCATTACCTATGTCATCCTCGTCGAACGCGAGGTCGAACCAAAAGTTCCCGTGTATATTGGAGTAGGTTTCAACGAAGCTCGTGAACGTTATAACGAGCGTACCGTCCATTGCGATCGTTCCGTTGCCGATGATATCTCCCGATGTATCGTCCGTCAGTGAAAAGGCGCCCGGGGCGGTTACAGCTATTTCGGTGGGTATCTGCATAGTAAATGTATCGTCTGTGTGCACGGGGTATGTGTTTGGTATCTGATATTCGTACTCAAGCCGCAATTGCGCGTTTTTAGCGATGCTTGCGCCGAACGGGTCGCCGTCCCTCTCGGTAAGCTGCACACTGGTTATGAAGTCCATATCCGAAACGTCGGCTGCAAACGCCGTTCCCGCGGGTATAATTAACAGCAGTAACATTATGCATGCGGTTATAACCGCAATAATGCTCTTTTTGTTCATATTGCTCTCCCAGGAAATATATTATCCGCAGAGCCGAGGGGTTTGAAAAAGGTATGAATACGGCCTGATTAGACCAAACAGTGTATAGACGCAATTATACATTAAGCCAGTATAATTTGTAAACAGTATTTAGCATTATTTTAAATTATAATACAAAAATTGATAAATAAAACACTGAAAAAGCAGGAAACGCTGATACACGCAAAATAAATAAATCCCTTATGCTTACTTTAACTGAAAATATATGTCCGCTTATGGTTTTAATCTGTTATAATAGTCAAAGTCACCGGGATTCCGGAAAATTAATGGAGCGCCAAATGGCAGACATGCTTAATATAATCGAAAATATATCCCTTCCTATAATACTGCTCATCGCCGTGGTGTACGGGCTGCAGAAGATATTCAAGCTCGACTTAAGGACTTTTACGAAGCTGAATATGTATTGCCTCGTGCCCGTTATAGTTTTCGTCAAGCTGTATGAAATGAAAATAACATGGGATTTTTTCGCGCAGGTCGTACCGTATATAATAATACTTCAGGTTTGCATGTATCTCTTCGCGCTGCTCGTCTCAGCGCTGATGCGCTTTAGCAAAAGCATGCGCAGCGCGTTTACTAATTCGCTTGTGCTTATAAACACCGGCAATTACGGCTTGCCGCTTATCAAATACACATTTCCCGACGATTACAGCAGTTCCATTGCCAATACATCGCAGATATTCATAATCGTTATGCAAAACATAACGTCGAGCACATTCGGCGTATTCTGGGCGTCTTCGAGCAACTCATCGCGCAAACGCGCTCTGCTCAACATGATAAAGATGCCTTCGATATACGCGGTGCTGCTCGTCGTAATATTTAAGCTGTGCAGCGTCACTGTTCCCGAAACGCTTATGATACCTCTTAATACGCTTTCCGACGCGTTTATCGCGATCGCGCTTACGAACCTCGGCGTACAGCTCGCCGAAACAAGGCTTGGCAAAGGGCTGGGGAAAGTGATGATAGTAAGCGCGATAAAAGTAATCATAGCGCCGATAACCGGATTTGCCATAGTGATGCTGCTCGGCATAAAAGGCGTGCTCGGCGCGGCGCTTGTCATAGGCATCTCCACACCTACTGCCGTCAACTCCGCCATAATAGCGCAGGAATTTGGCAACGAGCCGGAGTTCGCCGCGCAGGTAGTGTTTATGACGACGGTTTTCTGCACTTTTACGCTGCCGCTGGTTATCGCGTTTACGAAGTCGTTTTTTGGAATAGTATAAGCATTAACACGGTAGCGAACGAACCTCCCCAGCATTACGTCAGCCGGGGCGTAAATTGTAGGGGCGAGCCTCTGCGTCCGCCCGCGTGCCGACCCTATCTGTCAATCCTTCTGCCCAGTGAATAATCAATGTAGGGAGCGACCCAAGTCGTTCCGTTTGTTCCGGCGGATGGTTCGAAGCCCCCAATCAGCCCCCTTTAATAAGGGGCTTTTGAGTCTGGTTTGTCATTTAGTTCGAGCCATGCAACAGCTTTTCTATTGACTCTTATTATGCAGCGGGCAATAGATGATCTCCCCCGCGGTCTCTCTCCTGTCATCCTGAGAGAATGAAATGACTGAAAGTTCACAGATTTATCTCACTGCATTTCATTTCTATTTGCCAACAAAAAAGCAGGCCCTTTGAGCCTGCATATATCGTTCTTCTTATTTTTTGCTCTTGCTCAGCCTCTCCGTCGCGCCGGCGTCGTATTTCAATACTTCGTCCACCTTGGCGCACACGAACTCCTTGCACTGTCCGCAATCCGCAACTCCCTTGGCGGTTGCGCAATTCCTTATCTCGCAGAAGTTGCAGCGGGAAAACAGCAGATCCGACCTGCACCCGTTGCAGTTGATATCCTCGGGTTTTATCTCAATGCCGTAAGCTTTGCTCCATTGCGTAGCCGTCCTCTCGCGCAATTCCATATCGTCCGCCACGGTCGCCTTATACGCCCAGCACTGGCTGCACAGAACCCCGCAGTACGCCATCATTTCATCCATGTAGAACTCCCTCCGAATATGACCGCAGAAAGTATAAGCTCTTTTGTATTTTATCACAGCGAACCCTGCTATGCAATAAAGTCCAAGGCTGCGGATATCCCAATGCCCATATGCGGGGCTTTAGTTTCACATAAAAAGCTCATTTATTCTTTTCTGCTATAAATGCTTACTTATAATATATAAACAAAAATCGGGAGCTAAAACTAAGAAAATGCTAATTTAATTACAGCGCCGGATCAGCCTAAAGCATTTTATTCGGACAGATCGGCGTACTCCTGATCTTTGCCGGGAATAAAAAACAGGCCATCGGTAGCCTGCTTTTTAGCCTGCGCTTTATTTCCGGCTCAGCCTTTGCCTTGCCGAGTCGTCAAATTTTAATACGCCCTCGACTTTGGCGCACGCGAACGACCCGCACTTTCCGCAGTCTTCCACCGCCTTTTCCTTAGCGCAGGCCCTTATCTCGCAAACTTTGCAGTGACTGAACAATACGTTCGAATCGCACCCGCGGCAGTTGATTTCCTCCGGTTTTATAGTCGTTTTAAACATCTCGCTCCACCGTTCCGCAGCCTCTTTGCGCAATGCCATGCTGTCGGCCACGGTCGCCTTATAAGCCGGACAATCGCTGCACAGCAGCCCGCAATACGCCATGATTTCGCCCATAGTAACATCCTCCATCTTTTTACCCAAAACTTTAGGGCTTCATAAGCCCGTAGAACATATGTTCCTATTCGTATTCTATCACAGCCTTCCACAATGTGCAATAAAAAGACAGAAATATTTATTTTGTTAAAATAATATAAAAATGCTTATTGACAACATATGCCTGCATATGTATAATACGGGTTGCAGTCTGCGGCTGAAACGGCTGCTGCCTTCAAGGGGGGTAATAACTATGATTTTAGCCCAAACTTTATACGTTCTGATACAGTTTTAAAAGCACATGCCATAACCTTACGGTAAAGCTTCTTTGCGCTTACCTGTTCAAGGAAGTGCTCTGTTTTCGGTGAATCGTCTTGAATATTAAAAAGTACCGCGCGTTTTATTTAACGACGGCCTGCGTTACATTCGGTTTTCCTAAACTCCGAAAAAGTTTTCAGGATGACCGTTGATTTACTTATCGTTTCTCCCGCATTCCGGAAACCTGATAAGTATTAAGGCTGTCCGCCTGTATTTCCTTTATGCTTTTTAGGTTACGGCTCTTACGCGAGGGATGAAGCCAGGATGATGATCACCGGGATTAACAAAAAATATATTTCATGCGATGGTATGACGTCTTTTTTGCCGTTGCATTAAGGAGGATTTTATGAAAGACGAATTGCATATTTACTGCAGGCTTGAAAGGATTGATGAAGTATATCTTCGGGCTTGTATCGAAGCTGATAAAAGGCTTCTTAAGCTGGAAAAAAGGCGCCGCAGAAGCAAAGAGCCTTCCGGTCGGGAATGCAGAAGCCTTGAGAATTCAAAAGAACCAAGCGTAGGATGACCTGTTAAAAAAACCAACAGGTTTTTTCCTTTATAAGCAATACAATGCTTATTCCCGACTGCATAGCCCGCGAGGCTTCGGGCCCCGGCCATAACGTGATGCTCTCAAACAAAGAAGAATTCTACGGCTATTTCGGCGAACTGCCGAAATGGATATAAAAACAGGGCGGACGCATCGTCCGCCCCTTTATTATCTTTTCCTTGTTATCCTACCCTCTCCAGCCATTCGCTCACCAGCGCACCGAACAGCCCTTCCTGCTCTATCTGCAGATTGTGCCCCGCATAGTCGAGCACCGCGAACGTCGCTCGCGGATATTTCAAAAATACCGGCCACGCGTCCTGGAAGCCCACAGCGCTGTCCTGCCGCCCGTGCAGGAAAAGCGAAGGCTTTGAGAACGGTTCGCCCAAGTCATCAGGGTCAAACGAAAACCCGTAGCCCGCAGCCCGCAAATTCTCCAGAAACTCCATGTCCGCTATCTTCACGCCGGAGAGCACTTCGTTTTTAGTGCGCTCGTATATGCGCTCGCTCTGCAGCACGCTGATCTCTTCAAATTCTTCTATATCTTCCGGGGACAGCTTTGAGAGCAATATTTCGTCCTTTTTCAGTACGGCTTGCGCCGGGACCGTCCTCTTTTCCCTCTCGGGTATTATCATAGGGCATATGAGCAGCAATCCGTCTATACGCTGCGGCATATGGCGGACGAGCCCGCGGGCGATGTAGCCGCCGTATGAATTTCCGGCCAGCAGAAAGTTCTTCCCCGGTATCACGTTTTCAATAAACGCCTCCGCCAAAAGCAGCATATCACTCGAGTTGCGTATCCAGCCCGCACGTTTCGTCTGCCCCATACCGGGCAGGTCTATATATATCCTCTGATAACCAGGCTTGTCCCGGAATATGGGCTCCATGCAGCCGGACATCGACCTGTGGTCAGGCGCGAAGCCGTGGAACATCAGAAACGGCCTGCCTTCCCCGCAGGTCTCGTAGTAGACAGGAAGCCCGCCGATATCGCATTCCATAAGATATTCACCTCTTAGCTTTTTCCTTATTATACAATAAAACTTGGGAGAAATGAACAGCTATACCCGTCTCGGCAAACAGCAGGCGCATGGTTATGGTTCTGCGTTCACATTATTTATTCCTGTAAACCTTAATAAGGCAGTATACTTCTCAATATACCGGTTACCTTCTGGCATTCCTTTTTGGTCAGGCAAGACAGTTTTAAGAGGCCTACGGCGGCACCGCCGCTGGTATTATCTATATAATAAGGATCATACATGATCTCGCTTCCTTTGTTATCTATCCCGGGGATAACCGGCGACCGGCTTACGAAGCCCGCGGGCGTGCAGTTTTTGATATGCAGGCTCGCAGAAAGAGACAGGCCCTTTTTTATTCCGGCCACGGAAGCAATACCGGATAGCGGCAGCCATATACACTTTAATACGGGAGCGGTAATCGAATATTTAAAAACTTTGCCGTCGCTGCTTATTCTCGAGACCTGATCGATATGGTATAACAACAGACGCTTGTTAGTCACGCAAAACCTCGCGTTCATGCTTACGCCGCCGAATATCTCTTCCCAGAACTCCTTGGAGCAAAACGCGGCGCGAGAAAATATCCGTTCTTCTTTAAACAAAAATTTTTCATCCGGGTCTTCAAACGTGACCGCGGGGATCATACGTTCCATAGCTGTTCCGATATACAAATTCAGGGCCATGATTTCATTGTGCATTCCCGTAAAAGTAACTTTTCCGCCGTTCTGAAGCTCAAGATCGAGTTTGAAGGGAAGCTTAGGGATGTTCATACCACGGACATCGGAAAGCTCGACCGTGTTAAAAAACTTCTCCTGGCTGTAATTACCTGAAACATTGTCGGCGCCCGCGAATATCCTGACTATGCGGGCGTTTGTTATATAAATGTTATATTTCCCAACGATTATACCATAACCAAACATACTGATATCATTAGAGTATATCTCATAAAGTAGCTCTTCACGTTCAAGAGCCCAGTCGGGCTTTTGCAGCGGCTCAGAGCTCTTATGCCCGTTCACGCTGAGATTGCCGAATATATCATTTAATAAATCATTATCAAATCTGGGTTCATTCGGAAAATACACAAAAGGCCGTGAATCGATATAGAAGATACTACCTTTTACTGACGAGCCATTAATATTGAATTTGCCTGATTTAAAAAACGCATTTTGTATATCCGACAAAGGGATCTTGCCAGGGTTATGACTATAATTATAATGTAAATTCGTAGTCGTGAGCAGCATTCCTTCCTTTGCGTTGCTGAATAAAATGCTGTCATAAAGAAATAACGGTATTTCACCGTCTGACAAGTCCGCATAATTTAAGAGTGCATTCTTCAGTTTATTTTCCGGTATGTATTTCCCGATATAAAAATACTTCGGCCTCCAAATGCCGTCAGGCGCTATTCTCTCCGCATGCTTCTCGAAAAAATCTCGCAGTTCGTCGCCCTCTAACCTCATACCTGCCTCCCGAACGTTTATAAAGATATATTAATCCGGGTTGATTATATCACATTATTGGATATGTTGTTATATTTTGTTGATAGCGTTAAGCTGTATCTTTATTGCATATATATTGTTATAGATAAGGGCGGAGTCGGAGCTGAACGCGCCCAGTGGAGCCGAAAGCGAGCGCCGCTTATAGCGGATAAAGCGAGTTGGAGGCTCTGTAAGTAAAGGAGGATGCCGAACGGCAGTGAAGGCAGGCAACTATTACGAACAGAGGATCGACTCTGTCCGCCCGTCCGAATATTCATAATTCCTTTGCCCTCTCGTACATCAGCTCAACCTCTTCCTTTTTGATTGCCTTCTGCAATACGAACGCTATCAGCGTTATGCCTATAAAGCTCAAGCCCAGCCGCACAAAAGCGAACTTCGGCCCCAGCGACGCCACTTCAAACGCGACCATGGGCACTTTTGTCGTGGACCATGCGCCTATGAACAGCATAACGTTCAGAAACTTCGCGCCCTTCTTCATCATTACGCCCGCCACCGGAAACGCCGCGTAGAGCGGCCCCGCAGCCGCCGTACCGAGCAGTACGGAAAGCAGCGCGCCCTTAAGGCCGCTGCCCTCGCCCACGAACCTTATTATCGTCTCCCGCGGCACCCATACGTCGAGCAGCCCTAAAAGTATGAATATCGGGGGTATCACGAGCGCCATTTCCTGAAGGCTGTACAGCGTTGTGCCGAGCGCCTTTTCGCCAATATTCCAGTCTATTATCATCACCGCCCCGAGCGCGGCTATAGCTGCGATAGTGAAAACGTACCGCTTCAAATACTTCTTTATCATATCTCGCCCATCACCTTTCCTATAACGAACGCCACGCCGAGCGAGAACACGAACGCCAGCGCGTTGCGCAGCAGCGCCGTCTTTCTGCCGAAATATTTAAACTCAAAAGGCAGCGTAACTATGCCTACCATCGTAAGCGACGATACGAATGCCGCTATCTGCATATACCCCGCTCCGTTTGCAAGCAGCAGCGCAGCAGTCGGGAACGCAATGAACCCGGGAATAAGCGTTATCGCCCCTACGACCGACGCCGCCGCTACGCCGAGCCACCCGGATTTGCTGCCGATTATATTGCTTATCGTCTGCGCGTCGAGCACGGCAAGCAGCAGCCCAATAAGCACGATGATGCCTAAAAACTGCGGAAGTATATTTTCGAACGCCTTCCACGCCTTTATAAGCGCCTTCTTTGTCTTCTGCCTGTCTCGGGCGAGCGACACGATAACAAGCGCCGCCGTCACCCCGTAAAGTATTATATTCGTTATCATAAACCGCCCTCTTCATTCCGGCCTGAGGCCTGCCTGTACCGTTCCGTCAGCTTTTCTATACGCTGCCTTCTGAGCTCCATTATTGCTATCCAGTCTTCAAGCTCCCGTTTGCCTATATCAGTTATAGCGTAGACCCGGCGCTTCGGGCCTTTTCCGGCTTCCCAGTACGACATGACCCAGCCGTCTTCCTCCATCTTCCGAAGCGTCCTGTACAGCGTGCTTATATTCAGCTCTTCCGCCTCAAACCCGAATTCCGCGAGCTGTTCGGCGAGGCTGTACCCGTGGTACTCGCCGCTGCAGAGCATTACCAATACGCACACCTCTATAAAACGGTGCATGTTATGCTCTTTCCGGCAGCAGCAATGCTCATTGCAATCAGCGCACATACTATTCTCCTCTCCTTTATGTTCATAGTGTATATAGTCTGTACGAACATAATAGTATCCAGCGGCCACGTTGTCAATACATTACAAGGAATTATTTATCAATATTAGTTGAAAAAGAAATAACCCCTGCCGTATGCAGAGGTTAGGGACAGGTTTTCAGAATATTATTTGCCGCCGCTTCTCATTCTCCTTGCCATCTCTTCGGCATAATGCTTTGCGGCTGCGCCCGCGCTTCCGGAATACTCCGCCTGCAGCCGCTTCAGGCGAACGGAGACCGCGATAATTGCGGCTATCATCAAGGCCGCCGCAAAACCGCACCCCGCCAGATAGACCGCCGAAGGCTCCGCCGGCATAGCGATCATAAAATAGGCGAAGACACCGGCGGCAAGAAAGATCACCGCAATGCCTATGCGCACGCTGGTCTTGTATTTATTCTACTGCACTTTCGCTGTGCCGTCTTTTTCTATATGTTCCATAAATCTTTCCCTCTCATATCTCCCCGTAATACCTCTTGAATACTCTCAGTATATTAAGGCTCACCCACAACCTTAATTCCCGCTCTTTTTTATTCCCCGATTCCTTGTGTTTGTCGGAGTACGACGCTTTCCACAGACCGTCGGGCTGCTGCCGCTCTAAAAACCAATTGAGCGCGGCCTTTACATCTTCATCTTCTTTGGGTATGCCGATTAGCGATATCATATCGAGCGCGGAAAGCGCGTCGTTCCACCAATAAGGGTAATTGAACCTCATCCAATGCTGCGGCGTACCCATATACGAATAATTATCCTTTTTAAAGAACTTCGATTTTAAAAGCCGCGCGGCTGTTATTGCTTCCTCGCTGTGCCGGAATGATGGATTTACAGCGAACGCCCTTATTATCATGCCCGTGCCGGCGGCCGAGAACGGCATCGAAAAATCGAATTCCCGCGCGGGCTCATCCGTCCAAACCGCCGTCAATTCCGACTGCTGTCTATAAGACATTTTTATCATGCCCGGGCTTCCTATGAACCAGCCCCCGTCGTCCTGCCTCATACTGAGCAGCCATTCAATGCCTTTTTTTACCCTCTTGTCGTCTTCATACCCCGCCTTTATCAGCAGGTAAAGCATTGCTCCCGTGTAATACGGCGCGTACTGGTTGCCAAGTATCCCTCTTATATCGCCTTCGTCCGTTTGGCATGAAAAGAGATATTCCGCCGCGCGCTCCGTACCGGGGCATGACCTGTCCGTCTCATACATCTGCGCGAGGAAACGCATCTGCCTCCATGTTTCCACGAGCTTTTCTTTGCGGCCTTCCTTTGAGAACGAACCGTCGGGCTGCTGCTTTTTGAGTATGCTCTTGATCCCCGGCAGTTCCCATAATGCCCGAATGTCCCTTGCGTCTTCTTCAAGGATATCCCTTTTTGTAAAGTATTCAACCGTTTTGTTTTCCGAGCTGAGTAACGGCTTTAAGGCATCATATCTAAACATTTTTATCCTCCTGCCGGGCGGCGTATAGTTCTCCTGATTTCCAGTATCTGCAGAAATACCGGCCGTGTCAATATAAACCATAAAGAAAAATGTGTTTTTTATGTATTTCGGGACACAATAACGTAAAAAGGAGGTATAAAAATGGCTAGAACAAGTAATAAAAATCTTGACAATCTCAAATGGTCGACCGCAAATCAGGCCGGGGTAAACTTAAAACAGGGCTATAACGGCGACCTTGCCGCGAAAGACGCAGGCCGTATAGGCGGCCAGATGGTAAGAAAGATGATCGATTTTGCGGCAAGTAATATGCCCGAAACAAAAGGAACCAGGTAACAGTATAATTAGAGACATTATCACCCCCGAAGGAACTTAGTTTCCGAAAACTCCCCGACACTGAATTGTCACCAAAAAGCAAACTTTACAATTCAGCGGCGGGGAGTTTTATATAGGTGACTATACCCGCCCAAAGATGCGGTACTTAACCCGGGCGGCTGCCCGCAATTAAAGCTAAATAATTTATTTTTCGCGTTATGTCTGATATAATCTTTTTGATATCATAAGTATCCTGATAAAACTTAATATAAAAAGGAAGTTCGCTATGAAGATCGTTGAGGTGCGCAGCAAAAGCCAAATGAAAGACTTTGTCCGCCTGCCCTGGAAGCTGTACGGGAAAGACCCATGCTATGCGCCGCCCATGTGGGCTGATGAAAAAAAGGCGTATTACGCAAAGGACAATCCTATACTCAGGAATTCGGATTTTACACTGCTTATGGCGCTGGATGAAGACGGGGATCCGGTCGGGCGTACGATAGCGTATATCGACCATACGTTTAACAGGTATTATAAATCGAAAACGGGCTTTTTCGGGGCTTTCGATTGCGCCGATAACGACGAGGCGGGCAGGCTGCTCGCAGGCGCAGCCGAGGAGTGGCTTCGGGCTAAAGGCATGGAGACAGTGCGCGGGCCGATACACCCCGCCGCTGAAAACTGGGGCTTCGTGCTCGAAGGCTTCGAACGCCCTCCGGTATTCATGTCGCCCTGGAACCCGCCTTATTACCACCGCTTTTTTATCGGCTTCGGCTATGAAAAGGTAAAAGACCTGCTCGTATACGAGGCTGACATCGGCAGGGGGTATTCCATCCCCGAGCGTTTCGACAGGCTTTACGAAAAATTCTTCGAGCGCTACCCCAGCATAAGCATACGCCCCATAGATACGCGCAACATGGAAAAGGACGCGCGGGCGATCTGGGAGATATCGAACACGGCATACGCCAACAACTGGGGCTACGTCCCGCTGGAGCTGCCCGTAATGGAAGACATGCTTAAAAAACTCAAGCTAATAGTAGACCCGGACGCAGTCTGGATGGTCGAGGACGACGGAAAGCCCGTAGGTTACTGTCTCGGGTTCCCGGACATAAACGTGATACTTAAGCGCATTAAAGGAAAGCTGCTGCCTCTCGGGTGGGCGCGCCTGCTGCTGGGCGTAAAAAAACTAAAAGACTACCGGCTGTTCG
>CAZDZY010000015.1:0-7969 GCA_964510055.1 uncultured Christensenellaceae bacterium
CCTTTTAATCCCCCCAGTAAAACTGGGGGTTATTTGTGCTAAAGCCTAAATAAAACGCCTCTTTCGGGATACCTAAAGCGGCGTCACGCAAAGCGATTATTATCTGAAAAAGAACTATCATGACGATCATAACTATCTTAGATATCTCCCCCATCCCAAATAATAGTATGACTACGGGAAGCAACGCGATTTTCGGTACGGGATATGTAAGATACAGCAAAGGCGTCAACAGCCTGTTCAGCTTTTTATAATAGCCCATGTACAGCCCGGCAGGCATACCAATGATCACTGAAACGGCGATCCCCGAAAATATCCTTATCAGGCTCCATAAAGTATGAATCCACAGTTTCGGAATAAAATCGATGCAGAGGTTATATAACACCGCGGCGGGCGGCGGCAGGAACGGAGCGCAGACTATATCGGCGATTACTTCCCATGACAGGATAATTATTATAAAAGCTGATATCAGGTTCAGCGCGCGCCTTTTCAGCATGCTTTCCACAGCGTTTCAGCGTTTTTTCTTACATCCAATAAAAAATCGTAATAATCCTGTGCGGAGCGTTTATTCTCTATCCCGAAAAGCGGATTTGCTATCGTTCGTTCAATGTGCCCGGGCGAAACGCTCATTATTGCTATCTTCTTGCCGAGGAATACAGCCTCCTCTATGCTGTGGGTAACGAAGATCACCGTCGGGCTGTAATTGCTCCACACGTCCAAAAAAACATTCTGCATATTCTCACGGCATATTTCGTCGAGGGCTGAAAACGGTTCGTCCATAAGCAATACATCCGGTTTCATAAGAAACGCGCGCGCTATCGAGACCCTTTGCCGCTGGCCCCCGCTTAAGGAACACGGATATTTTTTTTCAAGTCCCGCAAGCCCGGCCTTCGATAAAAAAGACGATACCTCCTTTTTATCTATATTAAGGCCTTTGACCTCAGCCCCGAGGGCCGCGTTTCTGTATACGTTCGCCCATTCCAGAAGCGCGTAATTCTGAGTGACAAGGCCTATACGCCTGAGTTTCGGGTCTGCGGGAGCTCCGCCTAACAGGGCTTCGCCGGAGAAATCTTTTATAATGCCGGAAAGCACATAAAGCAAAGTCGTTTTCCCGCAGCCGGAAGGCCCTATAAGCGAGCATATCTCTCCGGATCCAACGCTGAGGTCAAGGCCGTCTATCGCCGGCACTTCCTTACGTCCATCTCTATATTTTACCGACAAGCCTTTAATCTCTATATTCAACTTTACGTTCCTTTATAATCTGAAGTGACCAGGTCTTCATAAGAATATGCCTTATCTATAAGCCCCTTATCGTAAAGCCATACTAATACCTGCTTAAAGTCTTCTTTTGACGGAAGCGCGTGCGCCGTATAGGAAGGAAGCTTCAATGTATCTTTTACTTCTTCCGGGAATCCCGCCTCTTCTGTCAGCACGCCGATGTATTCCGCAGTATCGGCAGCCTCGATATATTGAACTGCCCTGTCGTAAGCCCTGTAAAACGCTTTTATCCCTTCGCTTTTATCATTGATCGAAGATCCCGAGAATACTATAACGCCCGGGTTGATGCCCATGTTATCGGTACTGTCAAGTACCTTCGCGCCCGACTTGATTGCCGAAGACGCAAGCGGCTCCGGCAGGGTCGCGGCATCGACCAGGCCTGTTTGCAGCATTTCAAGGCGCAGGGGTATCTTGGGTATTATCGATTTTTCGATATCGCCCGCATTCATCCCGCTTTTTTCAAGCATCATATCGGTAGCATATTCAATGATCGTATTAGCGGAGATCGCTACGCTTTTCCCTTTCAGGTCTTTTATTTCCGCGATATTGTTATTGGCCAGTAATTTATAGCTGCCGTTGGTCATCGAGGTTATCTTTACGTCGAATCCTCCGTTTTTAAAGAAAGCGGCGGCCAGTATATCGGATACAGCGCCGTCAATAGCCCCCGTCTGCAGCGCGCTGTCCCGCTCCATAGCGCTCGTGAATCTCTCTATTTTTATATCCGCGCCTTCCTGCCCAAAATAGCCGTTATGCTGCGCTATGATTATCGGTATTGAATCGACATCGGGGAGCACTCCGATAGTTATCATTTCTTTCTTTTCAGCGCATGCGCAAAGGCAGCACGGCAACAGCAGCGCGGCCAAAAGAACAATGGAGATGATTTTCTTCATTACGCAGCCTCCGTAACTAATTATGATGAATGACCATACAGAATGTTATTAGCGGTTTATAAGAAGTATGTCTGAGCCGGAGAATAATAAGAAAACGGCGCTTACTGCCTGATTTAAATTATATGAAGCGAATGTGATCTTTTTCGGATCGTCTGGTGAAACGAATACGTGCTCGAACGATAAAAGCGCCGCTATTATAACCATCCCCGCGTAATACACCCAATCAAGGTGCGACAGGATGCCCGTGAAAATCAAAAGTATCACAGCCGCAGCATGAAAAGCCGACGATATTATCAAAGCCTTCTTTGCGCCGAACGAAGCCGGTATGGAATGCAGCCCTTCGCCGCGATCGTGCTCTATGTCGAGTACGGCGTAGATCATGTCAAATCCCGATACCCACAGAGTTACAGCCGCTCCAAGCAGGATGGACACAAGGCTTATATCGCCGGTCACCGCTATCCATGCCCCTATCGGGGCGCACGCGCTTGCTGCGCCCAATACTATATGGCAGCCCCGCGTAAATCTCTTTGTGTACGAATAAACTGTTATAAGAAAAAGCGGTACGGGCAGCAGCATAACGCACACCGGCCGCAGCATAAACGCCGAGACGATCAATAACAATATACAAACAGAAGTCAGCAGCATCGCTTCTTTTACGGATACCGTACCCGCAGGGATATGCCTGTAAGCCGTCCGTTTGTTCTTTGCGTCGATATCTTTATCAATAAGCCTGTTCAGGGCGTTCGCCGCCGTCCGGGCGCTCACAAGGGCTATGATTATCCAGAAAGCAACCCAAAAAGGCGGAAAACCTTTGGCCGCTATCAGCATCGAGATCAACCCGAACGGTATCGAAAACAGTGTGTGCGGAAACATAACGAGTTTTCCATATGTTTTAATCCTTTCCAAAACCATATTCGTTCCATCTCCCGCTTACCAGGTCTTTGACTTTTCCGTCCATCTCTACTTCATCCGGCCATTCGCGTTCATGCCCTTCCTTCGGCCATTTCTTCGTTGCGTCTACTCCCAGCTTATGCCCGTAATATGGCAGCGGCGAAGCATGGTCGAGCGCGTCGAGAGGCCCTTCCGTTATAACTATATCCCGCTCGGCGTCTATATTGTTGAACGCTTTCCAGGCGACGTAAGAGAGGTCGTGAGGGTCAACGTTCTCGTCGACAACTATTATCATCTTTGTGTACATCATCTGCCCTGTTCCCCAGAGAAAACTCATTACCTTTTTTGCCTGCCCGGGATAACGCTTTTTTATAGATACTATGACGCAGTTATGGAATACGCCTTCTATGGGAAAGTTCATATCGATTATCTCCGGGCACTGCAACCTTAGCAGCGGAAGAAATATCCTTTCCGTGGCTTTGCCGAAAAAGCAATCCTCCATCGGCGGCCTGCCGACTATTGTCGCGGGGTATACGGGATGCTTTCTCCTTGTGATGAGGCCGATATGGAAGACCGGATATTGTTCTTTAAGGGAATAATACCCCGTATGGTCTCCGAAAGGCCCCTCCTCTCTCGTCTCAACGGTATCGACATATCCTTCAAGTATGAATTCGGCGTTGGCAGGAACGTATAAGTCGTTGGTAACGCACTTTACCGTTTCAACGGCAGAACCCCTTATGAATCCCGCAAACAGCATCTCGTCGATAAACTTTGGCACAGGGGCTGTGGCCGCGTAAATTACTGCGGGGTCGCACCCGAGCGCGACCGATACAGGCATTTTTTCTTTTCCCCCGTACTTTTCGAATATCTCCCGCCCGTCCTTATGCATATGCCAGTGCATGCCTGTCGTACGGCTGTCGTACACCTGAAGCCTGTACATTCCCATGTTCTGTATATTCGTCTGAGGATCTTTCGTTATTACAAGCGGAAGAGTTATGAACCTTCCTCCGTCTTTCGGCCAGCATTTTAATATGGGGAGTTTATCCAAATCCGGCTCTTCAATAACATCGTGGCATGCAGCTCTTAAAACCTTTTTCGGGAACAGCATCGACAGTTTCAGCAGTTTCGGGGCAGACCTTATCTTGTTGCCTATCCCGGCATAATTCGTTATATCTATAAGGCTGCTTATCCTTTGGGCAATATCGTCGGGGCTTTTGACCTGCAGCGCGAGGTTCATCCTCTCGTACGACCCGAACGCGTTTATCAGCAGAGGATAGCATGAGCCCTTAACGTTTTCAAACAACAGCGCCGGCCCGTCCGCCTTTACCACCCTGTTAGTTATCTCCGTTATCTCGAGTTCGCTGTATACTTCCGTTTTTATTCTTTTGAGCAGCCTTTTCTCTTCGAGGGTCTTAATAAAGTGCTGAATATCACTATAAGCCATATCTGCGATCCGTTTTATTTATTCTAAACCGAAACGATCCCTCTGGACCGTCCGGAGGGATCTGTTGGTTTTTGCTGTCAAGAACGCTTCCGTTATGAAGCGTCTGCAACGGCTTTATTGAACGCCGCAATTATTTCAGTCACCGATATCGTCACGCTCGACGTTAAGTCGGCCTCGTCGGGGACGCCCGGATGGTCGCCTCCCTGCTTCGTTTTCATCGACAGCACTTCCTGCGCGGTCTTGCCAAGCATCCAGCTCCCCAAAGCGGCCGCTTGTTCATACCATTCTTTGCCTATGCCTGAAGCTTTTTTCATTCCGTAGTTATCGCCCAATTCCACTTTCGTTTTCTGAACAGCAGATACATCCGTCGTTAACTGGCCTTGCGCGCTAAAATTTACTTTCTGCTGTGCGGCGTCAATATATACGCCGACGATCTTACCGGCTGAATCGACAGTGACCGCGACCATGGTTATGTCCGCTTCCCCGAGGGCTTCCTGTGAGGTGCCGTCCGTGGCCGCGACGCCCTTGGATTTAGATATTGAAATAACTGTTCCAAGGCCTGTTTTTGTTGTCCCCGCAGGCATTATCCCGTAATCTTTCGCGTTTTTGGATGCCTTGTCAAGCGCCCGCAGGAAACCGTCGACAGAGATGGTCACGCTCGAAGTTAAGTCCGCTTCGTCCGGCACTGCGGGGTGATTCGCGTCTTTTTGGGTCGTCTTCATCGCCTTTGCCTGGTCTACGGTCTTGCCCTTCATCCATTGCTCCAGTGCGGCCGCCTGCTCATACCACTCCTTACCTATCCCCGATGCCTGTTTCATGCCGTATTGTACGCCGAGTTCTTTCTTTGTCTGCTGGACGACCGATACATCGGTAACAAGGCTGCCTTTATCATCGAAGTTTATTTTCGGCTGCGCCGCGTCGAATTTAACATCTAATATTTTTCCGCCCTCGTCTATAGCCACCGCAGCCATTATAACGTCCGCCTGCGCCAACGCGTTGACCGGATTGTTAGAAGCGTCGGTAGAAACGCCTTTTGAACTCTTTATCGATATGTCCGTTCCAAATCCGGTAAGCACCACCGAAGACGTCATCGTGGGATTACCGGTAGCGCTGTTATTCGTAACGGCAGGCGTAACCGTCGGCGAAGCACTCGCGCCTCCTTTGTTGTTATTCGAGCATCCTGCCGCGGTTATCAGGAATATAGTCAGCGCCAGAAGAATTGTGATTGATTTTTTCATATCTGCCTCCTTGAAATACTGAATATAGCATTTCCAAAAAGCAGCCGCTTTATATCAGTTTACAGGCGTTTATGCGTTTAGTTTCGGTCATAGAGAAAGGCGTTTAAAATCTCGTTTATTCACAATAATAATATCTGAAAGCTGACAGCTGTGTTTGTTTTCTTATACCGCAGGAAGAGAGTTGAATATGCCAAAAAGAGTTGTTATCGCAGGTGCCGGGTACGCGGGTATAGAAGCCGCTTTGTTTCTTAATAAAAGAGGAAGAAAAGACGTCGATATAACAGTTATCGACAGGAACCCGTATCATACGCTTTTAACTGAAATACATGAGATAGCCGGCAACCGGGTATCGGAAGAGTCGGTAAAAATACCGCTCAAAAGGATATTCCGCCACACCCATGTGAAATCTATAGCCGATAATATTATAAAATTCGATTTCGGATCAAAAAAAATCTCCTCGGAATTTAAGGAATATCCATATGACTATCTGGTTATTTCGATGGGTTCGGTGCCGAATTATTTCGGCATACCCGGGCTGGAGAAATACTGTTTCCCGCTCTGGTCATTAAGTGACGCCCTTGCCATAAGGGAGCATATAGAGCGGTGCTTCTATGAAGCTGAGCGGGAAGAAGACCACTTGCGCAGGAAGCGGCTGCTTACTTTCGTCGTAGGCGGCGCCGGGTTTACAGGAGTTGAAATGATTGGCGAGCTTGCGCAATGGGTAAAAAAATTGCGCAGGCAATACAATATCGCGAAGGATGAAATAAGGCTGGTGCTTGTGGACATGCTTACGTGCGTGTTAAGCAGCCTTTGCGATAAGAACAGCAAAAAAGCATATAACTACATGTCCGAAAAGCTGGGGATCGAGATACTGCTCGGAAAAGCCGTTAAAGAAGTAACAAAGGAATACGTTGATCTGGGCGACAAGAGGATAGATACAAATACGCTCATATGGGCCGCGGGAGTGCGCGCGTCATTGGACGCCGATAAAACAGGACTCGACCAGAGAAACGCGAGGCGGCTTAAGACCGATGAGTTCTGCCGTACGAAATATAGCGAAGTATACGCAATTGGCGACGTTGGCTCGCTGCTCGACGAAAAGGGAAACCCCTACCCCGCAATGGTAGAAACGGCTCTGCAAACCGGAAAAGGCGCCGCCATAAATATTCTTAAAAACATAAAAGGCGAGCCGCCCGAACCGGTAAAAGTTAAACTTCACGGCGCAATGGTAAGCATCGGCAACTATTTCGCGGTAGCTGACCTTATGGGAATGAAGCCGCCGAGCTGGATTTCGCTTTCTATGAAATATATAGTCAACGCGCATTACCTTAACGGCATAATCGGCATAAGCGGCGTGTGGAACTATTTCAAAGACGAATTTTTGCGCAGGCGGCAGTATAAGCGTTTCCTGCAGCGGAATTACACAAAGACCGTTCAGGCGTGGTGGCTCGTGCCTTTGCGCCTGCTCCTCGGGTGGACTTGGTTTTATGACGGGCTGAAGAAAATATGGGAAGGCTGGCTTAGCTCCCCTAAGCTTGCGGCCTTTCTTGGCATAGTCGCTAACAGCGACAACGCCACATCGGCCTCCCCCGCAGCAAGCGCGGTCACGCAAGCTACTCAGGCCGCCGGAGGCGGCACCGCGGCAGCCATCGAGAAACTGCTTAATATCGATCTTGGTTTTATTGGCTTTTTCCTTGAACGGGCCGGCAAAGACGCTCCAATGGTCTTCAGGATGCATTTCTTTCTCGTTGACTGGATACTCAAAGGCTGGGTGCTTTCCACCGAAGGGTGGTCGATGTTCTTCCAGGTGTTGGTGGTAATACTCGAGCTTGTCGTGGGGCTCGCTATATTCTCAGGCACGTTTACTTTCCTTGCTTCCGCCGTATCGCTCGTGCTTATGGCTATGTTCATTACCACCACCGGCATATACGACACGACGTGGTGGATGCTCTTTGCCGGAATAGCCATGGCAGCTGGCGCGGGCAGGGCGTTCGGCTTCGACCATTGGCTGCTGCCATACCTGGGGAGAGTCTGGGACGCGTCTAAAAAGAACGGACGGCTTTTACTCACATTCAGAAAAGTATCGGACAAAAAGTGACTTTTGGGAGGTTATAACGTGTGGGAAGGTCTGCCCTCCTTAAAAGCTGAACTCGATGTGTTCGAACAGCTGCTCATAGCGCAGTTCGCATCGAAAAAGAACGCCAACTCATATCTCGACAGGCTATGCCTGG
>CAZDZY010000015.1:7979-39191 GCA_964510055.1 uncultured Christensenellaceae bacterium
TGGTATGATGTTTTATTAACGGTTGGGACCGCCGTGCAGGCAGTGTCCGAAATTGTTTTTTGGAAGTTCATAAACCGTCCCGTCCAGCGTAAAACGTCCCTGGGCTATCCTGTTGGCAAACCTTCCGATGGAAGCCCCGAAATCCGAGGGAATCTGCATATAATCGGATACATTGTCAAAACCCAGCACTACGTCACGAAGCGAGTCTGCCTTATCGGGAACCATAACGGAAACAACACGCCCCCCGAAATTGGTCACACCTTCTTCCATGCTGGGAACTTATGACCGCGAAAAGTCATTGCATGCGGCGCTCAGCGCGGAGCTGCTGCATACGGCTACGCTTGTCCACGACGATATAATAGACGACGCGTCACTGCGCCGCAGCATCGCCACGGTCAACGTAAGCGAAGGGGTCAACATAGCCGTGTTTGCGGGAGATTACCTGTATGTCAAGTCGATATTGGCCCTTTCCGACGCCGGGCTTCCAGTAGAATACATGAAGCAGCTTGCGCAGGCTACCGAGGCGGTATGCGCCGGGGAAGTCGAGCAGTTCCGCGGGCGCGGGGCAATGCCCGGCGTTAAAACATACCTCTCGCGCATCATCCGCAAAACGGGCTTCCTGTTTGCCGCCTGCAGCGCCGCCGGCGCTAAGGCGGGCGGCCTCCCCGACAATTCCATAAAACATACCGCCCGATTCGGAAGCAGCTTCGGCGCTGCATTTCAGATAAAGGACGATATACTCGATATAATATCAAGTACTAAAGGCATCGGAAAACCTGCCGGCAACGATCTGAAAGAAGGCGTTTATACGCTGCCGGTGCTTATGGCTGCGGCCGGAAACGGGAAAATAAAAGAACTCCTTTTATCCGGTAAGCCGGATCACCGGCAGGTCGCCGCCATGGTAAAGGACGCTGGAGGCACAGATGACGCTGAAACGATAATGAAGAAATACATAACGCGCGCAAAGTCGTTTTTAAATAAACTGCCGGATAACTGCGGGCGAAAAGCTCTTAGATATATACTTGAAACAACGTTCAAGGATTATATGTGAATTGCATATATCTATTTGCCTTTTATCCCGAAACCTAACCACCTGCCGTCGATATCCTCAAGCACAAATTCGGTATTATGGTAATCCGTCATTTGAAGAGGGCGGACTATCTTGGCTCCTTTTGAAACAAACTCCTTTTGCAGTTCGTCCTGATCTTCCGTTATGAAATACGCGTCGTAACCATATCCGTAAAGCTCCCTGTTGGTAAATACTTTCTGTGTTTTAGCTTTTGTAAGTATAATCTCCGTACTGTCGCGGTAAAGACATATATGCGGTTCCTTAGCGTCGAGATATTTTACTATACTGAACCCTAAGACATCGGAATAGTAAAGCGCCGTCCTTTCAATATCGGGCGTTGGGAAGACCGAGTGCGATTGGAAAAGATATTTCTTCATTTCAGATCCTTTTCAATATTTGATTTATGATAATATTATCACATTTTATTTATAAACGGGAGAAATCCAAGATAAAAAAGGCGCTGCGTATCAGAGTGATACAGCGTCGTTTTAATTTAAGAAAAAGTATATTTTTTACCGTTTTTCTTTCCTGCCTTTCCTGTACGAAAGGAATATCAGTAGTCCGAAAAATATCAATATTCCGGCAAGCCCTATAAGCAGGTACGGCCTTATGGGGTTTTGCACGCTGTCATCTGTCTGCGGGTTCTGCTGATTATCGGTATTTGAAGGGGTGTTTCCCCCGCCGGACGGTTCCGGCTTGTGCTCTATCACGAGAGGTATTTCAAAATTCATCTTCCGCCCGTTTGCGTCTATTTGAAAGTACAGCGTATACGCGCCCTGTTCAAACGGTTTATCACCCCATGGTATCAGATATTTAAATCTCGTCATCGGCGCCATCTTAAAAGTATCGATATTTCCTTCGAGTACCACGTTGTTTTGCCTGTCTTTTATTTGATAGGTACCTGAGATGTTTTTTTCGATTATAGCCGCTTCGTTTGAGAACGTAACGGTTAAACTATTGGTTTCCTCGATAAAATCCGGCTCTCCGACTGTAATGAGAGTTTGATCTTTCTCCGGCAAGTCTATCTGTATGGCGGTATCGACAGCCTTGTACTTGTCTATCAATATTGAGGTACCGTTAGATCGGCCGTCAACATCTAATTCCTGCGTTCCTTCAAAAAGTATGAACTGTATGCTGCCGAGCAAAGTACCCTTTCTTATATCCGGCACCGTAACATATATCTCTACTTCCGTTGTCTGCTTTGGCTGCAATGTTATTGAGTCGATTACCGTTATATATTGAGCTACGCCATATTTTTCATCGACAAGAGAGTATATTTCCGAATTTACCCTGTCGGCAGGCTGATAGAATATTCCTTTATCCCCGCTATAGGCGTTCAGCGGCACAGCTTTTATTTCAAGCGGCTCCTCGGTAAGGTTGTTTAGCTTTGCCTTGAGTGTGATCTTTTCCCCGGGTTCCCCGGGGACATGGTAATAACCGACATCCCCGATATTATTTTCCGGAATGATTACTACTACCGAAAATGGGCTCCCGCTATTTCCGTCGGCAATGCTCGCTGCCGGCAATATTGTTATGGTCAAAATAAAAACAAATAAAATAGCGATCGTCCGCTTCATATTCCCTCCGTTTTGCTGTTTAACGCAATTGTGTTTACCTTTTATAAATACCCCGAAATTCAGAGCAAAAACTTCTTTTTATTACCGCCTAGTAGTGATAAAAACCAATTACCGTTGACCTCAAATAAAAAGCATGCCTGCGGCGCACCGGCATGCTTCATTATATATATTTTTTACGGCCCGCTGACTAACGCAACTATTGCGTCAGCTCTGAATGTTCCCGCATACGCATCGGCGCGAAGAGTTAATCTCACCACCATGTCGTCTACCGTATAGCTTCCCATTCCGCCGCCTTCTACGGCAGAAAACAGTGTTGTATTCCCCATAATATTATCTATCGCCGTTCCCGCCGATACGGTAGTTATCGTACTTACAGGTGAAGATGTACCACCCGGGTCAGCGTCTGTAATTACCGGAGCAGTAAGTACTGTGATGGAATTAGGCGCTATCATCTTTCCAGGATCCACATAAACACCTAGTGATGTATCATATTCCCGGAGGAATGAAAACGTAAGATTTAATCTCCAGCCATCCCCTGTTCCTCTTGCATCGATGATATCCCCGATGCTCCATGTTGCGTCTATCGTTTGTGCAGTACCGTTCAGCGCTACTCCTGTTACTCCTCCAAAATCAGTAAACGTCATGTCGCCGCCTGAAAACGCGCCGCCTGTAATTACAACCCCCGTATCCGCTTCCGCAAGTGCGGTAACCACAACCATCGCCACAAGCAGCATCATAACTGTAACAGAAATAATAAGTTTTTTCTTCAATGAGCTTTTCTTTCTCATTCTTCGTCTCCCCTCCTTTGTGTCGCTCCTGAAAAGCCCCTGCTTTTCAGGTTCCCGGCCAACTGAATGATCCTCCAAAAACGAAGGACTATTATTCCCGGGTTTCGGTAACTGGCTGGCTTTGCATAATGCTTTAGCCCCTTTAGTTTTGCGCCGCCACTTTTCAATGGGTTTGCCTTTATCGTTCTTATTAAACCGATAAGAGACGATCTATACCAAGCCGAATGCCGTTAAACAGTATCTTTTTATCTTAACGGATATGTGGCTCGATAATATAAGGTCTGTAATATACTTAATAACACCAATCAAGCCCTTTTAAACTGTTTTAGCGGGAATTTATACGGTTTTTAATAAAAATCCGTATAGTTATAGCATTAGCCGGTATATATTTGTTACATCCTCTTCATTCAGTTTGGCAAAGCCGCCTATGGTTCCCTGCCTTCCGTCCCCAAAGCAGGCGTTATGCGCCATCTTCGCTATATCTTCTTCCTTTGTCCCGAGTTCGGAGAAATTCACCGGCATGCCTATAGATCTTGAAAACCTCTTAAGCGCCTCGATACCTGCCTTCGCCGTGTTTTCCGGGTTTGCGGCGTCCATCGGGCACCCCCATACGCGGACGGCGAGCTGCGCGAACCTGCCGATATCATGGCGCATGTTATATGTCATCCATGCCGGGAATACCACCGCAAGCCCCGCGCCGTGGGCGCAGTCGTACGTTGCGGAAAGCTCGTGCTCTATATCGTGGCTGGCCCAGTCGTGCCCCCTGCCGACGCCGCAGGAGTTGTTATGCGCCATCATACCCGCCCACATAATATTCGCCCGGGCCTGATAGTTATTCTGATCGTGAACTGCCTTCGGGCCCTCGTTTATCATGGCAAGCAGCAGGCCTTCTATCAACCTGTCGGTCGTTTCAACGTCTTTCGTAGTAGTAAAATAGCGTTCGAACAGATGCGCCATTATATCCGTGATACCGCACGCAGTCTGATACCCCGGCAAAGTCTGCGTCAAAGCGGGGTTCAGTATCGAAAACGCCGGGCGAAGGGCCTCCCCGCTTGCTCCGCGTTTATACATTCCGTTTTCATTCGTAATGACCGTATCGGGAGACCCCTCGCTCCCGGCTGCGGAGATAGTGAGTATAGTGCCTACGGGCAGGGCTTTAGTAACGGGTTTGCCCTGGTAGAAATCCCAGAAGTCGCCGTCGTATAAAACGCCTAGGGCTATAGCTTTTGAGGAGTCTATAACGCTCCCCCCGCCGACGGCAAGGATGAAATCTATTTTTTCCTTCCTGCACAGATCTATCCCTTCATAGACCAGCCCGCTCCTGGGGTTCGGTTTGACTCCGCCAAGCAGGGTAAATCCGATGCCCTCGTCTTTCAGCGATTGCGTGACCCTTCCCAGAAGCCCCGAACGCACCGCCGAGCCTCCGCCGTAATGTAGGAGGACTTTATTCCCGCCGAATCTTTTTACGAGTTTTCCCGCCTCCTTCTCCGAATCCTTTCCGAAAACAAAATACGTTGGGCTGTAGAAAGTGAAATTATCCATTAGTTTTCTCCTTGTTTAATTCCGGCATTTATCCCGGTTTCTTTTGAGTGCTTATCCTGATATTTTTTCGGCGTCATACCCGCTCTTTTCCGAAAGACCTCGATAAAGTAGCTCTGGTTGGGAAAAGCAAGTATAGCGGCTATCTGTGGTGGAATATATTCCGAGTATTTGAGCATATTCTTTGCGGTCTCGATCTTTCTGGTTTGAATATATTCGGTCAGAGTAACGCCTGTTTCGTTCCTGAACAATCTTGACAGGTAACTTGGATTGATCCCGGCATATTGCGCAAGCTCTGAAACAAGTATCCTCTTATGAAGGTTATCATAAATATAGTCGATGCATTTTACAATACGTTTTGAAAAAATACGGCTTTTATGGATATCCTTCATTCTTTTAGTATAATCCATCGACATTGCCGTGTGCAGCTTTGAGATCTGTAAGGCGGAAATACACTTGTCGGCTTCCTGTATATATAAGTCGCTCAGGCTGTACGCCGTCTCATGTTCCATCCCGCCTTCGATGCAATATCTTGCTATCAGCGCCGCCGTAACTACAAAATGATATTTCATATTCTGCAGCGGATCGTCCGACAGCTTTCCGAGCCCTTTTTTGTTTGAAAACTCATCCCGGCATAGCTGTGAGACCCTGCTTATATCGCCGTTCTTTACAGAAAAATAAAAGTCAAATTCCTGGTTATACGGTGCGTGAAAAGCATGGTTTTCACGCAGTATGAATTCCCTGTAGCATAACTCCTTATAAGTATCCATACATACGCACCTCCCTGTGATCCCTGCATCTTTATCATGTCATTATTTTGATATAAAAGCAACCATATTGATATAATTATTAATGCGTAAATGATAGTATCGATTTGAAAAGGATGTGATTTATATTAAAGAATTTACAGGTTACAGAAGAGGGATCAACCTCGGCGGCTGGCTTTCCCAATGCGATCACAGCCGTAAGCATTACGACTCGTTTATAGCCGAAAGCGATATTGCCGGGATCGCGGGATGGGGGCTCGACCACCTAAGGCTTCCCGTCGATTATGAGCTTATAAGGTCTGAAGACGGCGTTTTTATAGAAGAGGGTTTTGCGTATATCGACCGCTGCCTTGAATGGTGCGGAAAATACAAGCTGAACATGATCCTCGACCTCCACAAAACAGCCGGTTTTTCTTTTGACGCGGCCCCCGGCAATTTCTTTAAAGATCAGGGCCTTCAGGACAAGTTTGTTTCGCTTTGGGAGGAATTCGCCAAGCGCTACGGCAAATATGACCGAAGGCTTTCGTTTGAACTGTTAAACGAAGTAGTGGATATTAGTGTTGCTGATGTCTGGAATAGTATAATAAAACGTACGATCACAGCTATAAGAAAATACGCGCCGGCCTCAAAGATAATTGTCGGCGGAGTAAGGTACAACAGCGCTCTCTGGGTAAGAAAACTAGACGTTCCGTACGACGAAAATATAGTATATACTTTTCACTTTTATGAACCGCTTATTTTTACTCACCAGTCGGCTTATTGGGTAGATAAAATGCCGGCGGATTATTCGACGGGATATCCTGATGATTTAGATAGGGTCGTAAGTGAACTGAGAAGTTCCTTCCGCCTATGAACCGCGAGATTTATAACGTTATAAAAACGGACAAGGCTGATAGAAGTTTTATAGCTGCGGCATTTGCAGACGCGCTTCGTGCGGCCGATGAGCGTGATGTTGCACTCTACTGCGGAGAATACGGCGTCATCGACAAGGCTCCGCTTACCTTTACGCTCAACTGGTTTTCTGATATCCACAGCGTTTTTGAAGAATACGGCATATCGCGCGCGGTATGGACTTATAAGGGCAAAGATTTCGGAATAATCGACGAGCATTATTCAGAGATCCGTGATAGGCTTGTGAAACTTTTTTAATAATAAGAGGAGGATATCGTTATGAAGCTAAAAAAGATACTATGTATGCTTATATCGGCATTATTGCTGCTGGGATTCGCAGCAGGCTGCGGGCAGGCCGGACAGAAGGAAGGCGAAGAAACCGCGTCGGCCGAAAGCCCTTCCGCTTCTTCCGTTACTCCCGCCGCTTCTACTTCGGCCATTCCCCAGTATGAAGGATATACGTTGCTGTGGAATGACGAATTTGACGGAGACAGCCTCGATACAAACACCTGGAACTACGAGCCGCACCAACCCGGCTGGACTAACAACGAACTGCAGGAGTATACGACTTCAACGAAAAACGTCTTCGTAAGAAACGGACAGCTTGTTATTAAAGCTGTCAAAACTGCCGACGCCGGCGGTAAAGACTATTACACCTCAGGAAAAGTAACTACGAAAAACAAGAAGGACTTCACCTACGGCAAGGTAGTGGTACGCGCCAAAGTTCCCGAAGGGCAGGGCCTGTGGCCGGCGATATGGATGATGCCGAAAGACGAAAGCTTTTACGGCCAGTGGCCCAAATGCGGCGAGATCGATATTATGGAGGTGCTCGGCAACCAGACCGACACAGCTTACGGGACCATACATTACGGCGAACCGCACGCGTCGCAGCAGGGCGTATATAAGCTTACAAACGGTACTTTCTCCAGCGAGTCCCACGAGTTTTCAGTCGAATGGGAACCTGGAGAAATGAGGTTTTACATCGACGGCAATCTGTATAAAACAGTTAACGACTGGTTCACCGCTGTAAACGGCGGAGAAGAAAAGCCGTATCCCGCTCCTTTCAACCAGCCGTTCTTCGTACAACTCAATCTTGCGGTAGGCGGAACGTGGCCCGGGAATCCCGATGAAACAACGAACTTTGACAAAGCGGAATTTGAGATCGATTATGTAAGAGTATATCAGAAGCCGTCATACGATATGAACGTTAAAAAACCTGAAAAAGAATTCCGGGAACCCCTTGAAGACGGGAATTACATATATAACGGCGATTTTTCCGAAGCTGAGGACTTAACGGACGATATCAACTGGAAGTTCCTGCTGTTCCAACAGGGAGAAGGCTCCGCCGAGATAAAGAATGGAATGCTGACTATAAGTTCTGCGAACGAGGGCGTAGTCGATTATTCAGTTCAGCTTGTTCAGCCCGACCTTCCTATGATAAAGGGCAAAAAATACAGGGTCAGTTTTGACGCATATGCCGATGAAGCAAGGGATATCATTGTGTGCGTATCGGCTCCGGACAATAACTGGATACGTTATCTGCAGGATACTGTGTTGACTCTCTCGGCAGACTGGAAGACTTTCACTTACGAGTTTGAGATGACCGGGAAAGACGACCCGAACGGAAGGCTTGAATTCAATCTCGGCCACAGAGGCTCTATAGCCACGGTACATATCAAAAATGTGCGCGTAGAAGAAATAATATAATAACTATGCTGAAAATGGGCGGCGCATAATACCGGCACCGCCCATTATTTCACTAAAATTGTTTGATTGGAAACATGCTGAAGCCTGTCTGTTATTTCAACATTAGTTTAATATCTTTTACGAACGCTGTTATCTTATCTTCTATCGTCCTCTTAAGCTCGTCTGGCCTTCCGAAATCAGGCTGCCCGGAGATCTCCGATACCAGTATCGAATCCACCCCGGGGCTTACCTTTGACAGGATATATCCGCCGGTATTCTTTTTCTTAAGCAATTCGATATGATCCGCCTGTACCTGCCGGTTGACTCCGGCGAGCCATATTTCAAACCTGCATTCCTCGTGCAGAAAAACGACTGCTATCTTTAACTTCAAATCTTTTAACTCAGAAGGCGTAAAAGCAAAATAAGTCATATCCATATATCCGAAATACATAGCGCTCGCGAAATAATCCGGATATCTGCTCTCTAGATACGTTTTTAAATCCGACATAAACGTCATTATGCCTTTGTAGGCTCTTTGGATCGAGCCTTTGTCCAGTTGAGTCTTATACTCCTGTATATCGTCGTTTAACGAACCCATAATATCACCTCACTGATCATTTTGCCCCTGCTGCGGTTAAAATCAGATCATTATACCATATTTCAGGAAGACGCGGGGATATCGGACACCGATAAGCCTTCGACATTGACAATGTTTTTCGCCCAGCGGCCTGTACGTATAATTAGCACGCCTATAACGCACTTCAGCACGTCGGTCAGATAACAGAGCGGATAGACCAGCTCTATGCCAAGGCCGGTATAATGCACCATTATAAAGGCATATGGTACGCAGACAGCCCAGGTGTAAACACAGTCGAAAAGCACTGTTATAAACATCCTGCCGCCAGCACGCATTGAAAAATAGCAGCAATGTATCACCGCGTTGAATGCCATATAGAGCGCGCTTGTGCGCATGAATATCACCGCAAGCTGCCGGGCTTCTTCCTCGACGTCATATACGCCGGATATAAAACCCGCGCAAGCAGCCAGCGCAGCCGCGAGAACTACGCTTATACTCACACTGAAGAAAATGAGCTTCCATACATATCGTTTTGCCAGCTGTATGTTATTGGCGCCAAGGGCCTGCCCGACCATAACGGCGACCGCCGTGCCCATCGACATAAGGAACACGTTGAAAAGGTTCGTTATAGTGCTGGCTATGTTGAGACCTGCTACCACCATCAATCCGCGGGTCGAGAAAATTTGCATCAGCGTCGTCATACCCAGAGACCACAGCAGTTCGTTGACCAGCAGCGGTAATCCTTTTACGGCAATACCGGCCGCCAGTTTCCTCGTGACGCGAAGTGAACGGTAAACGCCCTTCATGAAGAAAAATCTCTTGCGGTGCGCGTGCGTCCATACTGCCACGACGCCCAACTCCACAAAACGGCTCATCACGGTGGCTATCGCCGCGCCTCTTACCCCAAGCTCCGGAAAACCGAACTTTCCGTATATCAGGAGATAATTGAAAACGAGGTTTACAAGTAAGGCCGCGATGCTTGCGATCATCGGCATAAGAGGTTTACCTGTTTCCCGCAGTGTGCCGCTGTAGCATTGCGTGAGCGCGAAAGGAAGCAGCCCAAAGAGCATTATAGACAGGTATTGTTTGCCGTAAGACAGCATCGCGGCTGCATCGGCTGCCGCGCCTTCGCCTTCGAGGTAAAGGGAAATCATCGGTTCGGCAAAAACAGCTATAATACATACTGCAACGGCTGTTATGCCGAAAGCTGTGAGTATTTTGAACCGAAATGTCTGTCGCAGCCCTTCCCAGTCGCGCGCTCCTGCGAACTGCGCGCCGTAAATGCCCGCGCCGGAGACCGCGCCGAAAATAGTCAGGTTGAATACGAAAATAAGCTGGTTGGCTATCGCGACGCCGGACATCTGCGCCGTACCGACCTGGCCGACCATCACGTTATCCAGCAGGTTCACCAATGTCGTGATCGTGTTTTGCGCAATTACCGGCAGGACAAGCGTCAAGACCGTGCGGTAAAACTTTTTGTCTCCTATAAAGATATCGTACAGGCGGTTCATCTTTCCGCCCAAATATGTTCGCTGCATGATGCCCTCTTTTAAAAGAATAACTCTGAAATTTTATCATACGGGAATACAAGATTCAAGCTGTGACGTGCGGCCGAATAATGGGAAGCAAGCTGCGGCAATCAGATTATTCTAAATCTTTACTTTCGAATTTTAAAGACTTCGTTTTCAGGTCTCTCCCCGCAAAAGTGTTTTTAAATATCTTTTTAACGTTATCCATATACAGACCCGGGTCTTTAAGCGCCGGGCTGTAATGCGTGAGCCACAACTCCCCGGAGCCGCTTTTTGCGGCTAACAACGCCGCTTCTGAAAAGACCATATGCTTTTTCTCGATAGCGCCGTCCAGCTTTTCATCTTCCCCGTAAAAACCTTCGCATATAAAAAGATCGGAGCCATGCGCCAAGTCGGCGATCCTTTCCGATGGCCTTGTATCGGTGCAATAAGCGACCTTCAAACCCTTTCTCGGTTTGCCCATAACCATATCAGGTTTATATACGGTTCCGCAGTATTCAATAATATCTCCTTTTTGCAGACTGTTCCAAAGCTTAAGCGGTATGCCGATTTCGCTCGCCCTTTGGGCGTTAAATTCTCCCATGCGTTTTATTTCAAGGCTATAAGCAAGGCATGGTATATTGTGATCGGCAGGTATGCTTTTAATAAAGACGTCCCCGGCGCGGTATTCAGACATGCACTTATCCGACAGCTCTATCGATATCAATTCAAACGGCAGGGCAGGCGCGATAACGGTAAGCCCTTTTACTGCCTCAACAAGCCCCGGGGGGCCGAGCACAGTGACCGGTTCCGTTCGCCCGCTGTTGGCTATAGTGAGCAGAAGGCCCGGCAGGCCGGTAATATGGTCTGCATGGCAGTGGGTAATGCATATCGCCTCTATCGGCTTAAAGCCCCAGCCGGTTCGTTTAATGCAAACCTGCGTACCCTCACCGCAATCGATAAGTATCGTCTTGCCGTTATATTTATAGAGCAATGCCGATAAGGCTCTCTCAGGCAGCGGCATCATGCCGCCGCACCCAAGCAGGCATACGTCTACCATAGAACTCCTTAATTATCATTCTTTACGGATGTTCAATGCTTTCCGTTTATACTGCATGAAATCCCCCGGCTGTCTTCATCGCCGGAGATTATATCCTGATATGATCCTTTGTTCCTTTTCAGCCATAAGTTCGCGTACGAGCAGCTGGCAACAGCTTTAAGCCCTTTTTCCCTTAAATGCCGGGCGACAACAACCATCATATCTGCCGCAAGGCCTTTGCCCCTTAAAGCGGGGATAACGTAAGTATGAGCGATATTCACTGTACAGCTGTCTATTCTTTCAAACGTTGTCTCCGCCAACAGGCCGCCTTGCACATCCGTGCTGTAAACGCGTCCTTCTTCAAGTTTCCAATCCATATCTTTTCCCTTGCATCTGTATTTCTATCTATTATGTAGCTTTACTTTATCCTTTTCGAGTTGAAAAGTATAGCTCTGAGTATGTTTTTATGCGGAATTATTTACATCATACCCGGCAATCCGTTTTCAGAGGTATAATGCTCTTCTGCCGGATACGCTTATTCTTGTTTTTGTACCCCTTCTTTGTTATATTTATTTCTTAAAAATAAGTAAAAGCAGAAAGCCGTCAGACCCGCTCCGCATACCGCCATTAAGTTTAAAATGGAGCTGTGGTTTAACAGTATGCCGAATATCCCGTAAGCGACAGGAAGCGAAGTATTCCCTATAAGCGTCGATACGCTGAATACCCTGCCGGTCATATTCCCCGGCGTATATCTTTGCAATAAAGATATCCAGAATACGGACGCGCAGGAGATGCAGGCGCCGATAATTATCATTATTGGCATATAAGCATAAACGGCTTCAACTTTTAATAGCTGTGAAACGCTTATTATAATAAAACAAAAACCTAAGGCCATCATTAACGAAACCAATATACGTTCGTTTATATTCGCTTTCTTTTTTACGCTCATAAAAGCAGCTCCCGCAAAAAGTCCCGCTCCCAGCGTCATCTCCAGGTATCCAAGATTATTTACTCCGCTTCCTTCTAGCGCCCTGGCCAGGAAGGGCAGTGAGACAGTTAAACCTCCGACAAACAGGTGGGCTATTGCAATTACTTGCAATACTAAAGTTATCCGACTTTGGCCCCTGATAAAACTAAAGCCTTCGCGGACCTCGCTTAATATATTTGTCTTTTCTGCGGAACTGCTGCAGGCCCTGTTTGTTTTAATAAAAAATGCAAGAAACGCGGAAACGAAAAAAGAGACGCTGTTTGCAAAAAACACCCACGTCATTCCAAGGGCGCTTATTGCTACAGCCCCGAGCAAAGGCCCAGCCACAGTACAAACTCCGTCGACTGTCTGGCTTATGCCATTCGCCTTTGTCAGGTCCTCCTTTTCTACTATTTCAGGAATGATCGACTGCATGGCAGGATCGAAAAAAGCGGCCGTCAAAGACAGGCAGGATCCTGTTAAGAAAACGTGCCATACCTCGATGATACCGACCATCGATAAATAAGATATTGCAAACACCAGCGCTCCCCTGACGATGTCCGATACGATTATCAGGTTTTTTCGCTTTAAGCGGTCGGCCAGCGCTCCCGCAAAAAAACCGAATAATAGCCCAGGCAGTACCGATACCAATAAAAAGAGCCCCATAACGGCAGGCGAATCCGTCTTCTGCAGTATCCACCACGCAAGCGCTAAAGCGTAAAACTTATCCCCTAATTGAGATATTATCTTTCCGGCCCAAAGGAATGTAAAATTTCTGTTGATCATATTTGACCCGCCCTTTCTATATCTCTTTCGATCATAAACTGTAAAGTTATAGTCAGGTCAAGCATGTTTTATCAAAAAATATTCTTTTCCGGGCAGAACAGGTCCGGCGATATTCCAAATTCGGATTTATGATAAGCAGGAAAGCACTAATAACTCATATCCAGCGGTTTATAACCGTCTGGCAATCCTTCTTCGCTAAGGAATTTAAAATTATCGTCACGCAGTACAGGCAGGAATACTTCGTATGGGATTTTGGAGAACTCGCAGGTATAATTGCTCGAACCGAACCACAACCCCGCTTTATCGTGCAAATTAAGGCCTCTTGCGAATTTCGTATAATTGGAACAGTCGTGAACTGCAATGCCCCACTTTTCCTTATCGGCAATTATCATTAATTTCAGCGTCAGTTCCCTGCTCCACACCGGGGAAATATAACCGTGCCTGCATATATACATGTTCTCGCCGTAATAATTGCCTATGTTGTTAGCATTCAGATGCAATTCCGCGCAGTTTATAAAATCGGGCCCGGCATCCAGTATAGCCTTCTTTTTATTTAAAAATGTTTCATAAAACTCAGGCGTCATGGGCGTCTCGATTCCAACGTTCGGGATGTGCTTTTTTGCGGTTCCGATATTCTTTATAACTTTGTCCGAACAATTTGACGCGCCGAGGTTGAAACGGATCTCGTCAAGGCCGGCTTCGCCCAGCGCCTTTAAGTTTTCTTCCGAAGCCATTGTGCCGTTCGTGTACATATGCTGATAGACCCCGGCACTCTTAAATTTCTTTATTATCGTATAGTATTTTTCTATCTCCATGAACGGCTCAAGATAAACATAGGCAATGCCGGTAGGTCTTTTATGTATGGAAAGAAGCAGGTCGATATCCTTCTCGTAGAACTTTGTGCCGCCTATTTCCCACATGCCTTCGCCGACCGGCTCAATGTCGTCAAGCTCCCCGTAGTCATAGCAGAACTTACAATTAAGATTGCATTTGCTCGTTTTCCTTATTGCGCTGAGGCCGGTGCCCAAAAGGCAGGAGCGGCATCCTTTCGGGAATTTGCTCTCATCCCCTACATAATAAGTCCTGCCTTCCAAAGTCTTCAGTCCGCTTATCTCAGCCATTAATTTATCGTTTTTATTATCGACCGCCGCCTCTATCTGGGCAAACGTCGAGTAAACTATCTCAAGCTGTTTCGGCGTAAGCTCCTCTTCTTCCGGCAATTCAGAAAAAAATTCAAACCATTGAAGGGCGTCTTTCTTGGAAATTTTCATATGTTCTCCTCTTATGAATCCTCATCAATAATGGTGATGGTTTACATATATGTTTTTGACCAGCCTTTATTGACCCAGCTCCCTTCTTATCAATTCCGACGCGATACCAAGCGCCTTGATCCTGCGCTCAAGCAGCGTATGCTGCGGAGTGCCCTGGTTCAACTTTGGCTTTACTTTCTCACACTTGCTTATAGTCGAAGCTATAGCGCGCAGGGCTTCTTCAAGTTCTTCCTTTGTGTAATTATCCATATAACAACTCTTGAACCTTTCATACAGGCCGGGCTGCGGCCGCGGTCAGCATTTCCAATCTATCTTCGCCGGGTTTTGCTCATTCTCCACGGCAATGGCGCGCAGTGCCGCTTCCATACGCCCGCACTCTTCGGCGGCATATTTCTCTAACTGCTCCCACGAAGCGGCTGGCCCCAGCGTGTCATAAGCGGCCGCTATCGCCCCGTATAGCGCGAGCCCGATACAGTGCCTTGCGGAGTGGATCGTGGACGCAGATTGGCCAATAGCTCTGGCTGCGGCCTGCGCCGCAGGCCGCGCATCTGCTTCGCGGGCTGCCGTATGGCATTCGAGTATCGCCGCTTTCGCCTTCGGCAGTTTTATTGCCCCTGTCAGCCATTCGTGGGCGGCATTTAAAGCGTTTTCCGGCCGCATGTCACCAGGGCAGTATTTTCCCCATAAAGGCAGCAGCACCCTTCCGGCATAATCGAGCACCCATGCCGCAAGCGTTGCTTTGCTCTGCGTTTCTATTAATTTAACAAGGGACTGAATGTACGGCGCATCCCAATCGCTCAGCATCTTTCGCGCTTTAGGCATATTCGCCCTCCATCAACAGATTTGATTATTATATACTGTTATGAGCATTTTTTACGAAGCGGCCCGACCGGCCGCTATGATGTCCCTCTATTCCTGTATATATCCATTACCGCCTCGATACGCGTGATTCCAATTACTATTCTACACTAAATCCCGATCGAAAACAAAACCTCTTACGGTTTTGCTGCCGTAAGAGGTTTTGAAGCGAAATATGCTTTTTTAAGAGTTAGTCGTTCAAATAACAATTGCCGCAGGCCCCGTTTCCCCTGCCCATTCCAAGGCCCCTGCCCGATCCGTTCTTTCCGAAACCGCATATGCCGCTGCCCGTTCCGTCACAGGCTTCCATTCTCTGCTCCATAGCTGTATACAGCCTGTCAGCCTCTTCCTGCGTGATGCGGCCTTCCTTTACGGCCTCGTCAAGCGCTTGTTTATACTGCGCGAGCCGCTCGGCCTTGAACTCGTCGAGCTTACCCGCGGCTGCGGCCTGCGCGCCGTATGTAATGCCGTTCGCTCTCGCTTCCGTAACATCGTCTATCGATTTTCCCGTCAGATCGGATACTATCTCCGCCGGAGTCTTGAAAGCGCCCAGCGCAAACGCGACTGTCGCGCCGATGAGCATCACAGCCGCGATGGTGATAATGATTACTGTCTTTTTCATGTAAGCCTCTCCTTTCTTGTTTATAAATCCATCTTATCTGCCGTCTGTGTTAACTTTGTGAGAAATTCCTGAATCTTTGTGAGAATTTACCCCATTATTTTTAAGCGTGATATAATAGTTTTGAGAGGTGTCTCGTATGATAAACATACTTTTAGCCGACGACGATCCGCGTATCCGCGCTATCGTGCGCGAATATTCGCAGGCGGAGGATTGGAACTTCATAGAAGCGGAAAACGGCGATGACGCTCTGGCAAAGTTCGATCGCGGAAATATCAGCCTTGTCGTTTTGGATATCATGATGCCAAGGCTCGACGGCTGGAGCGTGCTGAAAAAAATAAGGCAAACGAGCGGGGTGCCGGTCATACTGCTTACCGCCAGAAACGAAGAATACGACCGCTTGCTTGGCTTCGAGCTGGGCGTGGACGATTATATAGGCAAACCTTTCAGCCCGCGCGAGCTTATAGCCCGCATAAAAGCGCTGCTGAAGCGCGCAGGGGCTACCCCGGCCGAACGGGATCTCTTTGCCTTTGAAACCTTGCATGTGGATATAAACGCCCATATCGTAAAGATAGATAATGATGCCATCGCCCTTACCCCCAAGGAATTCGATCTTCTCGTTTTTCTTATCTCGCGGCCGGGCACGGCTTTTACACGCGACCAGATGCTTAACCACGTTTGGGGATACGATTATTACGGGGACGCCCGAACGGTTGATACGCACGTTAAAAGCCTTAGGGAAAAGCTTGGAAGATACCGGGACCTTATAGTTACAGTCTGGGGCACCGGTTACCGTTTTACCGGAGGAAACAGATGAAAAGTATAGGCACAAAACTGTTTATCGGGTTTCTTTGCATGGCTGCGCTGACTGTAAGCCTGCTTTGGCTTATAGAGGCCGTATTGATGAAAGACAGTTACCTTAACGAGCGCATCGACGCGATCGGCGAGGCTATCAACGATGCCTCCAAAAACGAAACTATCGATTATCAATCGCTTGAGCAGGATCTTAATATCAGCCTGCTTGAGGCGGACGGCAGCGGCAACGTAACTTACATTTCGCAAGGAATGCCTATGCGGGGCATGATGCTTCGCCAGCTGCAATACGCGGCAAGCGAGAGTTCAAACGACCGGGTCAAATACATACAAATGGGAGCAAATCAAACGAGATACGCGCTGCTGCGCAGCCCGGTTTCCGGTGGCGGTTATCTGTACGCGGTCGTTTCACTGGTCGACGTGGAAGAAGCCTCCCGCATCATATTAAAACAGTTATGGATCATAACTGCTGCACTCATTGTCTTCTCGGTCATATCAGCGGTTATTCTGTCAAGGAAGTTTTCACATCCTATCATGCAGGTGACCCGGGCGGCGCATGAAATGGCGGCCGGCAAACTTGAAGTCGTTCTGCCGGTACGATCAAAAGACGAGATAGGCCGGCTGACAAGGGCGCTCAACGAACTGGGGGCCGAGCTTCAAAAGACCGAGGACTTACGGCGCGAGCTTATCGCGAACGTATCCCACGAGCTTCGTTCGCCGCTGTCTGTAATACAGGGGTTCGCGGAGACAGTGCGCGATGTGACCTGGCCGAATCAGGAGAAGAGGACGGCGCAGCTTACAATGATCGCCGACGAGGCGTCGCGCCTTAACAGGATCGTCAGCGATATATTGGATTATTCAAGATTGCAGGCCGGCGTAGACCAAATATCCGTTACGAGTTTTCCGGTCTGCCCCATACTGAAAGAAATAATAGACCGTTCGGAGCTTGAAGCAGTAAAGAAAAACCTCTCAATCAATCTGGATTGCCCGGAAGCGGATATCCGTTTTGACCGTAACAAGTTCATACAGGTCTTAAATAACCTTGTCGGTAACGCGCTCAGCCATGCAGAAAGCGGAACGATAGTATATATAAGCGTTGGGCGCCAAAACACGAATACCCGGATCTCCGTCAGGAATTCAGGTGAGCCGATCCCTCCGGAGCAGCTCAAATACGTGTGGGACAGGTATTACCGCGCAGAGCGTATCAGCGGCAAACCTTTGGGCACAGGCCTTGGCTTATCTATTGTTAAAAGCATATTGGAAAGCCACTATGTCAGGTATGGCGCAAGCAGCGAGAACGGCGAAACGGTGTTCTGGTTTGAAACGCTCCCTCTCGAATGAGAATAGTATTAAAATGCCACACAATATGCGGGATCCTACAAATGAAATTTGCGGGCCATTTCAGTTTTTATCGTTTGCCTTGCGGCAAAAACAACTATGATGGCTGTCAGCACCGCGCTCCCGGCTGAGATCAGGCTGGGCAGCAAAGGCTTCGCTAATCCGCACAGTACGAGTACCAAAGGAATCAGACAGATTATGCAGAGGCTGAACTGGTAAAACAACAAGTCGCGCACATATTGCTTCCAAATAAGCATAACGACTCCGGCGATCATTATAAGGCTCGCAAAGAGAATGGGCGCCCCGTAAGAAACAGCCCACAAAGCCGTATTGACCGTTTTCGAATCGTTTGCAAACAGGTTGATAACAAACAGTAAAAGCGTGACCGCCGCGGCGTGCGCTATCATTTTCTTCCCTATCGTGATCCTTTTGTTGAATGAAAGCCACCCCAAAAACCACACGTATAAAACGCCCGCCGAAAAGATAGTGCACCATAAAGTGCCGTTCCATGTCAACAGATTAAGAACAACTGAAAATACGGCAAACAGAACTGCGGCTGCCGATCCCGCGATAAATAACAAGCGCCTTTTCACAGGCGAACCGTATATATCTTCCTGCGGTAAGGCCGTTTGGGAGTCGGAAGGCAGGCTTTGGTGGCATAGCGGGCAGCGGTCAGTCAAGGTGGATATCCTTATTTTACATTTCTCACAATACAGCATGCTCCAACCCCTTATACGTAATATTCCCACATGTTGCTTTGGATCTCTATGTCGATCCCCTTTTCCGTTATAAACGTAAAGAAAAACCTCTCCAAATCCGTCTCGTACACAGCCCTTGAAAAGGTTATCACCATTCTGTTGTTATATGTTATAAAGTTTAATGCATGGGTCGTATTGTTGCCTAAACCTGAGGTGCAGTCAAAATCCCTTAAATGCCGGGACAGAGACGCAGGCATCGTAACGTTTCCGAGATTGGCTATCGCGCACGTATTGAGCTTGTCCGCAAGCATCAGGCACGCGATCCTTATCGCCGCGTTTTTAATAAACAGGGGGCAAATACGGAAAAAGATATTTTTTTCTATGGCCACGTTGACATTCAGCGTTTGCTGCAGTTTTTCTTTGCTTAACTCCTGTTCAAAACTTTTTATGACTTGGCTGAGTATTTTGTCAAAATCAACTCCCGTGTCTTTTAATCTTACAGAAGAATAAAAATACAAAGAAAAGTTACGCAGCGTCTTTGAATTAAAGTATTTACGTATATTTACCGGTATGCAGATATTGACCGGGTTTTCGGATTTTCGGGCCTTATCATCCGCTTTGCCTATACAGTATATCAGCAGGGCGGTCAAATACTGCGTTGGAGTGGCATGGGCTTTTTTAGCGAGGTCTATCAATTGATCCGCTTTAAGCGTTCCCTTTATGACGCCTATGCCGCCTTCCCGAAAACGAGTCCCATTCAGACGATACGCGTCTTCCACCCTTATTCGCTTATCCCCGGTGGGCTTATAATTCTCGATGAAGCTGTCTTCAACTTCCGGGCGCTGCGGCCGCTGGTCTATAGTCATTACCATTCCTTTGCTCTCTATTTCGTATCCGAGCAGTTCATAATAGCGAAAGATCAATGATTTTAATAACTCCATCGCGGCGCTTCCGTCGCAGAGGCCGTGGAAAACTTCGATACTGATCCTGTTCTTATCATAAAAAAGTGCAAAACGATATCCGTTGTTTTCGTATGGGTCGATATGCCTGTTGATATACGGGGAATCATGCCTGACTATCGGGTCTTTTTCGTTCCATTCATAATAGTTCCAAAAAAACCCGTTTCTCAGCCTGACATATAAAGAAGGGAACCTTGGCTTACAGTCGCAGGCCGCCTGCTGCAGTACTGACGCTATTACGTCTTTTTCAATGTTGACCGATATTCGAAAAACGCAGCTGTCTTTTGAGCTGATGATCGCGGGATAGATTTTTGCCGCGTTGTCCAGGCTGTACCAATCCGAACCGCAGCCAAACAAATTCTCCAATTCCGCCCCTATCCCTTTCTTTACGATGATAGATCTTGAAGCAACTAAGACAAACGCAGGAGATACTTTAACGGATTTCAGCTATTTACTAAGTATTATAACACACATAATTAAATTTTCTACCACTAAATGTCGTTAACTGACGAAAAAATGCGCCCGTTCGAAGGATCCCTGAAAATGAAAAAGCCTTTCCGCCCCTGCTCTTTTTACTTCAACAGCAGATACCCCTAAATCTTAATTAAAATTCCATACCTTAGCGCTGAGCAGAAAGTAATTGTTTTCAACAGATAAGCAAGTATCAGACATCCTCTTCCTTATCCTTTTTATAAGGGAATGCCCAGCTTATAAGCTTGATGGAAAAGGCAATTATGCCTATTACGATGAATATGCCTATCATTCCATACAGCAGCACGGGAAGAGAATTTAAAAATCCCTGAACATTCATAATGGTGCCCTCTCAATCAGATTTAAAATCAGCCCGCCCGCAATTACCGAGGCGATCTGCCCCGACACGTTCGCGCCTATAGCATGCATAAGCAGAAAGTTCTGCTTGTCTTCCGCCTGCCCCATCTTGTGTATTACCCTTGCGGACATCGGGAAAGCCGATATCCCCGTAGCGCCGACCATCGGATTTATCTTTTTCTTGCTGAACAGATTTAAGAACTTTGCGAACATAACGCCGCCTATGGTGTCAAATATAAACGCGAACATTCCCAGCCCGAGTATCATTAACGTTTGAAGGTTTATAAAAGACTCGGCCTGCATCTTAGCGGCTATCGTTATCCCCAGGAAAAGCGTTACGAGGTTTGCGAGCACCTTCTGGGCGGTCTCGGAGAGCAGATTAAGAACTCCGCACTCCCTTATAAGGTTGCCGAACATAAGGAACCCTATGAGCGCCACCGAGCGCGGGGCCACTATTCCGGCGATTATAGTAACGATTATCGGGAACAGTATCTTGACTGTTTTCGAAATGCCTTTAGGGTTATACTCCATGCGGATCAGCCGCTCTTTCTTAGTCGTTATAAGCTTGATTATTGGAGGCTGTATTATTGGCACGAGCGCCATATACGAATACGCCGCTACGACTATCGCGCCAATATATTTCGTTTGAAACCAGTTCGCAACAAATATAGACGTCGGGCCGTCCGCCGCGCCTATGATAGCTATGGAAGCTGCGTCCTGCGGTGTAAAAATCGAAGTCGGGAATAAGGAAGCGATGCTGAACGTGAAGAATATGCCGAACTGCGCTGCCGCTCCGAAAAGCAGCATCTTTGGGTTTGAAAGCAGCGGGCCGAAATCTATCATAGCGCCTATCCCTATGAACAAAACGAGAGGGAAAAGCTCATTGGCAATGCCCGAATCGAATAATATATCCAGTATGCCTGCCTCGTTTCCCTGAGTAACGGCGCCTGAATGCGGAAGGTTTACAAGTATAGCGCCGAAACCTATGGGCAGCAGCAGCGTCGGCTCCATGTCCTTCTTTATCGCCAGGAATATAAGTACTCCGCCGATCACCCACATGATCACTTGTTCGATCGTAATGCCTAATACATTACCAAATAAATAACTATCCAAAGTTTTCCCCTTTACAAATTGCGTTTTTGCGCAATGGCACCAGTTTACACAATCTTTTTCGACAAAACAATAGGTATTACCAACTTTTTTTAATCTTTCGTATGTTTTAATAAAAATATTTGTTATTTCCCCGGAAGCTGTGATATTATAAACGAAATTGCGGCTTTTTCGGCCGCATCGCTTAATTGTGCTGAAGTTTAAGTTAAACTTAACTAAATATAATGATTTTAATTTTTACGAGAGGATGAGAGGTATTGAAAGTCAATATAACCGAAACCGTCTTAAGAGACGCAAACCAATCGCTGATCGCTACAAGGATGAAGTTCTCTGAATTCAGCGATATACTGAAGACGCTTGATAAGGCGGGGTATTATTCACTGGAGTGCTGGGGCGGAGCGACGTTCGACTCATGTCTTCGTTACCTTAATGAAGATCCATGGGAGAGGCTGGCTAAGATAAGGAATGAAGTAAAAAACACTAAGCTGCAGATGCTGTTGCGCGGCCAGAATATACTCGGATACAGGCATTATCCGGACGACGTAGTCAGAAAGTTTGTTGCGCATGCTGCCGATACGGGCATCGATATATTCCGTATATTCGACGCCCTTAACGATCTTAGGAATACAGAAGTCGCGGTTGACGAGACTATAAAACGTAAAGCTCACGCTCAGGGAGCGATCTGCTATACAACAAGCCCCATACACAACCTCGAGTTGTACGCAAAGCTCGGAAAGCAGTTTGAAGATATGGGCGTTGATTCGATCTGCATAAAGGATATGGCGGGCATAATGGGGCCGAAAGAAGCATACGACCTCGTAAAGGCGCTTGTGGAGACCGTCAAGGTCCCGATATTCCTTCATTCGCACTCAACCACGGGGCTGGTGCCTATAACGTGCGTAAAAGCAATTGAGGCGGGATGTTCCGGTATAGATTGCGCGATTTCGTCGTTCTCGGGCGGAACTTCGCAGCCGCCTACCGAAACTATGGATTACGCTCTGCGCCAGCTCGGATATGAAACCGGACTTGATCCGCAAACGTTAAAAGAGATAAACGATTTCTTTAAACCGCTGAAACAAAAATATATAGAAAATGAAACGCTTGACCCGTTAGTTATGGGAACGGAAACGGACGCTCTGGTATACCAGATACCGGGAGGGATGCTTTCAAACCTCATATCGCAGTTAAAATCCCATAACGCTATTGATCGCCTCGGCGAAGTGCTCGCGGAAGTTCCGCAGGTCCGCAAAGACCTGGGATACCCTCCTCTCGTAACACCCATGAGCCAGATGGTAGGCGTTCAGGCAGCATCAAACGTGCTGCATGGCGAGCGTTATAAGTCGATATCAAACGAAATAAAAGCTTATTTGCGCGGAGAGTACGGAAAAGCGCCCGGCGAAATCAACAAGGCTCTTCAAAGAAAGGTACTGGGTGATGAAAAACCTATAACAGGCCGTCATGCGGATAGTCTCGAACATGAGTTTGAAAAGACCAAGGCCAAACTTGGAAACCTTGCGCAAAATGACCTTGACGTATTGTCATATATTGCGTTCCCGGTGATTGCCGAAAAGTTTTTTCACAGCAGAGAACAAAGTAAAGCAGTCACGGTCTCGTACTCTGTAGTCAAAATGTAAGGAGGCCGGTTATGATTATCGATCTGTTAAAAATTCAAAAAGATCTGCTCGGCGCGGTCATTTTAATTGCGGCGCTCATAGCTGCTGCTGTAATCGTAAAGCTTATTGCTTCCGCCGCCGCAAGAGCAGGGAGACATGACGCCGGCGGGGAAAAAAGCATCAGGGAGTCCGTTGTTCAGGCCCCGTCCAATGTGGCCGCGGGAGCAGGGTTAACGCTGATAGACGTCGATGAAAAGACAGCCGCTCTTATAATGGCAATAATAAGCCACGAGTCGGGCATACCTTTATCTGAGCTTATATTCAGAAGAATAAAACTCGTTTAATTAACAACAGGAGAGATCACCATGAAGTATATCGTAACTATCAATAATAACAACTATGAAGTTGAGGTTGAACGCGGGCAGGCAAGCGTTATAAAAACAGAGAGCGCCCCTGCTGCGGCAGTACAAAAGGTTTTCGCTGCCGCGCCTGTTGTTCCCGACGCCCCGGCGAACGCCGCCGAAGGGTATAAAATGACTGCCCCTATGCCGGGTATCGTGCTTGACGTCAGAAAAAATGTCGGGGATAAGGTCAGAAAGGATGAAGTCGTAATCGTTCTTGAAGCCATGAAGATGGAAAGCGAGATCGTATCCCCCATTGATGGCATTGTTATACAGATAGCGGCATCAAAAGGAACCCATATTAACTCCGGCGATCTTCTTATTGTGATCAAATAACAATAGGCAGCCTTAATAAAGCATACGGTTAAATGAAAAACGCTCAATATCAATATATATAAGGAATTATCTTATATTTCACTTTTCTGGTGTACTCATTCCAAAGCTCCCCGTATTTTGCCCTGCAGACTTTATCGTCGTCGGCCTGGCGGGAAAACATAAGGCCTATATAGTAAGCCGGATACAGCCACACCATCCAGACCCCGGGGTAGCCTATGGCAAGAGCTACGGCTACAGCCTGTATTATCTCTCCAAGGTAGTTTATGTGGCGGCTTGCTCCCCAATAACCGCTTATAAGCAGGTTTTGTCTGCCATCGCTAAGAACTTCGGGCTTTATCCAGAGAAATTTTCTTTCAGGCGCAGTTTTAAAATAATACTTCTGCATGTTCGCGCCGCGCGTAAACACCCAGCCGAAAAGGAAGAGCGCGCCAAAGCTTAATGTAAGCCATGCAGGTTTGCCGGGGCTCGGAAGATCGGCGGTAAACCAAAGCGCGATGGAATAGAAATAAGGGTAGAACGCGAGACAGCCGAACCCTAATTTGAACCCTACGCGTTCGGCGATAAAATCGTATGTCCACAAGTGGACTTTTTCGAATATAAGATAATCGAAGCAAAACCATGTCAGCATTGCGCAGCCCAATAGAAAACCATAGTTTGGATATACATGATTAGCCATATGATACGCCGCGAAAGAAAGTACGTTCAGTTGAAGCATAACGGCGCCGATAAGATAAAACCACAGCTTCGCGTCTATAAGGCCGTTTTTCAGCTGCACATCTTTCGCCCTGCCGAACCAAAGATCGGCAAAGAAAGACCTGCCGGTGGACGGATATTTTAAAACGATGTAAAAAGAAAATACCAATCCGATAACACACGCGCCGATAAGGCCGTACCATCGGGTATCGTAAAGCCACGTATATGGAACTATATCAAAATACCCAAGCAAAAACCAAATCAGGATGCTTGTTATCAGAACGAGTTTCCCATTGATCCTGTAATTCATCTTTTTCCATGTGATTTCGTTTCTTACATATCCCTTTATTTTTTTGACCGGGATGATGACGTGTAAAAGAGTTATGATTGCATATGCGGCTAATGGGGTGATCAAACCTAAAAACAGCTTCATGATAGACCTCCGGTATTTTTAGACATTATTTTAATCGCGGCTTTTCTGCTCAGTAACCGCATTAGTACAAAGCGGCCGATCTTATTAATAGCTCCGGGGATTATGATCGGGCCTTTCCCCAAAGCGTTCAGCGTTCGTTCTGCGACTTCACCCGCTTCCATCGTTCCGGGCGCCGGTTTGGTCTTCTCAGCCTTCTGATAGCCGGGAGTGAGTATCGCGCCGGCACAGCAGGCGATCACGTCGATACCGTGCGGCTTCAGCTCTTTCCAAAGGCCTTCGGCCAAGATGGCGTTAAATGATTTTGTTGCCGCGTAAGCCGCGAGGTTCGGGCTGCCCTGCGCACCGGCAAGAGATGACATAAGCACGATGCCCCCGCGTCTTTGCTTTATCATCGATCCGGATAAAAGCTTTGTGAGCAGCAGCGGCGCTTTTACATTTACAGCCGCTGCAAGAGCCAGATGGTCTTCGTCCGTATTCTCGAATAAGCCGATCGGAGCGAACGCGGCGTTGTAAACAAGCAGGCCGATCGTAACTTTAAGATCAGATATCAGTTTTTTCACATTTTCGTAATCCGCCATATCAGCCGCAATGGATATCACATCGATCTTATATTTTTCTTTAAGTTTGGCTGCCGCGCTTTTCAGCCGGTCTTCCCGTCGCGCAATCAAAATGAGGTCCGATCCCCGTCTCGCTATAGCCTCCGCAAAAGCGAAGCCCAGCCCGTCGGAGCCTCCGGCGACCAACGCATACTGCCCGTATTTTTCTTTAAACTGTGCAATTTTCATAAGGGTTACCCCTATATATAAATCTTTACGCAGTCAGCCGTTCTGATCGATCCGTCTGATGATCAATGAAAATACTTCCGCCTGTTAATGGATATAAATCGATAACCGTTTCCGGTCTGTAAGTCAATACAATAGTTTTCTGATTGGATATATGTTACTTTTATAATAACCCCACATGGGTCATTAATAATATTTAGTATTATAACACATTTATGCTAATCACAAGCCGATTTTTATCATTCCCGGATCCGTCATTTTGCCAGCATCACGATACCCCAGACTATAAGGAACTCGGCAAAGATATACGTGAGCATGACGAGAAAATGATTTTTCCAAACGGAGTCTTTCTTGAAGCGGACAAAGAACAGGATAGAGTCCGAAGCAAAGAACAGCATGGCGCCGATAAATGTAACAGCGGCAGCAACGCAAGGTACCGAAAGTAACTGATAAAAGGCAAAGCAATTCATTGCTCCGTTTACCAGCAGATAGAAGAACATCGGAAAGAACATCATTTTCGGCAAATGCGGCTTCAGGCCTCTGAAAATAAACAAAACCGCGGTAAAATATACCGCCGCTGCAATAACAATAATCCATATAGGGATCCTCTGGAAGGCCACATTGGGGTAATAAACCAGCGTAAAGAACATATGCGACAGCATAAAGCTTACGCCGCCTGCGGTGAACCACTTTATCCCGTGCGGGATAAGCAGCATATCACCCAGCCAACTCATAAGCAGCGCCGCAACGACGATCCACTGCACGGGAGAAGCGCTATAGCAATACCAGCCCAGCAGGGAGAGAAGAATGAAGCCCTTTGACCAGGCGCGGAGCTTCCGGTCGTTGATATAGCTGCCGTACAGGTGCAGGGCGCTCACAATAATGAATATAGCAAGAAATACATACTTCATAAGCTGCAACTCCAATTATTTATTGCTGATATTAAGATACCATATGCCCCAAAATATCTCAATGGCAAAAACCCCGCTGTTATGCTGTTTTCGTAGAAAAAGCCGGGGCTTTGTGATATAGTAAATAACAACATTCAGTATACGCTGAATCATTTGGGAAGGGGAGATTTTATGAAGTTCATTTTTGTTGTGAACCCTTTTGCGGGAGCCGGAGGTACGGAAGATAAGATCCGCTCAGCCATTGCCCGACTTCCCGAGAAAGACGACTGCGAGATCTACGTAACCAAGGCGCCCGGGGACGCGACAGAGTTTGTCCGCAGTACCTGTAAGAAACATGCGAAAGAGCGGCTGCGTTTTATCGCCTGCGGCGGTGACGGCACTATAAACGAGGTGTTCTCCGGCGCGGTCGGTGCGGATAACGTGTCTTTAACCTGCTATCCCTGCGGCAGCGGAAACGATTTTGTGAAATGCTTCGGCGGCGCTGAGGCCTTCCTTGATGTTGCCGCACTGATCCGTGCGCCCGAACAGAAGCTGGACGTGCTCAAAGTGGGAGACAGATACAGCATAAACGTCACCAACTTCGGCTTTGATACCACTGTCGCCATAACTGTCAATAAAGAGCGGGAAAAGACCGGGCATGGCAGTAAAAGCGCATATACAAGGGGCATTGTCATTGCGCTGATAAAGAGCATGAAGACTAAATGCAAGGTCTGGGCTGACGGCGAACTGCTGAATCCCGACGGCAAAATACTGTTGTGTACGGCAGCAAACGGCCAGTATGTAGGCGGTTCTTTCAAGTGCGCCCCCAAAGCCCGCACCGACGACGGTTTTGTTGAGGTCTGCATTGTCAAACCGATCTCCCGCATTCGCTTTTTCCGTACCATTAAGCCGTATACGAATGGCGAGCACATAGACAGCGAGGGTATGAAAGATATAGTGATATACCGCAGGGCCAAAAAGGTCAGCGTGGAAGCGCCGGAAGGCTTTGCCTATTCCCTTGACGGCGAGATCATCCATGAAAATAAGTTTACCGTCGGTATAGTAGAAAAAGCCCTGCGTTTTGCCGCTCCGGAGAAAAGGGCATAAGGCAGGCACCGGAAAAGTAAGCCTGATACATCTCAACGATTCGTTGAGATGTATTTTTTATACAATTATCGTTTACTTCCTTGCCCGCTTTCGAATATTATTTAAGGCAGGCTGCTTTATAGTAATGGCCTGCCTTAAATAATACCTTCTAAGAGAATATAACTCTTCCCGTGTATGTCTATAAATACGATCTTAACATCCCGGGAGCTCTGTGAGTGCAGGAATACCCGTCAATCAATGATCTTAATGGATGTGATAACAGGCTGGTCTTTCTTCTCTACCGTTCCGTTGTCATCCACTACAGGCGTATCAGCGCATATCCTGTCGACAATGTCCATTCCGTCAGTAACATGACCGAAAGCCGCATATTGGCCGTCCAGAAAAGTGCTGTCTTCATGAACAATAAAAAACTGAGAGCTCGCGCTGTCATAGTCCCGAGATCGCGCCATTGAGATGGCGCCCCTTGTGTGAGACAGGGGGTTCTCCACGCCGTTTAAAGAAAACTCGCCTTTTATCGTTTTACCTGAGCCGCCTGTCCCGGTGCCCTCGGGATCTCCCCCTTGTATCATGAATCCGGACATGATCCTGTGAAAAGTAAGCCCGTCATAGAAGCCGTCCTTTACCAGGCTTAAAAAGTTGTTTACCGTGATCGGCGCGATTTTTCCATCAAGTTCTACGGTAATAGTTCCATAGTTTTTCACGTCTATGGCTACATGAACGATCTCATATTGTTGTGGCTCAGCCTCGCCGGATTGTTGTGCCGGTCCGTTGGAATTTGCGCACCCGGCCGACAATATAAATAATATACAAAGCACCGCACATATGGATTTTTTCATTGTTACTTCCTCCTGTTTAATTGCACCTTTGTTTGCATCGGGTTTTGCCAACCTCGTTAATTATTCCCCAGTCTATTATATCAAAGTTTTTGCATTTGTCTCGCTTTATGACAACCACACCTCAGTATAATTGCATAGTATCGATTTATTATAGCATTAAGGTTGTATTAATTAAGCAGGCTTTGATTTTTTGTGAAAATAAAATATAATTGAAAGGGCCCCTGATGTGAGGTGAAAATGAAAGAAGTCGAGTTATACCAGCCGGTAAAAGACCTGCTGTTAAGTCTTGGCTATGATGTAATGGCAGAAGTGGCTCATATAGATGTAGTTGCAAAGAAGGATTCAGAATGGGTAATCGTTGAGTTGAAAACCTCTTTCACACTCAAACTCCTTCTTCAGGCGACTCAACGTCAGAAGCTAACTGAAAAAGTATTTGTTGCTATTCCGGCTCCCTCAGGAAGACAGCGCTTTTCAAAGGCTTTTAAAGAGTATGAGCATTTACTTAAAAGGCTGGAGTTGGGGCTTATACTTGTCCGCTTCAAGGAGAAACCTCTGGCTGAACTTATTTTTGAACCAAAAGAGTATTCCAGAAGCCGTATCTTGTCACGCAATAAGAAGAAGAGCGCTAAGGCTTTCAGCGAGGCTGAAGGCAGGCATTATGATTATAATGTCGGCGGCACAAATGGAAAGATCTTAACCGTTTATCGCGAGAAGGCGCTGCTGGCTGCTTCCTATCTGATCGAAAATGGTGAAATGAAAGTAAAAGAACTGCGGGATAAGACAGGTTATGAGAAAATTCAAACACTGCTTCATAATAATTATTACGGCTGGTTCGAAAAGACCGACAGGGGAATATATAAACTCAGCTCGGCTGGCAAAGAGGCCCTGATTACTTACAGCGAGGTAGTAAAGGTCTTAAGGTAATAACTGAATTAAGATATTGCACGAATAGATCAGCGTTTTCCTAATATTCGATACTCTCTAAAATGAGCCCGCAAGCCTCCGCCGTTATGCCGACATCGCTGCGCTGCTTTTGAAGAAGCAGGCCGGGAACGCTGTCCGGCCTGATTTCGCCGAGTCCGGCTCGAATCATCACGCCCACCATCCGGCGTACCATGTTGTGCAAAAATCCGTTGCCGCATATCCTTATTTGTATAAATCCATCGGTTTTTATGATTTCAATAGAGTATATTTCCCGCTCCATCGACTTGGTTTTGGACCTGGCGTTGGAAAACGCCGTGAAGTCGTGGGGACCCAAAAAATATGCTGCGGCTTTTCGCATGGCGTCGATATCCAGCTCCTGGCTTATGTGCATGCTGTACCTGCGCAGAAAGGGATCCCCATGCTCCTCGTTACAGATCTGATACAGATAGGTCTTTTTCTTCGCGTTAAGGCGCGCGTGGAACCGTTCCGGCACTCGCTCCACCTTTATGACGCTGATATCCTGCGGCAGGAACCGGTTCAGATAGCGTTTGATCTCGGCCTCATCTATTTCCTCTTTTATCTTGAAATTGGCGACCTGAAAATATGCGTGTACGCCCGCGTCGGTGCGGCTGCAGCCCGTTATCTCAACGCGCCTTTGCAGCATCTCAGTCAGTACATTCTCGATCTTGCCCTGTATCGTGCTGTCCGAATCGCCCAGCCGCTGCCAGCCTTTGTACCGCCCGCCGTCGTATTTAATGATAAGCTTATAGTTATTCATGCCGCTCCTTTATACGAATCATTATTCGTATATCGATTTTTACCCGCAGATAGACCTGAAACAATAATTATTTTACATATTAAAAATGCTCAGTTAATAATTTCGCCCTTGTTTTTAGCTAAATTTTCACGCCATTCGCGTCGCTCCATAGTTGTAAGTTTCGCCCACTCTGTTTCTTCACCAATAATTTTCAAAGGCTCTCGTGAGCGATAAGAACGTGTTAGGTTGCCCGGGAATTTTTTGTCAGTAACATTTGGATCGTTTTCAAATTCGCCTGTTGGTTCTATTATATAAACGCGCTCTCTTCCTTCTCCTTTTGCTAATGCTGCTGCAAGTCCTGCGCCATTAGCATTAGCAGTGAAATAAATGTGGTTCATTTTAAGCTCAGGCTTGTAATTTGAAATTCCACCCGGTGTCAGTAAATCACCAACCTGTAAATCTGCCTTTGTCCCATGATAAAATGGACCTTCATCAGAAGGTGCATCCTTATATAAATTTGCCAAATCATAATTTCTTTTCGCATTGTCAGTATCTCGCAAATCCTCATATAATTGGGCAATGTTGGCATATAACGTAGAGTATGCACTCTTAACATTATCATCATTTATGTTTAGCGCACACTGTAAAGATGTTTCCATCCATTTCAATTTTTCTGAAATACTTTTTTGCTGACGAGCTAAATGGAAAGCTGCAATAAATTTTTCATAATCATCTGTTGCTTCGTGCCATGC
>CAZDZY010000016.1:0-38938 GCA_964510055.1 uncultured Christensenellaceae bacterium
CAATATGTTTTTGCTGTTTTGTTGACGTTGGCAGGCGCAGTGGATCAATAGTCCTGTGCGGAGATATCCCCCCGATATCCCTCCAACGTGCCGATTTCCCTGCCAAGTAGCAGGGATTCTGTGAGACTGTATTTATCGGGTTTTTCGCTGGATAATGGCCGGAAAGCCTTATTTTACGGGCTATTTCTAGGGTTGTAGGTTCCAATTGCATCCCTCCGGTTCCTGTAGATTCCGAACATACTCGAAAACTCAAAATCCATTGGTAGCAATACCGTGTCGGTTCGAGTCCGACCACCGGCACCATTTTCAGCTTAGTTTGACATCAGGTTTAGCATCAGGCTTGACATCTTAGTATCAGCAGCGGAAAGACATCAAGTGAAACAGTTTCAGGAGAAGCTGCCGGAGTAACCCGGTAGCTTTTTCCTATATCCTGATGCTTAATCATCCGGGGATACACTCTACCGTTCCGCCATATAACGCTTCCCGTGGATGTTCTTTATCGCTCCAATCGCTTTACCCGAAGGCAGACAAAACGCTGCCTGAGCAATCCTGTACAGCCCGAAAGCTAACATTGCTGCAATTATTATAAAGAGTAATAACATCATTTCTTTTTACCACCTTCCGCCGGACGATACAACCGGGCAACCCAAATTGCGGTCGCAAGTATTACGGCCAGTATGACTGCCAGCATAATCTTGCCTGCCGTTGTTCCAGTCAGCATAGCGAACCAATCCGGCACCATGGCTCCCATAAGCGGAATCGAGCCAAGCACTATGAGTACTGTTACAATATAGTCACCCATTTGCTTTCAAATCGCCGTATACGTTTCCATCTGTATTCGTCTCATTTCGCCGAGTCTGCTCACTATGCCGGATAACGCAAAACGCAGCTGCCTGTTCCTCTGGCACTACATCAGTATATCACATCAGTCTCTCCAGTAACGGTTATCGACCTTGTGCTGCATTTGCCGCAATGCTTTAACTACATCCGAGACCACAAACTGCGTTTACGTATAAAACTGCCTGAATACAACAGCATGATTAACAATGAATTAGGCAGTAACCGGTAACGTTGATCCTCCGTAAGGCATGACAATCACATCTGCCCTATTCCCCATCTTTGTTATTGCCTTATCAACAGCCTCCTGTACAGAGTTAAACGGCGTAAACGACATGGAGCGTACGAAATCCCCTTCCATGCCCGACACAAGATATACGTCGGCTTTCATCTGCACCATACCGATAGCGGCGGCTTTGTGCCCGCCCAGCTCGAACTTTTCCTGTATCTTTCTCACCAGGTCTTCGGGGCCCTCCGATTCCCTCATCCAGCGCTCGAATACCTTTTCTCCCAACCCTTCGGCGCATTCCGCAACGAGTATTATTACTCCGCCATCTTTTACAGCGTTTTTAGCATTATCGAGCGCCTTCTGTGCCTGATAAAGATTTATGTCCTTAGGAAAACCGCCCGGCGACACTATCACTATATCCGCTTTTTTCTCTATCTTTATCTTATACAGACTGTCGAGGAACGCACATCCTTCCCTGTGCGCCATAATATAATGCCCGGCAACGGCTTTTATGATCTGCTTCTTCTCGTCGAGTACCACGTTTACTATAAAATCTACATCGACGAAATTTGCAACTTCATCGATATCAGCCCTTACCCTGTTGCCCTTAATTGCTCCGGCGCACGCAGTCTCCTCGACCATCTTCGAATGGTTTGCCTGTATCGCCTGCGCGGTGGATACCCCCGGCATTATAGCTTTCGCTCCTCCCGAGTACCCTGCAAAGTAATGGTACTCGATGTTGCCCATGCATATTATGCGGTCAGCCTTAGCTACTTCTTCGAATATGTCCACAGGGGTGCCAAGCGAGGTCGTTCCTATGCGAACGACTTTCTTCTGGTCGGAATCTACACATCTTATCCTCTTATATAGCTCTTCACCGATAAGGTATTTCTTTTCTTCCTCGGTATGTGCGCGGTGATTTCCCAGTGCGAAGACCACCGTAATATCCTTGTCTTCCACTCCGCCCATGTTAAGCTCAGAGAGCACCTCCGGCATAACGACTTTTGATGGCATCGGCCTTGTTATATCGCTCGTTATTATGCAGACCTTTTCGCCTTTTTTTACAATATCCTTAAGCCTGCCGCTGCCGATGGGGTTCTCGATCGCCCTCTTTACTTCTTCCGCTCCTGTCAGTTCAGCCTTTACTTCGTTAGGGGCCAATACCGTTATCAGGTTTTTGTCCGGAACGTTTACTTTTACTTTTCCTTTCCCGTATCCAAGTTCTATATCCATAAAATACCTCAAAATAATAGATTGCCGCCCCGAAAATTTCGGAATGGACAAGTAAATTGAGCCGGTAAAACCGGCTCATCAGCTTGACGAAAACCTTTATGCCATCCTGAGCCGAAAGTGAAGGATCCCACGATTTACACATTTCCCGTGGGATTTTACGCTTCCTCAGAATGACACTTGGAACTTTATCGGTAGTTTCTTGAGCCGGTAAAACCGGCTCATATGTTGTCTTTATATCCTCGCTACTCCGCTCTTTCTCGCGGCCTCGGAAACGGCTTTTGCGACCGCGGCTCCAACCCTCGGGTCGAATGGCGCGGGTATTATATATTCCGGTGAAAGCTTGTCTTCCTCCACGAGCCCTGCGAGAGCATATGCGGCCGCCAGTTTCATCTCGTCGTTTATGTCTCTCGCGCGCACGTCGAACGTCCCGCGGAATATGCCCGGGAACCCTAAGACGTTGTTTATCTGGTTCGGGTAGTCGCTGCGCCCGGTCGCTATTACTTTAGCTCCGCCCGCCTTCGCTTCTTCAGGGTATATCTCGGGATTCGGGTTCGCGCACGCAAATATGATGGCGTCCTTGTTCATCGTTTTTACCATTTCCGTAGTTACTGTTCCCGGCGCCGAAACTCCTATTAATACATCCGCTCCTTTCAGAGTGTCGGCAAGAGAACCTTTCCTCTTGTCCTTATTCGTGATGAGCGCCATCTCCTGCTTTACCGGGTTCATGCCTTCTTTTCTGCCGTCATATATAGCCCCCGTGCGATCGCAGAGCGTGACGTCAATAAAGCCGTCCGAGAGAAGCAGCTTCGTTATAGATATCGCCGCGGCTCCCGCCCCGCTTATCACTATCCTTACATCCCGCTTCTTTTTACCTGTTACCTTAAGCGCGTTAACTAAACCCGCGAGCGTTACTACCGCGGTGCCGTGCTGATCATCGTGGAATATGGGTATATCGCATTTCTCCTTGAGTTTCTTCTCTATCTCGAAGCATCGCGGCGCAGATATATCCTCGAGATTGACTCCCCCGAAGCTGCCGCTTATGAGGTATACCGTGTTTACTATCTCGTCTACGTCCTTGCTCTTTATGCACAGCGGAAAAGCGTCTACTCCCCCGAACGCCTTGAACAGCACGCACTTGCCCTCCATGACTGGCATGCCAGCCTCAGGCCCTATGTCTCCGAGCCCGAGTACCGCCGTGCCGTCGGTGACCACGAGACACATGTTCCATCTGCGCGTCAAATCGTAGCTTTTGTTTACGTCCTTCTGTATTTCGAGGCAGGGCTGCGCCACACCGGGAGTATACGCCAGCGACAGGTCCTCCTTCGTCTTTGCAGGCACTGACGCCGTCACCTCTATCTTTCCCTTCCACTGATAATGAAGCTTCAAGCTTTCTTTTGCATAGTCCATATATTTCTCCCTTTAAAATTTCTTCGCAGCGGATTTGAGCGCCTTAACGACAGGCAGTTCTTCGCCGGACAGGAACCTGACCATAGCTCCGCCGCCCGTGCATATATAGCCTATTTTGTCCGCAAGCCCGTACTTGTTGGTAGCCGTTATGCTGTCGCCGCCCCCGAGCACCGTATATGCTTTGGTTTCGGCGAGCGCGTTCCAGACCGCCTTCGTACCGTATTCGGTAAACTCTTTCTCGAACACTCCCATAGGCCCGTTTACAAAAACGGTCTTAGCGTTCAATATTTCCTGCTTAAATATCTCGGCCGTCTTGTCGCCAATGTCCAGCAGCGGTTCGTTTACCGGCAGGTCCGATATCTTTACAGTCACGCGCTTATCGTTCGCGTATGCGAGGTCCGCGGGGAGGATTATCTTATCCCCGAAACGATCAAGCAGTCTCTTCGACATCTCTATGAACTCCCCGAGATTATTGCTGTAGATATAGTCAGTAGAAGGTTTCCCTATATCAACACCGCTTGCGATAAGCATAATGTTTGCCACGAGCCCGCCGGCAAGCACCTTGTCGGCAACTCCTTTGCCGAGTACAGTCTCCATCATCAAAAAGGCGTCCTGTATCTTCGCTCCGCCCAATACAAATACAAGCGGTTTTTTCGGCTCTTCGAGTATCCCCGCGAGCACTCCATATTCCTTCTCGAAAAGCCTGCCCATCGCGGACGGCAGAAACTCCTCGAATCCAACCAATGTTGGCTGAGAGCGGTGCGCCGCCGCGAACGCGTCGCATACGTATAGGTCGGCGAGAGGGTAAAGCTTTTGAACGACGACCGTCTTCGCCTGCTGTTCCGGAGTCAGGTTCAGCTTTGTCTCAAACAGCGTCATCTCCTCTGCCATATACCGTACGTTTTCCAGGAGAAGAATCTCTCCCTCATTAAGCCCCCTTATCTTCTCCTGGGCGTACGGCCCGCAAACATCCGGAACAAACTCAATGTTCTTTCCTATAAGGCGGCTCAGTTCTTTTGTATGGTACTGAAGCGTGTAATAACTCTTATACTCGATATCGCTGCCCTGATGAGCCATCACAACGAGCTTCGCGCCCTTGTCGGATAGTTCCTTTACTGTCGGAGCGCAGCCTTTTATGCGCGTTATATCCTTCAGCTCGTTCTTCGCCTTATCCACCGGCTCGTTAATATCCACACGAATAAATACGGTCTTGCCCTTCACATTAAAATCATCTATAGTTTTGATGCCGAATTTCATATCACTTCATCCCCAGATACTTGTTTGTTTCGGCTGTCCCTTCTTCCCTGGTAAGCTGCATCTTCATGGCCGCGCGTATAGCGTCTATGTTTTCCGGTATGACAACAGACTCCTGAGGTATGTTTATAGCGAACATAACGTCATCTCCCGACTTCACTATCGATTCCTCCCAGAGCGCTATCTCGTACATATCCCCTCTTGGGTTTCCGAGATCTCTTGCATACCGGAACATAGACGCGTTTCCGAGGAAACCGTCTGCAAGCCTTACCGCCATTATCCTCGGATGAGCATTTGCCATCTCCCAAACATCTTTCTTCTCAAGCTTTTTCTTCGGAGTCGCGATAACCGTAATAATGTGCCCGTGAGTAACCGGAGTGTGTACGAGTATGCCGGTGCACGGTATGTGCGGCATTATAGTCATCAGATCTAGTGCCTGATGGCTTGGCGCTTTTTCAAGCTGAAGCGCGTTCGTCAGCCCCCTGTGGTAATCGCCCGGGTCGGCCACGCGGCGTATTATCGTTATGGCAACTTTCTCTACGCCGACCGCTCTGTCAAGCATGTCCACCGCGCGTATCAGCCCCGTGGTATTGCAGCTTGTCAGCTTTAAATACTGCTGCCCTACTCCCTTTTCATAATTGGCATAACCGTGGAAAAACACGTCCGCAACGTCGTTTTTCTCTCCGCCCTGGAACACGGCCTTCTTGTTGTACTTCGCGTATATTTCCTTATTCTTCGCCCCTACTCCTCCGGGGGAGCTGTCCAGCATTATATCGACTTCCTGCACGAGTTCCTCGAAGCTGCCGGATACGGGTATTCCAGCATCCTCCATCGCCTTGTTTTCCGGAACTACGTTGAACATTTTATAAGGCATTCCCTTTGCCTTAAGCGCCCTTACCGACAGGGTAGGCGCCACGTCCGCCACTCCCACAAGCTCCATATCTTTCTGAAGCGCCACTCCATCTGCCAGCCTTTGTCCAATAACTCCGTATCCTGCTACGCCTACTTTTACTTTTTTCATATTAACCCTCTCCTTTGTACTCTTACATTTGTTTTAAAACGTTTAACGCTTTTTGAACTATATCGTCCGCTGTCATCTTGAATTCCTTCTTAAGATAATCCACGCTTCCGACTTCTCCGAACCTGTCCCGGCTTCCGATACGCTCCATCGGCACAGGCGCGTTTTCAACAAGGACTTCCGCAACCGCGCTGCCAAGTCCGTTGATAATGTTATGATTTTCGACTGTGACTATTGCTCCTGTTTCATTCGCGCATTTAATGATGAGTTCAGTGTCAATCGGCTTCCAGGTGAATATATTGACAACACGTGCGCTGATGCCCTGTTTCTCAAGCATACCGGCCGCTTCGAGCGTGTCGCTTACAAGGAATCCGCTTGTAATAAGAGTCACATCAGATCCGTCTTTTAACGTAACGCCCTTCCCGATCTCAAACGTACTTCCCGGTTCATATATCATTACCGGCTCTTTTCGCAGCAGCCGAATATAGAACACTCCATACATATCCTTTATCTGCCGCATTATATTTTCCAGCATCACTCCGTCCGCCGGCTCGATTATTGTGATTCCAGGAATGCTTCGCATAAGCCCCATATCCTCAAAAGGCATATGGGTTCCGCCGTTATATGCAGCGGTTATACCCGGGTCGCTGCCTATTATCCTTATGTTAAGCTTTGCATACGCGGCTGATATGAACACCTGGTCAAAACATCTCCTTGTCGCGAACGGCCCGAACGTATGAGCGAACGGTATCTTTCCCGTTGCCGACAGCCCCGCCGCGATGCCGATCATGTCGGCTTCCTGCACTCCGCAGTTGAACATCCTGTCCGGAAATTTCTTCAGAAACGGCGTCATCCCCATCGAATTCATAAGGTCTGCGTCAAGCGCAACGACGCGGCTGTCCTTTTCCGCCATATCCATTAGAGTGGCGCAGTATACGTCGCGCATCATCCTTGTATCTTTTTTAAATTCCTTCGCTATTTTAACGCTCATATACATGCCTTCCTTCAATTGCAATTTTCCAGTTCTTTTTCAGCCGCCTCTATCGCCGCATCGCTCTGCTCTTTTGAAAATGTCATATGATGGTTGAATAGGACGCCCTCCGCATAAGTGCAGCCTTTGCCTTTTATTGTGTCGAGTACGATCGCCGACGGCCTTTCGCTTTCTTTCTTCGCGTCCTCGATTGCGTTGTATATGGCTTCGACGTTATGTCCGTCAACTTCCTGCACGTTCCAGCCGAAACTCTCAAACTTTGCGGCAACATCCCCCACGTCCATTATATCTTTTGTGTATCCGTCAAGCTGCTGTTTGTTTCTATCTACGAACACGATGAGCCGGTTCAGTTTGAAGTGGTGCGCAAACAGCGCCCCTTCCCAGACCTGCCCTTCGTCAAGCTCGCCGTCGCCGAGTATAAGGTATGTATAATTTGTTTTCTTGTCCGTTTTGTGCCCGAGTGCAACGCCTATAGCCGTACTCATTCCCTGGCCTAATGACCCGGTGGTCATATCTATCCCCGGCGTCCTGTTCCGGTCGCAGTGGCTGGGAAGGTTGGTGCCGCCCTGATTAAGCGTCAGCAGCATTTCAAGCGGGAAATATCCCTTCAACGCCAGCGTAGCGTAAAGCGCTGGCCCGGCATGCCCTTTAGACATCACGAGCCAATCCCGCTCTTCCCAGCGCGGATTTTTCGGGTCTATTTTCATTACCCCGCCGTATAAGACAGCAAGCGTTTCTATTATGCTCATTGCTCCGCCTACATGACCAAACCCCAGGTTCTTAAACTCTTTCAGACTCTCAAGCCGTATCTCTGCGGCAAATCTTTTAAATTCTTTTATATCAGACATTTTTACCTCCTAAGATTCGTTAAAACAGCTTAAGACTTGTTGACGCTCATCCCTGCCGCGTCGCAAGCCGCTTCAAATATCATTTCCGATACGCTCGGATGCGGATGTATCGTGTTTCTTAATTCATCTACAGTTCCTTCCGACCGCATGACGGCGCATATCTCCCCGATGATATCCGTTGCCCTCGGAGCTATGATGTGGCATCCTAAAATCTCTCCGGTACTTTGTTCGGTTAATATTTTGACTACGCCCTCTTTTTCATCCATTATCTTTGAGCGGCTGTTTCCGGCAACATAAAAGCGACCGGTTTTAAAATTCAATCCTTTTTCTTTTGCCTGTATCTCAGTAAGTCCTACAGACGCTATCTCCGGATGCGTATATACACATGACGGCACTATTTTATAATCCATCTTGATATACTCCCCGGCGATATTATGAGCCGCGACTATGCCCTCAGCGGATGCGGCATGCGCCAGCTGTATCCTGCCGGTAACATCCCCGATCGCATAAATACCCGGTATGCCTGTTCTCATATACTCGTCAGTTTTTATATATCCGCGTTCGGTTTCAAGCCCTATATTGTTTAATTTCAATTCATCTGTCAGAGGCTTCCTGCCTATGGCTACAAGACACAATTCCCCTTTTACGCTTTTCTCCCCGTTTTGTTCAAAATATACTACCGGGCCCGGTTCTATCCTGGTTACTTTAGCGTTTGTGAAAATTTCGATCCCTTCTTTTAGGAGCTTTTTCCGGATCAGCCCGTTTATCTCGGCGTCAAAATTCGATAGTATGTCGGGCAAGGCTTCCACAATGACTACTTTTGTGCCAAGAGCGTTGAACAGCGTCGCGAACTCAATCCCTATGACCCCTCCGCCGATGATAACTATACTCTTCGGGCATTCCGATAACGACAGCGCTCTGTCGGAATCGATAACTCCTTCGCTGTTTATGCCGGGAAGCGGTATTTTTGCGGGGTAAGAGCCTGTGGCGATTATAATATTATCTGAGCAGATCTCTTTTTCATCGATCAATAACGTATTTTTATCACGGAAAGACGCGGTTCCAAAATACACGTCTACTCCGGCGTTTTTCTCCAGCCCCGCTATTCCTTTTCTCAGCATGCTTATTGTTTGATCTTTTTTGTCTGCAATTTTTTTATAATCAAAGCTTATTTCTTTTGCGGTTACCCCGAATTTCCCGGCTTCTTTAACAGTTTTAAAAACTTCAGCGCTCTGAAGAAGGGATTTTGTTGGTATGCAGCCGCGGTTTAAGCACGTCCCGCCAAGGTCGCGTTTCTCTATCATCGCTGTCTTTTTTCCTAGTTGAGAAAGCCGTATCGCAGCCGTATATCCGCCTGGCCCGCCGCCTATAACGGCGGCATCATATTTCTCTGTCATTTGTTCTTCCTTTGCATTTGTTTTATTGTAACGGTTCGTGGTAACTGCTACTTTTCATCGCCCGATACAGTATCGTATGGCCAGCTGTTTATGCCGCCGAAATCGTAGATATTCGTGTATCCGATAGAGGCAAGCTTCTGTGCCGCGGCGTTACTGCGCTTTCCGGACGCACAATAGACCAGGATGACCGCGTTAAGGTCCGGCAGTTCCTTCGGCATCTTATCCGTAATAGTATCCAAAGGAATCAGTACCGCTCCTTTTATATGCTTTTCCTGATATTCGTTTTGATTCCGAACGTCCACAATGACTGCGTCCTTGTTCTCATCCATCATGCTTTTTGCTTCTTCGGCAGTTATTCTCTTAAACCCTGCGCCGTCAGACGGAGACGTCTGCGCATCCGCGGACACCTGCGCGGATAAAGACTGCTGCGGGCCGGGCGCCAAGGCTGTCGGTTCTGCCGAAACGTATTCGCTCTGAGCCGCGCAGGAACACATCAACATTAAAGCCGCCGCTAGAAACAACATAAAAATCGTTTTGACCGGTTTCATAAAGATACCCCCTTTAAAGTAAGAATTCTTTGTGTCCTTACCGTATAATTGCGGATGCACTTTCCATTACAGCATCATATACGGATTTTCAAGGTATTCTCTTACGCTTGCGGTAAATTTAGCCGCCGTTGCCCCGTCTACAACCCTGTGGTCATATGTAAGCGTTATCAGCATCGCCGGCCTTATTTCTATACGGCCTTCTACTGCGGCCGGTATATTTTTTACAGCCCCTACCGCCAGTATGCCTGTTTCGGGCGGATTCAGTATCGCAGTAAAAGAGTCTATTTTAAACATGCCCATATTGGATACGGTAAAACTGCCTCCCGTGCATTCGTCAGGCGTTATCGCGCCGCTTTTTGCTTTCTGTGCCAGCTCGCTTACTCTTTGAGATATCTGTTCGAGGCTCAGAGTATGAGCGTTTTTAATAACGGGAACGATAAGCCCTTCGTCGAGTGCCACTGCGACACCCATATTCACGTAATACTTTTGCAGTATGCCGTTATCCGTCCATTCGGAATTAACTTCAGGGTGATCGATAAGCGCTTTGCACACCGCCTTTAAGACAAGCTCTGTAAATGATATTTTTTTACCCGAGCTTTTGAACCGGGCTCTTGCGCGTTCGCATTCGCTCATATCTACCTGGACCTGAACGGTCGCCTGAGCGGTATTAGCAAGGCTTTCGTGCATCTTTTTTGCTATAGACCTTCTCATTCCGGTCAACGGTACAAGCCTTTCGTTCTTAGTCTCGGCCGGGATCTGCGCCAGCACGTCGTCCCTTGTTATCTTCCCCCTCGGGCCTGTCCCTGTAAGTTTGGAGATATCGACCCCCTCAATGTCCGCGGCCTTTTTTGCAAGCGGAGTAGCCAACGTTCTTTTCTCCATATAAGCGGTTACGTCTTTCTCTACTATCATTCCTTCAGGGCCGCTGGCTGTTAAATTTTCAATATCTATATTGTTTCCCTGCGCAAGGTTCTTTGCCCTGGGTGAAATAAGCACCCTGCTTTTCTCTTCTTTCAACGGCTCGTTATTATTCGAGCCTTCGCTTAAGAACGCCGAGATATCTTCGCCAGCGTCGCCTATCACCGCTATCGTTTCGGTTATCGGTACGGTCTCTCCCTCTTCTTTGATGATCTTAAGCAGCGTGCCGCTTGCCGGAGAATCTATAGTTATGGTGAGTTTATCCGTCTCCATCTCAAACAGCGGTTCGTCTTTAATCGCTTTTCCGCCCTCCTTGACAAGCCACGAAGTGATCGTTCCCTCGGTCATTTGCAGCCCCTGTTTAGGCATGATAACTTTTATCGCCATAATTATCTCCTATCTGTAAAGCGTCCTCTTTACCGCCGCCTTTATGTCTTCCTTTTGCGGCACAACCGCGTTCTCCAGCCCCAGGTTAAATGGCAGCGTGCACATTTTTGCGCCGATCCTTTCGGGCGGGGCGTCGAGATATGCAAAAGCCTGCTCGACTACCGCTGCCGCTATTTCGGCGCTCATGCCCATCGTTCTGTGCGCTTCGTGAACTATGACCAGCCGCCCTGTCTTTTTTACGGATTCGACGATAGTATCTGTATCGAGGGGCACTATAGTCCTCGGGTCAATCACTTCGCAAGAGATGCCTTCGGCTTCCAGTTCCTCCGCGGCTTCCATTGTGCGGTTTACGTACAGCAGGTTGCATACGACTGTCGCGTCTTTCCCCGGCCTCACTACATTGGCCTTTCCGAAGGGAATTGAGAACTCCGGGTCGTCCGGTACCTCTCCCTTTACCGGGTACAACGCCTTGTGCTCAAAAAACATGACCGGGTTGTCGTCCCTTATGGCTGTTCTTAAAAGCCCTGCCGCATCCCTTGCTGACGACGGACATGCCACTTTCAGCCCCGGGATATGCATGAATAAAGCCTCGACAGATTGGGAATGCTGCCCCGCGTTGCCTCTTCCGATCCCCTGCTGGCCTCTCACCACCAACGGCACTTTTGCTTTCCCCCCGAACATATACCTTATTTTTGCCGCCTGGTTAAGCAGTTGGTCCATAGCGAGATATGCGAAATCCATATACATGAGTTCAACGACGGGCCTTAAGCCGGCGCATGCCGCGCCTACTCCCGCTCCAACGATCCCGTTTTCCGATATGGGAGTGTTGCGGACCCTCTTCTCCCCGAATTGCTCAACGAGCCCTCTTGTGCAGCCGAATATACCGCCTTGCTCGGCGATATCCTCTCCCATTAGAAACACTTTTTCATCGCGTTCCATCTCCTGCGCAAGAACATCGTGAATTGCCTTTGCGTATGTCTTTATTGCCATCGTTTAAGCCTCCTTTTCCGGTATGTAATAAACATCGTCCATAACGTTTGCAGGATTGGGCTCGGGACTGCCTTGCGCAAACGCGACTGCTTCTTCTACGTCAGCAAGCGCTTTTTTCTCAATTGCCTCAAGTTCCTGCTCAGTTGCTATACCATCCTTGAGCATTTTAGCCTTCATCCTTTTTATAGGGCACTTCTTCATCCATTCCTTCACGTCGTCACGGGTACGATATACCTCCGGATCTCCCGTCCAATGCCCTCTCCACCGGTAGGTCTTTGCTTCTATAAGGGTCGGCCCTTCTCCGTCCTTCGCCCGCTTTATCGCCTTTTCCATTGCTTTGTTGATATCGTAGACGTCGTTGCCGTCTACTTTTTCGCCGGGTATGCCGTAAGCCGTTCCCCTGACGCTTATATCTTTTACCGAGGTGCTCTGCCTGGTCGGAACGGATATTGCGAACTGGTTGTTTTCACACACAAATATAACCGGCAGCTTCCAGACCGAAGCCAGATTGACGCTCTCGTGGAACGTCCCCTGATTTGCAGCCCCGTCTCCGAAAAATGCAACGGTCACATTTTTCTTACCGAGATAATTTTGCGCAAGCGCTCCGCCAACCGAAATCGGTATGCCTCCGCCTACAATCGCGTTGGCGCCCAGGTTTCCTTTTTTAAGATCCGCTATGTGCATTGAACCGCCTCTTCCATGGCAGAAGCCCGTTTCTTTTCCCATAAGCTCAGCCATAGCCGATTTCAGATCTCCGCTCTTGGCTATCCCGTGTCCATGCCCCCGGTGAGTGCTCGTAATATAGTCGTCATCACTGAGCAGCGAACAGACGGCGGCCGCTACGGCTTCTTCTCCCGTATACAGGTGCACTGATCCCCGAAGTATATTTTGTACAAAAAGCTCATAAGCTTTTTCTTCAAAACACCTTATTTCGTTCATTACCCTGTATATCCATATTTGCCTGTCCTTACTGATTTCCGACATTTCTTCCTCCTTTGATGATTTAAATCACATATTCAGGATTCGCTGGAATCCCTTATTGCTTTACTGAGTAATTTATTAGCATATTCGATCATGCTGTCGTTGTTGAATCCGTCAAGCTCCAAAGCATTTATGCCCCTTTACAAATAATGTCGTTCACCCATTTCGCCCGAAAAAACAAGTTGTTGCTCAGTGTTGTCATTTAACGCCCAGTTGTTCCAAAGTAACATCGGCATCGTAGGCTATACGGCAGTATTCTTTGGCCAGATTTATAACATCCTCAACCGATACGGCTTCCGGGTGCATCTTGCAGGCCATATAATATGCCCCCAGAACTGAGCTGAAAGTAGGGCTGTCCCACCCTTCGACGCTTGAAGGCATACCGAATACCTTATCAGTCCCAAGGATATTGTTCCAGTTGCTGTCGGTAAACAAGCTTTCCGGGACCAAATCGCCGCCTGACGATATGAACATAAAGTCAGGTTTATACGTATAAAGTTGTTCCATGGATATCTTGGCCCAATATGCCTCTTCGATATCTTCCGTGACCAGCGTCCCGCCGGCAGCGCGTATCATCTCTGATTGAAACATCTTCGGCGTGAGCGCGTTCAATGGGTCGGAAGAGGAGCACATATATACTTTCTTTTTCTCCGTCCCGCTTGTTTTCTGTTCGAGCTCCTTCCATTTGTCATTGAACCATTTGGTCAGCTTATCGGCTTTATCCGAAGTCCCGGTTGCCTTTCCCAGTATCCCCGCAACATAGAGAAAATCATTTAAAGCTTCCGGTTTGACCACTATTGCAGGTATGCCGGCCTGTTCAATTTTTTTCGCGGTTTCAGCCTGCTGATAAGGCAATATAACGAGGTCAGGATCAAGCGACAGTACTGTTTCAACGTTGACCGCTTTTGCCGTTCCCACATCTGAAACGGAAAGGAGATTTGGGGCAAAGTTACGGTAAACGGGCCGCGTATCCGCTTTCGACTCGACTCCTACGATTTTGTCCTTAAGTCCGAGGTTAACGAGCATATATGTGGATATGTAATATCCGGATACCAGCCTTTCCGGCATTTTGTTTATTGTTACCTGCCTGCCCATTGAGTCGGTAATAACAACAGGATAATTCGCATTCGCCTCCATGCTCTTCGCCGTATTTTCATTTCTGACACAACCGATAATACTCACCAGTATTAAGGCTGCAACGATAATCAATAATACTTTTTTCATAAACCGGCACTTCTTCTTTCTATATAATCGATTGCTGTTCGCAAATCGTTTTCGTCGTCGATATCAAAAAGCTCCATTTCATTGTCCGCATAGATACAAACAACCTTTTCGGCATGTTTCTTTATGATATCCCTCGCCCCTTTATCCCCCTCGATGCCGAGAAGCTCCTTTTTGTAGATCCCCGGAAAAAACACCGGCAATCCGGACGTTTCACCATGTTTCGTTACGACAATACTGTCTTCGCTTTGTTCGGCCCTCTTTAACACGCCGGCTATCGTACCGCGGGCGATAAAAGGCTGGTCCCCCGCAAAGAAAGCGTAACCGCCAGTTTCTCCGGCATTCAACAGGCCCAGTTTCAGCGACATGCTCTGGCCCGATTCAGCCATTGTGTTTTCCACAACTTTCATCCCGCGCTTTCTTGCAGCGTCTACGATCTCGCCAAACCGGGTCACCACAATAATTTCTTCGAATCCGCAGGCCAATACTGCATCAAGCACATATTCTATTACGCTGCTGCCGTTCAGCCTGTACAGCAGCTTATTCCCTGCAGCCCTTTCTGAAAAACCCGAAGCCATGATTATTGCCGAAATCTTCATAAAGCCGCCTCAAAATGCTCTTGCGTCGATAGCCTCACATTTTTATAGATCTCGCCCAGAGCGCTCTCGAGCTTTATGGAGAAATCCGGATCGCTTCTTTCAAGCGCCGCCGATATCTTTTTCTTATGAAGAAATACGACCCTGTCTGCAAATTTGAGCGCCGTATTCGGATCATGCATCGAGGCAAAAACCGTTGTTCCCTGAGAGGATAACTCTTTGAGCGTCTCCATTATCTTCTGTCTGTTTTCAATATCCAGATTGGAAACAGGCTCGTCCAGCAGCATTACGGGAGCCGACTGCATCATGCCCCTCGCTATTAAAGCCATCTGCCTTTCTCCCACGGAAAGAGTGCTGTAATCGGTTTGCATATATTCGTCGAGTCTCAGCTGTTTAATGATACTTTCGGCCTGCTTTATCTCGCATTTCGAAGGCTGCTGAAACATTTTTTTCGATGCGGCGGCGCCCATCAGCACAAAGTCGAGAAGCGAATAACAGAAAACCGGCGTATGCGCCTGGGGAATGTAAGATACAAATTTTGAAAGTTCGGCACGCCCCATTTCCTTCTGCCTTTTCCCGAAAATCAATATCTCGCCTGACCTGTGTTGCAGGTTACCGCAGATCGTGCGAAGCAATGTTGTCTTCCCTGCCCCGTTGACGCCCATCAGCACTGTAAGATCGCCTTTTTTTATGGAAAACGATATGTCCTCCAGTATATTTCTTTTTCCCAGGCCGACCGATAAATTCGAAATCTCCAAAGCCGCTATTTCCATGTGCGTACCCCTCTCTTGATGATAATGTAGCCTAAGAGAGGAGCGCCTATAAAAGCCGTCGCTATACTTACCGGCAGCTCAGCCGAGGAAACCGAACGCGAGAATGTGTCTGCAGCTACCAGGTACACAGCTCCTATCGAAAAGGACAGGGGAATGGCGTATTTGTTATTGTCGCCGAATAGTATCCTTACTATGTGCGGCGCGATAAGCCCTATCCAGGCTATCAACCCGAACATCGATACCGTCAGGGCGACAAGTACGGAAGAAGCTCCGACCAGAAGCCCGCGCACCGTTTTAACTCGAACGCCCAGGGCTGACGCCTCTTCGTCTCCCAGCGAGAGAAGGTTTACCTGCCATCTGAGCATTATTATCGCGGATATGCATACTGCGCATATAGGAAGAAGCATCTCGATTTTTTCCCACGATGCGGTATTCAGGCTGCCCATCAGCCAAAATTCAAGCGCCGGCAGCTGGCGCAGCGGGTCGGCGATATATTTTAAGAACGTAATGCCGGACTGAAAAATAGCGTTCAGTATTATCCCTGTCAGCAGTATGCCTGTGATCCCCCTTATCCGGCTCAATGAGGAAAACTGCGTCAATATCAAAAACGTGGCGATTCCAAAAACGAACGCAAGCAGCCCGGTAAAAAGCGGCGAACTGTTAAACAGTATTATCGATATTGCCGCCCCAAACGAAGCTCCCGAAGAGATCCCGATAAGGTCCGGCGACGCCAGCGGGTTCCGAAAAACGCCCTGAAAGACCGCTCCGCTCACGCTCAGCGCGCCTCCGCAAATAAAAGCGGCTATCGCCCTTGGTAAACGTATTCCCCATATGACGTTATAAACATCCGGGGGTACGTTTGGCGAAGATATAAGGGACGAAATAACTTCGCTTATGGAAACGGGGTATCGGCCGATGAATAGCGAGATGAAAAACAACGCAATCGGTGCCAATAGGCCGACCCAAATGATCTTCCATTTTTTCATTGCAGCGTTCCTCTTGCGCAATTCTATAAGTGGGTTGCGTATGGATATATTATCTGCTCAATTTATAATTAAACGTAATTATTAAAAATTCCAGTTAAAATATTGCCAATACGGTTCAGCCGCACGACGCTGAAAATCTTCCTTTTCTTTTTCCGTCCATTTGTAAACGCCCTCGCCGGCCTTCTGCCCAAAACGCCCTTCTTTACAGCGTTTGGCAATAAACTCAGGAGCTTCCGCCGCATTGCTCAGATCCGGAAAAAGATAATTCTGAATATTCATTACCATATCGAGGCCGGCCGCATCCTGATGCTCGAAAAGCCCGACAGACGTATATCTCGGCATAAAGCTGTACATAAGGGCCTTGTCAATTTCCCTCGGAGATGCGTATCCCTGCTCGACCATGTATATAGCTTCTCTGAGTAAAGCGTGCTGCAGCCTGTTGGCAATAAATCCGGGAGCGCCCTTTTGCATGGTGACCACTTTTCTGCCGCAGTATTCCAGAAAGTCGTATACAAGCTTTGCCGCTTTTTCATCCGTATGGCTGCTTTTAACCAGCTCGACAAAAGGCACCAGATGCGGCGGATTGAACGGGTGCGCAACTACCATCTTCTCTTTATATTTTGTCAGGCCTTTTGCCAGATCGTCAGCCGAAAGAGCTGAGGTCGTCGAAGCAAGCGCTTCGAGTTTCACGCAATGCCGCTCTATCTGCTTGTATATTTCATATTTGATCCCAAAATCCTCTACCGCACATTCGAACAGTATATCCGTATCCGCAAGATCCGCGTAACTTTCAGTATACTTCAGGCGTTTCGCGCATATCTTTGCTTGCTCTTGCGAAATAAGATTTCTCTCAAGCAGCACCTTATAGATATCGTCATATTTCTTTTTTGACTGCTTCGTAAATTCAGGCCCGACTGTTAAAACTGTTACATCGATACCGTTCCCTGTAAACAGCGCCGCAAGGCTTGTACCTATCATACCGGAGCCTATGATGCCCGCTTTCTTATTATGAATATCACACATTTTGTACCCCTTCAAAAGCCCGGCTTGATGGATCATAACTCCTTTATACTGTATCTATTGAGATATTATCCTCATCCAGCTTTATCTTTAACAATATCTTGTCTTTAAGCTTCAGCACGTTGTCTTTCGCCTGACTTCCGGCCTTTTGTGCATCGCGTTTGACCATGCTTTCGTAAATTTCGTTATGTATCTTTATCTCGAGTTTGAAATCTTTTTCCGTGATACGGCTCGTTGTAACAAACGTCCATTGCAGCAAACCCAATTTCCAGAACCTCTCCAGCATAGAGTTGTCCGCAGCTTCGAGTATAGCTTTATGAAACTCGTTATCGTATTTCGTATACTCTTCAAAGTTTTTATTTTTTACCGAAGCATCCATCTTTATAAGAAGATTTTTAAGGTTTTCAAGACTTTTTTCATCTATGTTTTTGGTCGCTTCTGTTGTCGCGTATTCCTCAAGCTCAGCTCTCATAACATAGACATCATTAATGTCTTTTTTTGTCATCACCTTTACATAAGTACCTAGAAATGGTTTGCTTTCAACCAGTCCCATCAACTCAAGTTCCCTTATAGCCTCTCTTACCGGCGATTGTGATACCCCTAATTCTTCTGCAATTTTTGTTTCAACGATACGCTCTCCGGGAGCCAGTCTTTTATTCAGTATGGCGTCCTGTATCCTTATCCTTACCTCGTCACGCATAGTCATTTTCTGTATGCACTTCATTTTATAACCCCATATGTATATAATAATGTTTAATATATAATCGATACTATTTTAGTTTTCTATATTTGTCAATGTTTACACCCTTATTTTTCAACTAATTCTACGATATTTCCTTCGGGGTCATTAAACATGGCGATCTTTATACCCGGCATTGATTCTTTAAGCGGGATAATAAACTCTACTCCCTTTTCCGCAAGGAAATTGCATGCTTCCTCTATACCCTTTACACGAAAGGTTACAAGCCTGTATCCTGTCGTGTTATAAAGCCCTTTAGCGGAAGGCGCTGGCTCTTCGTCAGGTTTAATTATCTTGAATTCGCTTTCCCCAAATTTCATTCTGACCATCCTGCCATACCAAAGGCTTACCGTTTCTACATATTTAAGCCCCAGTATATCCTGATAAAATTCCACGCATTTGGGCAGATCGCTTACTATAACTCCAACGTCCAAAGAATTTTTGCCGGGTATAATCATTTTCAATCCTTTACAGCTATCGCTTCTATTTCGAGAAGGAGTTCCGGGAGCATCAAATCAGCTATAGTAACAGCGGTGCTTGCTGTTCCGCCGTTCGGAAAGTATTCACGGCGCACTTCGTTCATCCCTTTATAGTCCTTGGTGTTCTTTAGAAATACTGTCACTTTCATAACGTCTTCCATAGTAGCGCCGGCTTCATTAAGAAGCTTTTTAATATTCTCAAACGTTTGGCGGGTTTGAGACTTGATATCGTTCCCTGCGATTTTTCCGTCTTTATCCACGCCGACAGTCCCGGAAATAAAGATCATGTTCCCTTTCTTTACGGCGTTGGAATACGGCCCTATTGGCTGCCAGATATCTTTCTTCCCTAAAATTTCTTTCATGTTACTTCTCCTTTGCTATTAATATTATTTTAAAAGTTTATTTTTTAAACGTAAGATATTGCTGAATCAACGGACTGGTAGCAATCGTCTTCATGTCGCCTTCTCCCTGTATCGTCCCGTTTTCCATTATATATCCCCTCGTACCGCACTCCAGACAGAATTTCAGGTTTTGCTCAACAAGTATATATGTTATGCCCTTTTCCCTGTTTATTCTTTTTATGGTCTCGCGTATCCGTTGCACTATATTCGGCTGTATGCCTTCCGAAGGCTCGTCAAGGAGTATAAACTTAGGGTTTCCGGCCATGCATCTGCCAAACGCAAGCTGCTGCTGCTCTCCGCCGCTCAAAGTCCCTCCCTTTTGTTTCATCCTTTCTTTTAAAACCGGGAACCAGTCGAATATCTCATCAGGTATCTTCTGTATGCCTTTACCCGCCACAAGCGTTCCGCTCTGCAGGTTTTCTTCAACCGTCAGCTTCGGGTAAATCATTCGTCCCTGTGGAACATACCCAATTCCTAAGCGCGCTATCTGGTCGGGCCTCATCGATGTAATATCTTTATCGTTAAAAAATATCTTGCCTTTCCGCGCAGGTATTATACCCATTATAGATTTGATAGTGGATGTTTTCCCGACGCCGTTCCTTCCCAAAATGCAGAGTATTTCGCCTTCATTAACGTGGAATGATATGTCACGGCATACTACGCTTTCGCCATAAGCGACGGATAGGTTTCTTACGTCCATGTTTATCATACTTCGTCCCCCAAATATACGTCGCGGACGGTGCGGTTCTCGGAAATCTCCGCGTACGTTCCTTCAGCAAGAAACTCCCCTCTGTTAAGCACCGTTATTTTTCCGCCGATCTCTCTTATAAAATCAAGGTCGTGCTCGATAACTATGCAAGTGTATTCCGAGCCGATGTTCTTTATTATTTCAACTGTCTTGCTTGTTTCCTGGCTTGTCATTCCGGCCGTAGGCTCATCCAGCAATATCAGTTTCGGTTTCTTTATCAATACCATTCCAATCTCGAGCCACTGTTTTTCGCCGTGTGATAAAGACGCCGCATACCAGTCTCTTTTCTGCGTGAGGCCGATACTGTCGAGTATCTTGTCAATCTCGGCGTTTACTGCGGCATCGTCCTTCTTTCTGAACATTCCGGCTATTCTCCGTTCGCTTATCGCAGCCACCCGAAGGTTATCGGAAACCAGAAGCTCTTCAAATACATTCGGGTTCTGGAATTTTCTGCACAGCCCCATACTGCTTATAGACGCTATGCCTGTCTTCGTTATATCTTTTCCGCCGAATATAACGCGGCCTTCCGTCGGCTTGAACTGCCCTGTTATGAGATTGAACAGCGTCGTCTTTCCGGATCCGTTAGGGCCTATTATGCACTGCAGTTCGCCTTCTTCTATCGAAAAACACAAATTCTTTAATGCTACCAGGCCGCCGAATTTCTTTGTAACGTTTTTAATTTCTAAAATCATTGCAGATCGCCTCGCCTGTTAAATATTTTTTTCGAAAAGAAATTTTTTACCGTATCGGCAAGCCCGGCAAACCCTTTGGGCCAGAACATTACGACGAGTATAAAGAATACCCCCAATATGATAAGCCAGTAATTCAACAATACACCGCTCAGCATTTCTTTCATTATCGATACGATCAGAGCCCCCGCAATAGCGCCCCACAGAGAGCCTCTTCCGCCGATAGCGACCCAAACAAGTATCTGTATCGACAAGCCCATGCCGAGTATCGAAGGTGTTATTGTTCCAACGGGAACATACAGCGCGCCCGCAAGCCCCGCGATCCCGCATGATATCATGAAGATAACGGTCTTATACAGGTTTACGTTGTATCCAAGGTACGCCGCCCTTCTCTCGTCGTTCTTTATAGCAGATATCACCTTGCCGAAATCCCGTTTCTTCATCACCCTCCATGTCAGGAACAGAAAAATGACAAGGCATGCGGTAATCAAATAGTACGGAACATATTTCCCGGAGACTTCAAACTCCCATACCCCCGGAATACCAAGCTTTGGAGCCGGAAACTTGTACAAGCCGTTCATACCTCCGGTGAAATCCGTCCATGCCATCGCGATGTTTTCAAACGCGTAGGCAAGGCACATGGTGACAACCGCGAAAAAGGATCCGGATACTTTTCCGTAGAAGAGGAAAACCGACAAAAACATGCCCACAAGCATCGGTACGATTATGGCCCCCAGATAAGCAGCATATGTAGCGCCCGGCACTGTAAGATTCGCCATTATTTCCCCGAACGAATACGCCCCGAGGCCGAAGAAAATTGCGTGACCGAAATTGGATATTCCGGCAAACCCCCATATAAGGTCGTAACTCAGCGCGACCAGTGCGAATGCGAGGAATTTTGCAAACAGGTCGGTCGCGAAATCGGAAAGGACAAACGGTAAAACAGCCAATACGACAAAACCTGCTATTAGAACAATTATTTTATATTTTACGCTCTTTTTTGACAACATACTATTTTCCATAACAGCAACTCCGCTCTATTTCTTGTTTCGTGAAAACACGCCGTTTGGTTTGATCCGTATGATAACGATTGCCAGCAGCAAAACAATGATATTCGTAACAAAAGCATTTTTTATAACGAAATCTATCAGTGAATTGGAGAAACCTATCACCGTTCCGCCGCCGATAATACCTATCAGGCTTGAAACGCCGCCGACTATGACAACTATAAACGCATTCGTCAGGTAAGAGCCGCCCATAGTCGGATTAATATACATGAGCGGAGTCATTATCGCGCCGGCGATCCCTGCAAGAGCCGATCCTATAGCAAACGTCCACCTGTCCACTGAAGCGGTATTAATACCCATAGCGGAAGCCTGTCCCCTGTTTTGTGTTACCATACGTATTTTCAGTCCCAGCGACGTCTTGAAAAATATCAGATAAATTATGATAAGCAAGGCCACTGTAACCAAAATGATAAAGACCCTGTAAATAGGGTATTCAGTTCCGAAAATACTCATTGAGCCGGTAAAGAGCGCGTCTACATTCCTATGCTGGGCTCCGAATATCAACTGGACCAACTGTGTAAGAACCATCGACAGTCCCCAAGTAACAAGCAATGTATCAAGAGGCCTTCTGTACAGCGGTTTAATAATAAATTTTTCAATTACCATACCGATCGCTCCCACAAAAACAGGCGCGAACAGTAAACCCACCACAGGAGGCAGCCCCAGCATCCCGATAATAACGGCCCCATATGATCCGAGCATGAAGAATTCTCCGTGGGCAAGGTTGAATACGTTCATCTGGCCAAAAATAATCGCCAGGCCCATTGACACAAGTATGAGAATCATCGCTCCGCTTAATGCATTTAAGACTGTAACCATATTTCTTCTCCAACGCGCCAGCGCCATACCGGTGCCCGGCACTTTTACTATTTTATTGGTATATCACATAAGTGATCGCAGTACCGGTTAAACTAATAATCTGTGTCTTTAAAACCGGTATGCCTGATAATATTTAATCTTTCAGATTGCGGTAATCATAAGGTTTTATGTGCCATCCCGCTTTATTGATGCGGGATGGCACACAAAGTCATTTTCTTCTCTCTCTTTAGAATCAGGCTGTCGGAGAATTGCTCAGGTCACATGGAGCTTCGGGTTCTACAAGCCCGAGGTCCACCAGTACCTTGAACGAACCGTCCGCCTGGCACTCGGCTATAAGGGAATGCAGCGCCGTGTGCTGGGATGTTGCGTTGACGTGTATCGGCCCTTCAGGAGCGTTGAACGTGACTGAAGGCAGAGCATCGAGCATTTTTTCCTTGTCTACTACTCCCGCTTTCTCTACTGCAAGCTTCCAAAGATATACCGAGTCATACGCAGCTTCGACGACCTGAGATACACCCTCAGTACTGCCGTACTTCGCTGCGTAATTCGCGAGGAACTGCTTGTTTTCCGGCGTATCGACTGTCTGGAAATACGACGCTGAGCACAGTATGCCCGCGCGAAGATTTTCCGGAACGGATGAAACGAACGTCTCGTCAAGGTATACGCTCGCAAGTTTTACGGTCTTGTTAAGGCCAAAATCGTAGAACTGCTTGAGGAAGTTGATCATCTCACTGCCGCCTACATAGGGGAACACTACTTCTGCGCCCGAGTCTTTTACTCTTTGGAGTATGGAAGACCAGTCGCCGACCTGCCATGGAGTTACGTCTCTGCCGACTATCGTTCCGCCCGCGTTCTCGACCAATTTATTGTCATCGATATATTTCCAGGAATCGGTCGTCATTACTTCATCGATGCCGATCAGATAGATCTTCGTTCCGTAATTCTTTATAAGGTAGGGAATAAACTCTTTCAGCTGCTGGTTCGGTATGGCGCCGGTGCAGATATAATATCTGGAGCAGTTGGCCAGCGTGCTTCCGCCTTCATTGTAAGTGGGATAGAAATACGGGACCTTATTGGGATCTGCCACCTGAGTAAGAACTGCGGCACGTATCGACGACCAGACGCCCCCGAAAATCGCCTCGACCTTATCGCTTTCGCAAAGTTTCTTTGCCTTCTGGACGGCCATATCAGTATCGGTGTTGTCGTCTTCTTTGATCAGCTGTATCTGCCTTCCGAGCACGCCGCCCGCCGCATTGATCTCTTCAACAGCAAGCTCAATAGCATTCTGTTCCGGAACGCCCCAGGTAGCCCCTGCGCCGGAAACATGGTTAAGGCTGCCGATCTTGATGGGTTCAAGATTCTGAGAAGGCGCCTGGCTCTCATTTGCCGGTGCGCTTGCCGCCGGATTGCTCACAGTGCTGCCTGCGTTCGTGCAGCCGACAGCATAGACCATTAACGAAACTATGGCAATTAGAGTTCCGATTAACTTAAGTGTTCTTCTTCTGTTCATATTAATACCTCCGTTATAATTTACTCTTATCCGGTAACCGGATAAGAATCTTTATTTCAAAGCTTTGATGATCTTTTCAGGCGTTATAGGCAACGTCCTGACGCGAGCGCCGACAGCCGACGCGATAGCGTTAGCAACGGCAGGCGCTACGCAGACCATTCCGGTCTCGCCGACGCCTTTGACTCCGCTGGGTACAGACGGCACAGTTCCGCTCTCCACAGCAATCGGGATAATATTCGGCATGTCTGCAAAAGTGGGAATCACATAATCCTGAAAAGAGGGGTTTAATATCCTGCCCTTTTCATCGTATACGATATCCTCGGTCAGCGCGTATCCAATCCCCTGCGCTGCGCCTCCCTGAATCTGTGCTTCGATACCGCTGAGGTCAAGGATCATGCCGACATCGTGAGCCATAGCGATATCCGAAATTGCAGCCTTTCCCGTTTCTTTATCGACTGTAAGACGCACAGCCGCTGCGGCGCATGCATATGTGGGCGCATAATGGCCGCCCTTTGAGGTCAAGAATTCCGAATCTGCGTCCCAGGAACCGCGTCCTATTATCATCCTTGCCGGGCCCGTTCTTGCTGAGAAATAGACCTTTTCCGCCAGTTTTTTAAATGTGATATTTATTGACGGATCGTCCTTACAAACGAATACTGCGTTATCGTCTAAAATTAAAGATTCTTTCGGCACCTTTAAAAATACAGCCGCAGCATCAAGCATTTGCTCCTTAGCGTCAAGCGCCGCAAACTTTAATGCGCTGCCCGCAATTACCGCTCCCCGCGACCCGAATGTTCCCAGACAAATAGTCGTGTTTTCCGTATCCGCCTGTATAAGCCTAATTTCGCTTGTATCGACTTTCAGGATTTCGGTCAAAATCTTCCTGAATGCCATATGCGACCCCTGCCCTATTTCGGCATATCCCATATGAGCGGTAACTGACCCATCGTCGTTTACCGTTACTGTTGCGCTTGAGTCGTCAGCTTCCTCCATACCCTCCCAGCGTGACGTCGACCAGTGTATCATTGCTGAGATGCCTATGCCTTCGTTTGGCTTCTTTTCGTCGTTGTAGCCTATCTTGTCCGCAACGGCTTTAAGGCATTTCTCAATACCAAACGTATCGATCCTCTGTTTTGTCGAGTTAACATACGGAGTATCTGACTCTTTTATGATATTGCGCATCCTTAACTCCAGAGGATCTATTCCTAACTCTTTGGCCGCCTCGTCAATGAGGCATTCTCTTGCAAATGTCGATTGAGGATTGCCAAAACCGCGGAATGCGCCGCCCGGTTCATTGTTTGTATATATAAGATCCGCATGGATGCTTACACTATCTATCTTATACGGGCCTATCGCCGTAACGCAGGAGAGCCAGGTAACGCCCGGGCCGAAACTGGTATAGGCGCCGTTATCAACCTGTATCTCTTCCCGGATGAACTGCATGATCCCCTGTTTGTCAAATCCGATACGGGTCTTCCTTTTCATTTTATGCCGCGTCCTTGTAGCGGCGGTTTGCTCTTCTCTGGTGTTTACTATTTTTACAGGCCGTCCGGTCGCGCGGGACAGCATCGCGGCGCATACGTCCAGCGATGTAAATCCATCCACCTTCGAACCAAAACCACCGCCAACATACTCGCTTATAACGCGTACGTTTGATTCCGGCAAACCGAAGAGCATCGCCATTTTCAGCCTTGTGACAAACGGCGCCTGGCTGCTTGTCCAGACAACCATCTTATTTGCCTGTACGTTAAAATCAACTACGGAACAATGGGTTTCCATCGCCATATGGCTCTGCCTTGAAGTTATGTACTCTCCGCTGGCAACATAGTATGAATTCTCTTCCGCTTTTTTTACGTCTCCAACGTCTATATATATATGTTTCTTTAAATTGCTTTCCAGATCTTCATGTATTAAAGGAGCGCCGGGCGTCATTGCTTCCTCAGTATCAAATACAGCGGGTAATATCTCGTATTCGACTTCTATGGCTTCGAGCGCTGCAGCAGCTTCTTGTTCTGATTTTGCGGCGACGGCCGCTATTTCATCGCCGTAATACCGGACTTTGTCAGAATGCAGCGCGCGCTCGTCAGGCATTACGGCGCCGTAATCTCCGCCGATCTCATCGTAATCTATTCCGGTTATTACAGCCATAACTCCGGGGCATGCTTTCGCTTTCACGATATTTATGCTTTTTATTCTGGCATGGGCGTGAGGACTCCGCAGTATTTTCCCATACAGCATACCGTTAAGCTGAATATCAGAGGTAAATTTGGCTTTCCCCATTGCTTTCTCGACAACATCAGGACGTAATATCTTCTCCGTATTCATTTTTCACCTCGCAGCTCGTTTGCCGCCTTATGAATGGCCTCCTTGATTTTCACATATCCTGTGCACCTGCAAAGATTTCCGGACATTGCGTGCCTGATATCGTCATCAGTAGGATTAACGTTGGAATCAAGAAGCGCCTTTGCGCTCAGAATCATACCCGGAGTGCACATGCCGCACTGTATGGCGTCTGAATTAATAAACGCTTTCTGAAGAGGATGAAGCTTTCCGCCTTTTTCAAGCCCTTCGATAGTCAGTATTTCGGCACCGTCAGCTTCTACCCCCAATACAAGGCACGAGTCTACAGCCTTGCCGTTCATTAAAACGGTGCACATGCCGCACTCGCCTTTTCCGCAGCCTTCCTTTGTACCGGTGAGGCCAAGCATCTCGCGTATGATGTGCAGCAGGCTCCATTCCGGCCTGACAAGCAGATTATATTCCTCATCGTTAATCTTTAACTTGATTTGATGCATCTCATCCATTTATAAATCTTCCTTATTATTTACTAAATCGGTAAGAGCTCTTTTTGTATAGGTTTCTATAAGCAGCCGGCGGTACTCCGCGGATGACCTGATGTTTGAAATAGGAGATATTATTTTCCCCGAGAGCCTTGACGCCTCTTCAATAACTTCTTTTTCTATTTTTCTGCTTATGAGCATTTTTTCAGTCTCATAAGCTCTTATGGGCGTAGGCGCAACGGCTCCGAAAGCGATACGTACTTTGGTAAAAGAAGACGCCGATCTGTCGTAATCTCCTCCTGCCGCAATGCCTACCGTCGCAATATCCATTTCATTTCTTCTCGCGCTTTTTATATATATGACCTGTTTTGCTATTGGTAAAGGTATGTGAATCGATTCCAGGATCTCGTCTTTCTTCATTACGGTCGATCCCGGGCCGGTAAAAAATTCGTTTATGGGTACGGTCCTGCTTCCCGAAACGGAAACAAGCCTTAAAAGTGATTCAACTACCAGCAAAGGAGGCGCCATATCTGCCGACGGAGCCGCGTTGCACAGGTTCCCGCCGATAGTAGCTACATTACGTATCTGCGGGGACGCCATGTTAGCGGCCGTTTTTGAAAGAAACGGCGCAAACTGCTGAATAGTCGAATCACTTTCAATATCAGCCAGCGTTACTCTCGAACCAATTATAAGCTCACTGTCAGTCTTCTTTATTGTCTTAAGCTCGTCGAGCTTTTTTAAACTTATTACTGATGCGCCGGGAATTTTTAAATCAGGCCATTTTACAAGCAGATCAGTTCCGCCTGCAAGTATCACAGTCTTTTCTCCCCGGGTAAGCATCCCGCAAGCCTCGGTTAATGTTTTCGGAACAAGATATATGTTGCTCATTGTTTTATCCATACACTATCCTTTTCTTATTTACATTTGTGACTGATATATCAGTAAGCTTAGTTGGTATTGATTTTTTAGTCGTTTACAAATGCAACAACTCTTACCCAAGCGCCCGAGCCGTTTTTAATTTTAAGCGGGAACGCTGCAACTTTAAATCCGTGGCTGGGCACCTTATCGAGGTTGCAAAGCTTTTCAATATGCATATACTCTTTTTTATAGCTGACATAATGGCATGCATCTATATACTGGTTATCTTTTGTTTCTTTATATAACTTTATCTGTGTCGGGAAAGGCAGGTCGAAGTTATACGCGTCGACTCCCATAAGTTTAACTCCGCGGTCAGTCAGGTATTCTACTGCGTCCGGCTGTACTCCCGGATATTCTGTCTGATATTTTTTTGTGCCCCAGTATTTGTCGGCGCCAGTCTGGAAGAATACTATATCAAACGGCTTTACAGTATAGTTTATTTTCTTTAGAGCTTCTTCAACGTCTTTTGCGTGTATCATCGTTTCAGGAGCCAGATGACGGAAATCCAGTACCACGCAGTCTCCATAACACCATTCCAATGGTATCTGATCGATTGTTTTTGATTTCTTTCCTTCCGATACCGGTGCAAAATGCCACGGAGCATCCATATGCGTACTGTTGTGCGTCAGCCCGTGAATTACTTCGACAGCGTTGCCGTGGCCGTGGGGCAACTCTTCTTTTTTGCAGCCAAACATGTTCATGTAAAGCTCAGCCCCCTCATGATGAGGCATATAGGTGACTTCCAGAGGCGATACAAATTTCGCGCCGAAGCCCGTCGGTTCGCTGATACTTCTGTCTTCAATTGTTAAGCTTAAATCTACTAATCTCATAAAAACACTCCTTCGTATATAATCGATTATCTATATTATATAATTGATTATATAAATGTCAATATAGAAATTGATGTTTTAAAACTTTCCTTCTAATTTGGATTTGTGGTTTATATGACTAAATGGTTAAATTTTTGGATAAGCCACTAAACTAATCTTTTCCGGCCAAACCTCAATCATTATATTTATTTTATATTGCGTTCTTAGTCTACAATTTATTATTGAAGGATATAAAAGGACTGCTGGTTTAGCAGTTGATGTACACTATTATGGCAATTGGATGCGTAAAGAGTCTGAGAACTTATTGGCTACCTCTATCTAAAGGTTAATTGTAATGGGCATGGTTTGCCTGTTATTGCATGGAAATATGCACTTGTAATTAAATGTTCGAATCCGGTTTATGTAAATAACTGCCGATAAGCATTATCTATTTTAAATGCTCAAAAAGTTGGGCATATTGTTTTCTGGTTTTCTACTGTATCTCTTCCCATATATTTATTATCAACGGCGGGTATGGCATCTATAATTATTTGTTTTAATGTGATCGTTCTTACCGGATTCTTGCTCCAGTGCGTAGTTTATTGCTGCACTATCTTTATATCCCTCCAATATCCTTCCGGCGTGCATTTTTTACGCCAAACTGTGAAAATCAGAAAGGCCGGTTTTCTTCACGCTTTCTCCGCATTTGATCAAAAAACCCTTATTATATCTGCATTTTTCGGGATGCAGGTTCCTGATGGTTCCATTAGGTTACCCTATCCTCCTATGACCATGTAAAACTCAAAATCCATTTTTAGCAATACCGTGTCGGTTCGAGTCCGACCACCGGCACCAAAAGAGCCGCTTTTAAAAGCGGCTCTCTTTATTTTCTGCTCCATTGATCCTCGTCTTTCCCGAAGACCGCTCTGGCGCTTTCAGCCTGCGGGTCGTGCTTTACCTTTTTGGAACGGAACGTTCCGTCGTCTTTTTTTCCGTTGCTCGTGCTTTTCATCCTGTTGCTCTTGCCCATTCCGTTTCTCCTACCTTTTTGACCCTGGCCCTATCTTCACTTTATGGCTGTCGGGCTTAGAGCCGTCTTTATCGGAACCGACCCGGTCCTTAACATTCGGCAGATCCAGAGGAACTACGGGCATTATATTTCTCAGCCTTTTATCTTTTGGCCGCATATCGATCACCTCTAGGTTATTATGGGCAGCTCTCCCGTTGTTTATGTTTCAATCGGTCAAAACATTTTTTATACAGTATCGGCTATATTGCCCGTAATACCTGTTTTTCATGTGCGTCAGCTCCCAAACGCCTTTTTTACTTCTTTCAGGTATTCTCGTATGGAAAGCCCCTGCGGACACTTTGCCTCGCATTCGCCGCATTCCCGGCAGTTCGAAGCTTTCTGTTTGGGCCCAAGCCACATATTGTAACCTTCTTCCCTGCCGAACATGCTTAAGCTGTTATAATAGGCAAAGCATGAAGGTATACTGACGCCTTCGGGGCAAGGCTGGCAGTAACCGCACTCAGTGCAGTCAACCCTTATCCTGCCTTTGTAAGCTTCTTTGGCCCGCTCAACAATTTCAAGCTCAACTTTGGAAAGAGAGTTCGGCAGCGCTTCGTTTGCCGTCTTAAGATTATCTTCCAGCTGCTCCATAGAGTTCATGCCGCTCAAAACTACTGATACTTCGGGTTTGTCCCATATCCACCGGAGCGCCCACCCCGCGGGCGTCCTTTCTGCGCCCGTCTCGTCGAATATGGCCTTTACTTCCGGCGGAAGGCCTTCCGCAAGTTTGCCGCCCCGCAGCGGCTCCATTATAGCGACGCCGAGGCCTTTGGCCGCGGCGTATTCCAGCCCCTTAGTGCCCGCCTGAAAATACTCGTCAACATAGTTGTATTGTATCTGGCAGAACGACCAACCGTAGTTATCGACTATCTCTTTAAAAAGCTCAGCTTTGTCATGGAACGAAAAGCCCGCGTAGCGTACCTTGCCTTCCTTTATCGCCTTATCGAGAAATTCGCTGACCCCGACCCTTTTAAGCGTATCCCATGTCCCTCTGCCCAGGCCGTGCATAAGATAAAAGTCTATAACGTCGGTATCGAGGCGCCGGAGCTGATCGTCAAGCAGCTTTGTGAGGTCTTCCCCGGTCTTCACCATGCCGGCGGGCAGCTTGGTAGCAAGATTGACTTTTTGCCTCCAGCCGCCTTTAAGGGCCCTTCCCACAAACGGTTCGCTCTCTCCTGCTCTCGCGCCTTTCTTTTTATGATACGGGAACGCGGTATCTATATAGTTGACCCCTTCGTCTATCGCCCGGTGAATCAGGGATGCCGCCTGTTTTCCGTCTATCATCGACATATCTCCCCCGGGCAGCAGCGGAAGCCTCATGGCTCCAAAGCCCAGTATCGACACGTTCTCGTTGGTTTTACCGAATTTCCTGTAAAGCATTTGATCCTCCGAATCAACAATATGGCTTAATTAAATCAAGGATAACATATTTCGGCCTTCAACATCAATACGGTTTCGGCTGATACTAAAACAGGCAGCTTCAGAGAAGCTGCCTGCTTTATTAAGTAATTACCCTGCAACTACTATGCCTTCGAACAGGTTATCTGCGGTATAATTCTGGCCCAGTACCGGCCAGTAGCCCCACACTTTCATGTCTTTGCACTTCAGCCAGCCCTGCTTGCCGTCCGACGCTTTCAGCTTGAACCACATCTTGCCGTATACTTTAACGATAGTAAGTTCCTCTCCGGCCCGCGGAAGGAACGCAATGTAATCATTCGAATAATTTCTTCCTTCCCACGACAGCCCGCCGCAGCCGCTGGCGTAATCCCACATCACGTCATACGAATCTTCAAAATAGTCATTCGTAACATTTTTGAGCAGTATGATGAATTCTTTTAGCTTGAGCGGCTCCTGATGGTTAAGGACCGGCGCGGAATACAGTTCTTCTTTTAGTTTCCTGTCGGCTCCGTCGGGTTTATAATGCCCGGTGTACCACACGTCCGAAAAATTCTGCGTCCTCGTAAGGCACATCACTATGCCATGAGCGTCGAAATTATCGGCCGGGTCAAAATCGCCCCTCCATGCCCCCGCGAATTTCATGTCCATAAGTCCGCCCATCTTGACAAGTTTGTTTTCTGCGCTGTTCCACCAGTAAAGGTATGTGAAAGCAAACTCAGTATCCCCAAGATCGCCGTTATACTCGTCGGTGAACGCAAGCTCCAGTATATTGTCGGTTATATCGATGTCGGTGACTGCGAACATCTGCGCCTGGTTATCACGGTCTATCGTGAATGTGTTTGCGCCTATCTGCAATGTGGACGAGCCGCTGCCCGCAGTGAACGTTAGTTCCTCGGGCGTGCCGTCGCAATTAAGATCGACAAGCGCCGTATGCTGGTATATGTCGAACAGTATATCGCCGCTCCCCGCGTGGTCAGGCTCTTCGCCGAACGGAGTGGAGGCTGGCGTTGCGGCAGGCGCTGAGGCCGGCGGCGCAGCCGTAGGCGTAAGTCCCGGCGCGGCGGTAGCCGCGCCTGAAACGCCGGGCGCAGGCGTTATAGTTACCCCGCAGGCGGCCGAAGATACCGCGACGGCAAGCGCCATGATCATCATAACAATCCTCTTCATATCAATTCTCCCTTTCACGATTTCATGTAATATCTGAATGCATTAAAAATTCAGCGTTATTATACCATAATAACGCCGCAGATAGCATCAAATATATTGAAAAATATTCTTTTATGTGGAATAACGTCCTTTGTCTTATCGCTTGCCTGTGCGCGCCTTCTCTACTGTTCCCGCAGTTTCGGGGAGTTGAAATTAAGGCCTTCCACCTTCTTTTGCACCTCTCCGGCGCTGAAAGTTACAGTTATCAGCACATCTCCCGGTTCGTCAGAGTATTTAGCAGTGTAAATGACGACTGTATAAATCACACCATTTTGTGTTACGTCCGCGGCCTGCCCGAAGGCCTTGCTTTTATATTCCCCTATTTTAGTGTCAAGAAAACTGACGAGCTTGTCAAACCCTTCTTTTGTTATAGCGGCTTTCATTGTATCGCTGAAATCGCGGCTGAAAACGGCGTAATCGTTGTTTGCTATGCCAACGAGTATATTATCCGTCATCGGCCCGGCGTACGCTACGTCTTCTTCGGTAATTCCCCCGCTGTGTTTGATGCTTTCCGTTGGGGCGGCGCTTTCAGCGGGCGAGCTGCTTTCAGAGGGCGCTGAAGCGTCGCAGCCCGCGATCAGCGACACCGCTATGCATATAACAATCACCGGAAAACCAAACTTTTTCATACATAACCTCCGTTTGAGTCTTTAAGCGCAGACTTCATTTTTAATGTTACTATCACGGCGATCGCCGCGAATACGGCTACCGCCCCTTCTATCAGCCACATGTATCCCCGCGGATCCATTTTCAGTTTAGCGAGCCCGATCAAAGGCACCAAAGCGTCCACGAGCGCGTGAGCCATCACCGCAAGTATAAAAAACCATACGTTCCTCCGCTTAACGGCATATAAGACTAGCATCGTAAACCCTATGTGAAGAGCGAGGGTAAGCATCCTCTCAACGCCGGCCGTAAGGAAATCAAGCGGCGGAGATCCGGCTAACGCGGCGATGCCGCCTGCCGAAATAATGCTTACGATCTGTTTTAAGTACGGTATGCCGACGATCCAAAGCGCCTCTATTCCGCCGTGCCCGAGCCCGAACAGTAAGCCGTTTTCCCATGTAAGAAGGCCTTTGTTCAGAAAGCGCAGGGCTGCGTAGCGCCCGGCTTCTTCAAAAACGCCCGCGCTCAAAGCCAGCAGCATAGCATATAGGAAAGGCTGCGTTAAAATGAATATATTGAACCAGACAGTGTTTAGCAGTTCGTCGAGCAAGGGGATACGTATCAGCAGCTGAGATACCGTAAACGATACGACGCCCAGCAGGAACATATACCACTTCCCTTTGCGCTTTATTATCATGATAACTGCGATAAGCGCCGGCAGGATAAAACAGATAAATGCCGTCACAATAATAAATATTATCGATAATACCATATCAAATGTCTCCTCTTATCGTTACTTTACGAGCAGCCCCGCAAGTATTATCGTTGCCGCCATGAACAATACGAAACCGGCGATTATATAAGCCGCCGCGGGCCTTCCGAAGTTCATCGTGAACCCTATGCCGAACCTCTTTTCCACAAACAGCGAAGGGTCGTCTTTGTTCACATATATCGCGCCCCATCTCCAGTAACGGTCGTCGTCGCGGCGGACTATTCCGCTTTCCGTTTTTATACCCGCCTTTACCCTGCTTCCGCTCTGGCCTGTCGTAACGGCAAGCGCCAGCGCGCCTATAAGGAGCGCCCCCGCCCCTGCAAGCGAGGCCCACATCCCGGCGTATAAACTTATCGCCTGCGTAAACCCCAGCTGCATCAAAAGAAACACTATCAGCATTATCATCCCGCCGAATACGGTATATGCCGACCAGCGGCAGCGGAACACGGCGTTCTGCCTCGACGTCGCTTCCGGATTATCGGGGTCGAGCACAGGCGGCGTCCGAAGCAGCATCCAGTAAACGAGCGCGAATATAATCGACATGACGGCCTGCATCGCGGGCGCGAATAAAATGAGGCCTATGCTCTTTGGCGCCATGTCCGTCACGTTTCCCGCAAAGTCTATCTTCTGTATCACCTGCTCGGGCATGCCGCCGTACAGCAGCAGCCCTGCGAGCACGGTCGCTATTATTATCAGCGCGTAACAAACGAACCATGCCGGCGATACCGCGTGCCTTTTCTTAAAAAACCGGGTATCGGCTACCATAACTTCATGCGCTGCCTGCCAGCCGTTCTTTTCCTTGACCGCCTTTGCCTGCCGCCACATTTTTAGATACATCGCGGAGGTGATCACGATATACAGCAGCAGCGCTGCACTCATAATGAAGACCGCAGTTGCCTCGGAAACGAAAAACAGCAGTATTATATAAACCGAAGTCAATATTACTCCGGCTAACGTCACTCCGGCGGCAAACTTCTTTCTCAGCCCGGCAAGCTCTTCATTATTGTATTCGCCTGACGGTATGCTTACGCCGAAGCAGAGCGTCTTTCTGCCGATGTACGGCAGCAGAGCGAAGATAACCACTATCGGCAGAAAACATACCAGGTAGAAAATAATAAACGTCCAGAAACCCATATCAATCCCTCCCGCTCGAATCGTAAACCTTGCCGCATAACTCGATCCACTTTTGTTTGTCTACGCCGCGGCATTTCGCGGCCAGAGCGTTTACCTTCAACTGCTCGGTGAGCGCCGCTATATACGCCTCGCCGGCCGTATACGACTCGGGTACATTGACTACGGCGCCTTTTTTTCTGTGCACTGTCACGAAGCCTTCGTCTTTCAGTTGATTGTATGCTTTAGCCACAGTGTGCATGTTGATGGAAAGGTCGGCCGCAAGCTGGCGGACCGAAGGCAGCGGCTCCCCCGGCTGCAGTTCGCCCGTTGCTATAGCCCCGACAATGTTTTGCTTGAGCTGTTCATAAAGAGGCGTATCTTTTGTCATTTCAAGTTTGATTATCATAGTAAGTCCTCTACCTGTTCTACATTATATAGAACAGATAGAACTTTTGTCAATAGTTTTTTAAACTTTAAGCAGGGATCGCTGATAGATTAATCCATCTCACTATTTAACAATGCTTCCGGCCTATATAGAAAAAGCGCAGCCCCGCTGCGCTTTAATCATTCGTTTGTTATGGCCTGGCCAGCACCTTCTTGAGGTCCGCAAACCTCGGCATACCATGCTCAAACGGAGGATTCGATTCTCCCTGTATTAGAGGAAGCGCGTAGTCTATATATTCCCGGCTCAAGGCCGTACCGCCGTTCGTTATCCACTCAAGCGGCACTTTCTTTTCCTTATTCGCTACTTCTTCGAGGTTAATGAGCTTGATATCGCACTTGTAGTCTTTGCCCTGTGCGCGTTCAAAAGCGACCATATAATCGGTCTTGCCCTCGACCGCCGCCTTAACTGCCGTCTTGCCCGCGAGATAAGCCTCGTCCACATCGGTCTTTGAGGCGAGATGCGCGGCGCACCTCTGCAGCAGGCTGAACTCAATAGAGCGCACCTTCGCGCCTGTCTTCTGCTGCGTCAGGCTCCCGAGCGTTGAGGCGAGGCCGCCCAGCTGGGCGTGACCGAACGAATCGGTCGACTTGGCGAGGTCGGAACCGTATTCGGAAATATATCTGCCGTCCCTGTCTTTTATGCCCTCCGATACCGCCACTATAACGTAATTGTTCTTTTTATAGATATCCGTTACGCGGTCATAGAAGCTGTCGATATCGAATGAAACTTCCGGTAAATATATGAGGTCCGGGCCGGTTCCCCTGTAGACCGCGAGAGCTGCAGCCGCAGTGAGCCAACCGGCGTTCCTGCCCATTATCTCGAGTATAGTTATAGTGCCCTTGTCGTAGACCCGCGCGTCGCGGTAGACTTCCAGTATCGACGTCGCGAGATATTTCGCCGCGCTGCCGTACCCCGGGCAGTGGTCGGTCCCCCACAGGTCGTTGTCGATGGTCTTCGGAACGCCCATTACCCTGCACTCGTATCCGGACTTCTGCATATACTTGCTTATCTTGTTGCATGTGTCCATGGAGTCGTTGCCGCCGTTATAGAAGAAATAACGGATATTGAACTTTTTGAACACTTCGAGCATCCTCATGTAATCGCTCTCGTCGTCCATCACGTCTTTGAGCTTGTACCTTACCGACCCCAGCGCCGACGAAGGCGTGGTCTTCAAAAGCTCAAGCTCCTCCGGGTCTTCCTGGCCGATATCGTACAGCTTTTCCTCAAGCAGCCCCTTTATGCCGTGCGCCATGCCGTAAACCTTTGTGATGCACTCCTGCTTAAGCGCTTCCTGAAACACCCCCGCTGCGCTCGCGTTTATAACCGAAGTCGGGCCGCCCGACTGTCCGAATACGCATGCGCCTTTAAGTTCGCCCATTTTAATACCTCCCGAATAAAATAAAAACTTGCTTTTATCATTATACCAATTAAATACTTATTTTCAATCATAATATGAGTATTTTACCTGTAAGTAAATCTGCATATAATTATCTGGATACACTATGCAAAAAATAAGGAAAATAATAGCGCCGGCATATTGCATTTTGCAGTGATTTGTATTATATTATAAAGGTCAAAGATAGTCAAAGTCGTTTCATCCGACATTTTTAGGATGAAGGAGAGAATATATGCAATACAAGGATTATTACAGCATACTCGGCGTTGATAAGACAGCGTCGCAGGATGAGATAAAAAAACAATACAGGAAGCTCGCGAAGCAATACCACCCGGACATGAACCCCGGCAATAAGAAATCCGAGGAGAAGTTCAAGGAGGTAGGCGAGGCCTATGAGGTGCTGGGCGACGAAGCCAAACGCAAGAAGTACGATATGTTCGGCAGCCAGGCGAACTTTTCGAACGGCGCGGATTTCGACCCGTCGCAGTACGGCTGGAACGGCGGCAACGTACGCTACGAGTACTCGGGCAGCGGAGACCACAGTGATTTCTTCAACATGTTCTTCTCCGACGCTTTCGACTTGGGCAGCATATTCGGGCAAGGCCGCAAGGGTGCCCGCACGACGCGCGTTTATGACAGCGGCGATTACGGCGACTTTTTCGGAACGACCCGCGCAGGCGGGCGTTCGCAGATACGCGACGGCGAGAATGTGGAAGCGGAAATAGAGATAACGCCCGAAGAAGGCGCGGCGGGCGTGGAAAAGCGTATATCGCTGCAAACGCAGACAGGCACGAAGAGTATTAACTTTAAAGTGCCTAAAGGCGTGGGCAACGGCGAGACGATACGCCTAAAAGGCCAGGGCTACGCCGGAGCGGGCGGAGGAAAAGCGGGCGACCTTCACATGAAAGTGCGCATCACGCCAAGCGGGCGATTCTCGCTGGAGGGCGACGATCTCGTGACCGCCGCCGACGTTTACCCGTGGGAAGCCGCGCTATCGGAGAAAGTATCCGTAGAGACTTTGGACGGCCGGATAATGGTCAAGATACCCGAGGGCGTACAGACGGACAGCAGGATACGCGTAGCCGGAAAAGGTTATCCGTCGCGCAGCGGCAAACAGGGCGATCTTTATATACGCGTGCGCATAGTAAACCCGCAGCATCTTACAGCAGAGCAGAAAGGGCTGTACGAGAAACTGAAAAAGTCGATGAAGTGACAAAATCGGAGGCCTCGATTTTGTCATCCTGAGGGGAGCACAGCGCCCCGAAGGATCCCATTTAGTTTCTCACATACATGGGATTCTTCGCTCGCAATGCTCACTCAGAATGACCGTTTGTTTAAATTTATATCTTAATAGGAGGAAACGAGCCATGGAAATGGACAGATTTACTGAAAAAGCATTAGCCGCCATAGCGACTGCCCAGGAGACCGCCGTAAGGATGGGGCACCAGCAAGTGGACGGCGAACATATACATTACGCGCTGGCAACTCAGCAGGACGGGCTTATACCCAAGCTGCTGGGCTACATGGGGACCGACACCGCGCTGTATGTAAAGGACGTGGAAAACGAACTTAATAAACTGCCCCGCATACAGGGCAGCGCAGTTGCCGACGCGTACGCTACGCGCAGGATAAGCGAGCTGCTCATACGCGCGCAGGACGAGGCGAAGCGCTTCAAGGACGACTACGCGGGCGCAGAACACCTTTACATAGCGCTGCTCAAGGAGCGCGGCACGCCGTCGGCGGCTATATTCAAGCGTTACAATATAACGCTCGAAAATTTTATGGAGGCGCTCCAGAAGGTGCGCGGAGGCCAACGCGTGACTTCGCAGAACCCGGAAGGAACGTACGACTCGTTAAAACGCTTCGGACGCGACCTCGTCGAGCTCGCGAAACAGGGCAAGATAGACCCGGTAATAGGCCGCGACGCGGAGATACGGCGCGCTATACGCATACTCTCCCGCCGCACTAAAAATAACCCCGTGCTGATAGGCGAGCCGGGCGTGGGCAAGACGGCGGTAGTGGAAGGCCTCGCGCAGAGGATACTCGCGGGCGACGTGCCCGAGGGCTTGAAAGACAAGACGATATTCGCGCTCGACATGGGCGCGCTCATAGCGGGCGCAAAATACCGCGGTGAGTTTGAAGAGCGGCTCAAAGCCGTGCTGAACGACGTCAACCAGAGCAACGGGCAGATAATACTGTTCATAGACGAGCTGCACAACATAGTGGGCGCGGGTAAAGCCGAAGGCGCGATGGACGCGGGCAACATATTAAAGCCGATGCTTGCGCGCGGCGAGCTGCACTGCATAGGCGCAACGACTCTGGACGAATACCGCAAGTACATTG
>CAZDZY010000017.1:0-24257 GCA_964510055.1 uncultured Christensenellaceae bacterium
TATTCGGGAGCCGATACAATGAGTAAAACAAGAAAGTACTATGAGCAGCTTTTTGATTTATATCCTGATGTTTTGACTTTACCGGAGTTTCGCAGAATTTTGGGCGGTATAGGAGATGGGACTGCCCGAAAACTTCTACGCGAAAACCAAGTACAACATTTTTACATTCGAGATACTTATTTGATCCCCAAGGTATGCGGTCTCTTTAATGGGTTGCTTATATCCAAGGGTCAGATACTCCCAATACTTGCAACGTTATCTACTAATATATCCAAAATGATAAAGGAAGCAGCGATTATAGAGCCCGGCACGCAGGACTATGAAAAATATGAAAAAAATTATATCAAATATTTAGAGTTGTATCAAAATCTGAAGGGCATTATGAATAAATAACGTAACGGGGAGCTATATCAAAAGCAGTTTCTAGTTTGAGCTAACCGATACGTTATCTACTGTTAATCAGAATAAAAATTTCTGACCATTAGGTCTGGTGCATTTATTCATCCAGGTATTTCAACAGAACAGCTGTTTCGAAATCTTAAACGGGAAGTTCCCAGACAAAACACCTTATTACCGGTTTAGGAATTCTCCGAAGCATAAGGCTAAGAGGACACGCTTTTCTTAATAATTTTACGCAGTCATCAGGTAAGCCCTATATTCCAAAGCTATAAAACAGGTGTGCGGGCCACTTCTTAAACAAATAATAGTATCTTTTTATACAATAAAACAGTTTATCTTGAATTCTTTATTGCTTTACGTACTTCGAGAAGCTTTTCAATTTCCCCCTGAGGAAGTCCTTTAGCTCCACCTATTGCAGTAGCTTTAAGCTCGATTGTAGCGCAGAGCTCCAGCGTTTCAAGACGGTAATACGCTTCGTATATATCACGGCCAACCGTAATCATACCATGATTAAAAAGTAAAAACGCATCATATTCCGCCGCATTAGCTCCGACAGCATCCCGAAGTTCTTCTGAACCGGGCATGTAATAATCAATACACTTCAATTCCCCAAGGAGATATACAGATTCCGGCATAATAGAAAGGTTAATGTTTTTTCCGGCTGCGGCAAAAGTAGAGATACTTCTGGGGTGAGCATGGATAACCGCATTAACATCAGGACGCTCGCGGTATATTGCTAAATGCATTCCTGTTTCGATGGAAGGCTTAACATTGGAACCTATTACTGCCAGGTCAAAATTAACCTTTAAAAGTCTTTCTTCTGTAACGAGACCTTTACAAACGTAGGAAGGCGTAATGAGTATATGATTCTCATCCAGACGGACAGACATATTCCCATTCAGCGGGGGTGTATACCCTTTATGATATATCTCTTGGGTTATAGATGAAAGTTGATTTCTCAATGTTTTTTCATTGTCCATAAATACTCTCCCTTTCAGCAATAGCATGATGTTTATTTATTATATTCATACTATATTTCAATGTCAAATATTTTTCAGATTGTGTTGACATGTATACATCTGAATGATAATATAATGATAGAGGAACACCATTATTAACAAAATAATATACATTGATTTAACGATTACGTTATTACGCATGAATCAAAGGACCAGAAAAAGTGTAGGGGCAGAACCTATGGCGTTTTATTGGATGGTATTTCAATATACTTGCTTCACACCAAATATTATTAAGGAAGGTTGAATTATGAAAGAAGAGTACTTAATAGGAATTGACTCCGGAACGACCGGTATTAAAGCTGTTCTGTTTGATATTGATGGTAATGAAATCGCTCAGCATACGATCAAGCTAACGGGCCTTACGCCATTTGAAAACTGGTATGAAGAAGACATGAACGAAATCTGGTATAACGCGATTGCCTGCATACGGGAAGTAGCAAAAGCTGTTGCCCCCGAAAAAATAAGGGGTATTGGTATAACAGGTCAGGGGGATGGGCTCTGGCCTATAGATAAGAATGGAGAACCTATCCGCCACGGTATGTGTTATTGCGATGGCCGAACGACAGAAATCGTGGAAGAATGGAGAAAAAACGGAACACTGGAAAAGGCTTTCGATGTTTGTGGCACAGCAGTATTCGGATCTGCAATGTGCGCCGAGATCCGCTGGATGGAAAAATACGAAAAAGAGGCATTGGATAGGACTATAGCTTTTTTACACGTAAAGGACTGGCTTTTTTACAAAATGACCGGTGCTATCTCTACGGATGAATCCGATATGTCTATACCCATGCTTAATGCTGAAACCAGAAAATATGACAATGAATTGTTCCGGCTTTTCGGACTGGAACCATATACAGACCGTTTCCCGATTGTAAAACCTTCGAATGAAAACTATCACATGATACTCCCGGAGATAGCTAACATTTTCGGGATTTCAGAGAATACGGTTATATCATCAGGACCTATGGATATTCCGGCTTGCGCGTTATCGAGCGGTGTCATTAATGACGGACAAGCCTGTACTATAATGGGTACTGCAGCTATACACTCCCTGATAATGGACGAACCGAGAAAACTGCCCAAAATGGCCGGTATGACTATTGCACACGCCCCAAAGAACAGATGGATAAGGCTGTTATCCTCACTTTCCGGAACACCTAATCTTGAATGGTTCCTGCGGGAAATCGGCGGTAAGATCATTCAGGAAGCCAATACGGCAAATATAAAAATATATGATTACTGTTCGAAGATGGTAGAAGAAGTCCCGATCGGTTCCCATGGCGTCATGTATCATCCGTATCTGATGGCCGGCGGGGAAAGAGCGCCGTTCTTCAAAAACAATATCAAGGCAAGTTTTACGGGGGTATCATTTGTCACAGAGGTAAAGGATATGCTGCGCTCCGTTTACGAGGGCGTTGCGATGGCTATGGTAGACTGCTATTCACATATGCCTTCTGTGGTAAATGAGGTTTATGTCAGCGGCGGCGGGGCGAAAAGCGATGTCTGGATGCAGATATTCGCAGATGCAATGGGTAAAGACATGATAATTTGTGAAGGTAAAGAGCACGGCGCAAGGGGTGCGGCAATGAATACCGGCGTTGCCATTGGTATTTATAAGGATTATGAAGACGCCGTAAAACGTATTGTAAAAATTGCAAAACGTTTTACTCCGGTTGCACATAATACACCAAAATATCAGGAATTGTACAAGCTGTATGTTAAAGGCTATACGCTGATGATGGACTGGTGGGATTTAAGGACGCAGACGATGAACGTGCTTTAAGGCATCAATAGTATAACATCTTTGCAGTCAGGAGCATAAAATGAAAGCATGTGTTTATGAAGGACAAAACCAGATCGTTTATAAGGAGAAGGAAAAGCCGGTTCCTGTTCAAGGTGCAGTAGCAAAAGTTCTAAACGCCTCAATATGCGGTACAGATTTAAGAACCTATCGTTTCGGTAATACCAAGTTAGATTTTCAGAGAACGGTAGGGCATGAGGCATGCATGGTCATAGAGTCTGTAAGTAAGGAGATCACTGGGTTCGGACCGGGCGACAGGGTGATAGTCGCGCCGGCTGTTGGGTGCGGGACTTGCCTTAATTGCAGGCGGGGACATACAAACATGTGCAGTGATCTGCATACTATCGGATTTGAGTACGATGGAACTTTCGCAGAATATTGCTTTATCCCCGGACAGGCTTTTAATATGGGGAATGTAATCAAAGTGCCGGAAAATGTTTCTTCCTTGTCCGCCTGCGTTGCAGAACCTGTAGCCTGCGCCATTAACGCGCAGGGCTTTCTGAAGATTCAAAAAGGTGAAAATGTTCTTATATTTGGAGCAGGGTATTTGGGTTGTATCCATGCCGAACTAGCGTTTTTAAGCGGCGCTTCCAAGGTATTCGTTGCTGAACCTGCGGAGAAAAGGCGTAAACAGGTACAGCAATATTTACCCGGGATTACTGTTCTTGATCCAGCGAAACCGGACTTTATTGAGACCGTTAAGGCTCTGGCCGGAGAAGACGGCATCGATGCGGCAATTACAGCATGCCCGGCCGGCGTAACGCACAGGCAAGCGCAGGCAATTGTAAACTGCCAGGGGCGGATAAGCCTTTTTGGCGGCCTTGCGGGTGAATCAAGCGGATTTTTAGACAGCAACCTTACGCATTATAAAGAGCTTTGCATATACGGCGTACATGCATCGACGCCTGATCATAACAGAAAAGCGATTGAGCTTATTTCTAGCGGGCGGCTGAATGTAGAAAAGTATATAAGCATCTTTGAAATGAGAGATATAGAAGATGCCTTTAACAGTCTTATAAATGAACAGTCCGTAAAGGCGGTTTTATCTACAGTATAGCATTGATATAATATGGATTTAGTATATAATAAAGGTACCTGTTATATAGGAGATGTGATCTATGGAGCGTATGGAGGACAGATTAAAAAATATAATAAAAGAGATCGGCGCAAATGGAGTAATGTCTATCAAACAGCTTTCTGAAGCGATGAAAGTTTCTGAAATGACAATACGCCGCGATATTTATAGATTGGAAAAAGAAAAACAGGTTTCTGTTTTCTATGGGGGTGTAACCTTATATCAAAACAAGGATAAGGGCGACATAGATAACAGCAATGGTTACGAAAAGGACTATTCTTTTGAAAGAGAGATCTCAAAACAGACCAATGAAAAGATAAGTATCGCCAAAAAAGCTGCCACGCTCATAGAGCCTTCGGACGTTTTGTTAATTGACATTGGTTCCACTTGCAGCTTATTGCTTGATTATATAAGCGAGGAGTCTAATCACATAATATATACGTATTCCGGAAATGTTTTCAGCAAAAGCATACATAAAAATAACTTAAGGACAGTTGTATGCGGCGGATATTACCATGTTAATACGGGTATGTTTGAAAGCCCTGAAGGCGCCGCGCAGCTGAAAAAGGCCTATTTCAACAAAGCATTTTTCGGAGCTATGGGTGTGACTGATACTTTAGGAGTGACAACTGTACATACGTATGAAGTACCGATGAGAAGATCTGCTCTGGCTGCCAGCCAACAAAAAATATTGCTCATAGACTCAACCAAACTCGGAAAAGCATGGTATGCAAAATACGCGGATCTATCAGAAATGAACACTGTAATTACCGATGATAAGATAAGCCCGGAGCATAAAAGGATGCTGGAGAATGCTGGCGTCGAGCTTATTATAGTTTAGTTCTTTATTGACTTAACCGGTCACTTTTTTATAACGAACAAAATGGGGTTTCAAATGAATTTTTTAAACTCATTTATTAATCATATTGAAAAGAATTCAATCAACATTTATGGAATAATGATATATAAAAACGGCTCTATTGTATCGGAGCACTATTTCAAACCCGATGAGCCGCGTAACATTTACTCGGTAAGTAAAAGTTTTTCTGTTACGGCAATCGGGAAGCTCATCGATGAAGGGCTGCTGCATCTTTCAGACCGCCCGATAGATTTTTTTAACCAGCAATTGCCGGTGGATATTTACCCTGGATATGATAAACTTAACTTAGAACATCTGCTTACAATGTCCAGCGGACATGGACGTGCCATACTGCACGAACCTGAGCGCAAAACAACAAAAGAAAAAGACTGGATCCGGTTTTTGCTTTCGCAGCCTTTGGTTTCAGACCCGGGCAAGAAATTCATGTACAGTAACGGATCGTCGTTTCTGGCGGGATGCATGGCTGAAAAAGCCTCGGGGGTAAAACTGATTGATTATTTGTACGAAACAACATTTGCGCCTATGGGGATACCATACCCGGAATGGGACGAGTGCCCGATGGGGCACACGTTTGCTGCTTCGACATTAAGGCTTAAACTCTCTGATATGATAAAACTGGGGATATTGTATCTGAATGGCGGAGAATATGAAGGGAAAAGGTTAGTTTCAAAAGAGTGGGTCGATAAAGCAACAAGTTTTAAAATAGCGTCAGAAAAGATCAGCAAAAAAGGCACCGGCTTAGATGAAGAATTTGGATACGGGTATCATTTTTGGCGCTGCAGCCATCCGGGGGCCTATCGTGCTTTTGGAAGATTGGGGCAATTTGTTATAGTTATACCTTCGAGCAGTTTGGTTATCGCTACGAGTGCGCATGAAGAAAACGAACAAAGCATATTGGATGCAATCTGGAATATACTTCTTCCTGAATTGCAGGTTTAAAAAGGATGTTATTATAAATACGAATAAACCATTTGAATTTTCTTTTAGTGAAATGGTAGATTAACATAAAAGATGAAAAAGTGATGTGAAAGTATAAAATAAATTAACACAAATATGAGAAATATATATTGACACATCCATCTTAATTTGATAATATAACCTAAGAAACAAGTTACAATTAACATATATCTGATATTAGAACTTGAGTTTGGGAAACAATAACATAGCGATCTGGTAGGGAGAATGTACGTTAATATAGCGATCACACGTGTTGTTGTTATTCCATAAAAATAGAAAGTATCGAGGAGGAATTTATGAAGAAGGTCGTAGCAATTCTCTTGGCTTCACTAGTGATTTTAACCTTACTGGTAGCCTGCAGCGCACCTACAACTTCGAACTCAGACAAAGGCGCGGCAAAAAAGGATTTTACCTTTGTTGTTATCCCGAAATGCGTCCATGAATGGTTCGATGCAGTTGTTTATGGTGCTGAGCAGGAGGCTGAACTGCTGAACAAACAGCTCGGATTAAACATCAAAATTGACTATCGTGCTCCTGCAACTGCGGAAATAACAGCACAGAACACCCTATTGGAACAGGCAGCCGCTACTAAACCCGACGGCATAGTAATGGATCCCCTGGACTATGAAGGAAGCAAAACGATCATAGCTGAAATCCAGGCAAAGGGCATTCCTGTTATGTTCTTCGATGCGAGAGTTCCCGGATCCGGCATTACGGCTGTAGGTAATGACTTTGCTGAGCAGGCAGCTTTGGAAGCTGAAGATCTGGTAGCAAGGCTGGGTGAAACAGGCAAGGTTGCCATTATGCACGGTGTTCCCACAGCAGCCAACCATTCGGAAAGGTACGAGACTTTCAAAAAAGTACTTGCAAAATACCCGAATATAACAGTTGTTGAAGCGGGCCCAAGCCAGGACAACTATCAGGTCGCTCAGCAGTCAGCAGCCGCTGTAATAGCTGCTAACCCCGACCTTAAAGGTTTCCTTTGCGTAGACGCCGCTGCTCCTATCGGAATCTCCGCTGCTATCAATGAGGCAGGCAAGAAAGGCCAGATCACGTTCGTGGGCGCCGAGAACCTTCTCCAGATACTGGAATACGTGAAAGATGGTACGATGGTCTGCTCATACTCAACGAAGCCTCAGATGCAGGGCGCTATGTCGGTCACAATGCTGCTTCAGAAAGCACTTGGCGGCGATGTTCCGCAATTTGTAGACACAGGTATACTCTATATTGATCAATCCAATATAGATGAATGGCTGGAAATTGCACGTTCCGGAAAAGGCGAATAAGTAAAACGGCGAATAAGTAAAAGCAGCCCGGCTTCGGGGGGCCGTCTTGTAAAGGACGGCCCTTCTATTAAAAAATTACCGCATCCTGATTCTATGGTATGTAACGTTAATACCATACAAGGGAGAAATGTATGAAAATATTAGAAGCTAAAAATATTACAAAATCCTTTCCAGGTGTTGTAGCTTTAGACTCCATTAATATCTCTTTTGAGTTGGGACAGGTGCACTGCATCGTGGGCGAGAATGGAGCAGGGAAAAGTACGATTATCAAATGTCTTACAGGCGTGTATGAGCCGGACGAAGGAGAAATCATTATCGATGGTAAACAGGCTCAGAAAGACAAAAAGCTTTTTGCCAAAATAGCATATGTGCCGCAGGAGATCGATCTTTTCAATCATTTATCCGTTGCCGAAAATCTTTTTATTCCATTTGAACGATCGCACATGAAAGGCAGCATAAGTCAGAAACAATTAAGGGAAAAGGCCATACCTATATTAAAGAAATTCAATATCAACGTAACGCCTGAAACAATAGTAAAAGACATTTCGGTGTCCCAGCAGCAACTCTTGCAGATTGCCCGGGCAACAGTATATGAGGATTATAATGTATTAATGCTCGACGAACCCACAACCAGCTTGACTACAGGAGATACAGAGCAGCTCTTTAAAACAATAAAACAAATTAAAAAGGAAAACAAAGCGATCGTTTTTATCTCACATAAGCTGGAAGAGGTATTTACTATCGGAGATGTTATCACAGTATTCCGGAACGGCAGGCAAATGGCGGAGATGAAATTATCAGAGGTAGACGTTTCGTGGACTGTGGCGCAAATGACAGGCCATACACTGGATGAAAAAGAAGTATTCTATTCGGAAAAAGTTTCAGACGAGGTTCTGCTGGAAGTGGAGAACCTGACTGGCGATATGTTTAAAGACGTCAGTTTTAACTTGAAGAAAGGCGAGATCCTGGGCTTTTCAGGGCTTGTGGGCGCCGGACGGAGTGAGCTTATGCAGGGCATTTTTGGTTACCTGCCCGTATACTCCGGAAACATCAAGTTTAAAGGGGAGCAATGGAGACTTGGCGATACAAGCTACGCAGTCAAACACGGAATGTTTTACTTGCCGGAAGAGCGGAGAAGCCAGGGAATACTTTCAGAGCTCAGTTTGCGTGAAAATGCGTCAATCAATATGCTGGATGATGTACGCAGCAAAGGCTTTATATCCAAGAGAAAGGAAACTGAGGCAGTAGAAAGCATCGTTGACGACTACAATGTGAAAGCTCCCGATATTCGAAGAGAAATCAAGTTTTTAAGCGGTGGGAATCAGCAAAAAGTCATTATTTCGCGAGCCATGAGTTGCAGGCCCAGTATCCTGATTTTCGATGAGCCGACGAAGGGTATTGATGTTGGTACAAAGACCGAGATATACCGCATGATGAAGAAAATCGCTGAGGATGAGGGCGTTGGTATTATATTGATATCATCCGAAATGAACGAAATTAAAAAATGCTCCAACAGAATTATTTCTCTATACAAAGGCAGGAAAGCGGGCGAACACAGCAGAAATGCAGGCAATGAAGAGATAATGGGGTCCATATTGGGGTTAAATGTACATGAAACGGGGGGAAAAAATTCATGAACACCGTGCAGAAAAAATTATTTAAAAATATTGCATCTACGTTATTACGTAACAGCACTGTTTTGATAGGATTCGTCCTGGTAGTGATGATCATCATAACGACAATAATCGCTCCTTCCTTTACCGATCCGTTCAATCTGCAATCCCTTATGCGCGATATTTCACTGATCGGATTGGTGGCGATAGGACAATGTCTGCTGCTGCTTACCGGAGAGCTAGACTTATCCGTTGGGACAATGGCATCGCTTGCCGGAATTTTCGGCGGCCTCTTGATGACAAAAGCGGGTTTTGACCCCTATCTTTCTTTTATATTGGGGCTGTTGTCAGGAGCGGTTTTCGGCATGATCAACGGACTTTTAGTTACAAAGCTTAGACTCAATTCCATGGTCACAACCATAGGTATGCAGGGCGTTTATTATGGAGTGTCAATGGTTATAACAAAGGGGAAAGCCATCACACAGATACCAGACTCCATATTTTTCCTGGGGGCTGGCGATATTTTGGGAATACCGGTTCCGTTTATCATTACTTTAATCGTCGTAGCGATCGCTGTTGTTTTTGTTACAAAGACAAAGACCGGACGATATATTTATGCCATTGGTAACAGCAGGCCTGCGGCATACATTTTAGGCATCAAAGTGGATAGGATACGGGTCCTGACGTTTGCTATTATGGGTTTTTTATCGGCTTTTGCAGGGATGCTCTGCTTAGCGCGTTTGGGTTCCGCCCAAGCTTCTATCGGTACTAATTGGCCAATGAACTCCATTGCTGCCTGCGTTATCGGCGGAGTACTTCTGACTGGAGGCGTAGGCAACCCTGTAGGGTCACTTATCGGCGTTGCTATTATAAGTGTCATATCAAACGTTATAGTAATGATCGGCGTCGACCCATATTGGCAATCTGCTGTAAGCGGTATCGTAGTTTTAGTAGCCATTGCATTACCCTCAGTTTTAAGTATTCTGCGCGAAAGAAAGAGAGTCAAGGCTATAGCTGAAAAACAGTAAATCCGGGATAGATGCCAAAAGACGGCAATAAACTATGGCTGCCTTTGATTAAGTATGATTTTTCGACAGGAAGGTGATTAACTTTGAAGCATTTAGACATCAAGAAAAGCATAATAGAAGTCTGCCTTTGGCTCCAGCAGAAAGATCTTGTAGTAGGCACCTGGGGGAATGTCAGCGTTCGCGTTGATGATACTATTATCCTTACGCCCAGCAGAATAGCATACGATGTAATGGTGCCGGAAGATATGGTTACTATCGATTATGATGGAAAGGTAGTAGAAGGTTTTCGCAGTCCTACAACGGAACGCGAGGTACACAGGTTGATTTATCGCGCACGCCCGGACGTCGGTGCTATCATACACTATCATCCCCTGTATGCTTCTGCAATGTGCGCAGTAGGTGAGCCTATTCCGCCTTTCCTTGAGGAAATGACGCAACTGATAGGCGGAGAGATACCGACAACACCGAAATATATCCGTGCCGGAATGCATGAGGAACTAGGCGCCGCGGCGGCCAAATATATCGGCGATAAAAATGCGGTATTGTTGCGTAATCATGCCCCGGTATGCTGCGGTAAGGACCTTGATGAAGCGAAGGTATGCTGCCAGGTCGTTGAAAAGGCAGCCAGGTGCTATATAGAGCTAAAGAAAAATTTTAATATAAAAGTGATACCCGATGAAGCCGTAAAACTTGAGCGGCACCGTTTCATACATGATTACGGCCACGAGTGGTAATATTTAGTTTGGTAAGTTAGGCTGCTTACACTGATCAATGAAGAGGGAGGCCTCATGACTCAGACAGAATACCCCAGGATCCATTTGGTTATAGACAACTGTTTCGCGATAAAAAGATGGGTACGACCTTCAGAATGGATGCGTGTTATAAGAGAGAAGATCGGAAATATCAACTGTGTGCAGTCGAGCACAGACATGGAAATCGATCCGCAGTTTTGCCCTGATGATTATACCCGGAGGTGGATAGAGGAAGTCAGAAAGTGTGAGCATTATCATGGCCTTAGGCTGGTTAGTTTTTATTCCGGATATGTCACGTATCGCTCGGCAAGCTTACTGAATTGGGATAAACGTTACAGGGAAAGATTCAGAAATAATTATATTTTCAAAACGATCGATCTTGCCGGCAGATTTAAAGCAACAGCCGGGGGAGCGCTTCAGGCTTTCCCGGAGGAACTGCTGCAGGACCCGCAGAAATACGCAGAAGCCGAAAAACTTCTATTGGACTACTCAGTACAATGTGCTGATTATGCTGCCGAAAAAAACGTCCAGTATGCTTTTGAGCAGATGTATACGCCTACACAGGGATGGTGGCGCATAGCAGATGTAAAAAGATACATGTCTGAAGTATATAAAACGCGCGGCAACCCTTTGTATACAACGATCGATACCGCTCATATGGCAGGTCAAAGCCTGTTTCAGTTCCCTACTGATGAGCAGTTTGCTCGTGTGATAGATGCACAATCAGCAAAGGGATTGCACCTTCCTGACGAAATGCTGTATATGGTGGAGAAGGGAACAACCCTTAATGAACTAAAAAAAGCGGCTGATAAATATGCATACTGGTTCAGCGGAAAAGGCGATGAGGACCTTTATAAATGGTTGGAAGAAGTATCATGCTATTCGCCCATTATGCATTTGCAGCAGACAGACGGAACTTATTCTGCGCACAGGCCTTTTGTAAAGAAATATAACGAGAGCGGTATCGTGAAACCCAGGAAACTGTTGGAGTCTGTTGTGAAATGTTACGACAGGGGGAACGACGCGGATATGCCGCCGAAGGTCAAAGACATTTATTTGGCGTTTGAGATCTTCTTCGGCGTTACAGATTCAACAGCGGATATTATTTCAGCCATGAAGGAAACAGTTGAATATTGGCGTGAGGTTATCCGCGAGGACGGGAAACCGGCTGATTACTGGTTGTAGGGGTGAAAGAATGATTAAACTATGTATGTTTGACTTGGACGGAACGCTGATCGATTCCGTTCCGGATCTGGCAAACAGCATTAACCTTGTACTTGCAGGAAACAATCTCCCGATAAGAAAAAGGGAAGATTATGCGTGTAATATGGGTAAAGGCCTTTCAAACCTGATAAAAACAGCTATCCCGGAAGAGCTTTGCACAGAAGAGCTTTTCGAAAAATTAAAGGCTTCCGTCGTAACTTATTACAGTGAGCATTGTACAGAGGAAACGGTTCTTTATGAAGGCATTGCCAAAGCAATTAAAAACCTTGAAACGTCTGGTATAAAACTGGCTGTAATAACAAATAAACCGCATACATTTCTCGATAAAATAATTAAAGATTTATTGCCTTTCGTTGATTTTACCCATGTGATCGGTGCGGGCGAATATCCGAATAAGCCGGACCCGTCGGCCCTGTACGAAGTTATGAAGGAGACCGGGGCTGAAAACAAAGAATGCATATATGTCGGGGATACAGATATTGACATCCGTACCGCTATAAATGCGAAAGTTGTACCCGTAGGTGTATCCTGGGGATATCAGACCGGCGAAGCCTTAAAAAAGGCCGGAGCCAAGTATATTATTGAGAAACCTGAAGAGCTTTTAAAAATCGTTCTTCAATAAAAGGTTAATTTTATTTTTTATGTGAGGTATTTAGATATGAAAATGAAGGCAGTTGTTATGTATAAGCCAAGGGACCTGCGAATAGAGGAAGTTGACATGCCGGTCATTAAGGATGACGAAGTGTTGGTCAAGATAATGGCAGTCGGCGTATGCGGTTCCGATATACCAAGGATCAATGAATTCGGAGCCTATATATCCCCGATAATCCCGGGCCATGAATTCGCCGGTGAAATCGTGGAACTTGGTAAGGATGTGGAAGGATTTAAAACAGGGGATAAAGTAACGGTTCCGCCCCTGATCCCATGCTACCAGTGCAAGTACTGCAAAATGGGCGTATATTCGCTTTGCGAAAAATATTCTTATTACGGTTCCCGCTGCAACGGAGCGTTTGCGCAATACATTGCCGTTACAAAGAAGAACCTGCTTAAAGTGGCAGATACGGTTTCTTATGAGTGTGCGGCTACGACCGACCCGCTGGCTAATGCCCTGCACGGGCTCCTGCAGGCCAAATTCAAACAGGGTGATACAGTGTGCGTTTACGGCGTAGGAACAATCGGCCTTTATATGGTACAGGCGGCTAAAGCGCTGGGAGCGGGCAAGGTAGCGGCGGTAGACATAGGCGAGGAAAAGCTGAAAGCGGCAATAAAATGCGGCGCCGATCAGGTGTTCAACGGCCTTGACAAGGACGTAGCAAAACAGGTAAGCGATTATTTCGGCGGAGGCGCAGATGTGACAGCGGATATTACCGGAGCGCCTATAGCCCAGCTAAACGCCATTATGAGCGCGGCAAAGCTCGGCCGCGTTGTGATAATAGGTATATCTCACAAAGGGCTGCAGCTTACGGAACAGGCAGTAGATAAGATCATGCGCGGCCAGATAAGCGTTATCGGTTCCTGGAATTCGTTCTCAGATCCTTTTCCGGGATGGGAATGGACGCAGGCCGTACACCTTATGGAGCAGGGCAAAATAGATTATGAAGCAGTTATCACCCATAAGCTGCCGCTGGAAGAGGCGCCCTCGATATTTGAACAACTTTACAGGGGTGGCCTGTTCTTTAATAAAATACTGTTTCTGCCATGGAAATAAACAATAAACAGAAAAAGGATAAGCTATGAATGATTTTAACGCCCGGAATGATATCGTGGAAATCGGGAAGAGAATGTATGCCAAGGGGTTCGTCGCATCAAACGACGGCAATTTAAGCGTGCGCCTTTCTGAAAATGAAATCATGATCACGCCTTCGGGTGTTTCCAAAGGGTACATGTCCCCTTCAGACCTCAATGGTAACGTTAAATACGGCAGTCTGAAGCCCAGTTCCGAAATAAAAATGCATCTGATGGCGTATAAAAGCCGCCCGGACGTTTTCGGCGTGTGCCACGCGCATCCGCAGATAGCAACAGCATTTGCCGTAGCAAGAAAAGTCTGCGATAAAATTGCTTTACCGGAAGTGATATTCTCTCTCGGCCGGCTGGCTCTGTCGGAATATGCGACCCCTTCGACAAGCGAAGTTCCTGACTCTATAAAAGATATCATCAAAACGGCGGATGCAGTTCTTCTTGCCAACCACGGCGCTTTGACTGTAGGTAAGGATATATATGACGCGTATTATAAAATGGAAACCCTGGAACATTTCGCGGGGATTATCCTCTACGCAAGGCTATTGGGCGGCGAGGTCGGCCTTGAATCCAATCAGGTTTCCGATCTTTTCAGGATAAGGAAAGAAGTGTTCGGCAAATCGGAGATAGATTACCTGGGCGAAGGTTACTGCGGGGGAAAAGCCATGGAAGAAAAGCGCGGTTCGGTGAGCGACTTAACACAGCAGGAACTGATAGAAATAATTACGAAGGAAGTAATAAAAACGCTTAAAGGCAGTTAAGCAAGGCCTGGAAGCATTAGGCTTTCGATATTATTGTATTGTTATTATATATGATCTGTTCAGATATGGGGGATGAAGGGAGAGATGGCCGGACGGAGTAAATGGATTACATTTTGACTTTTACTTCGGTACCGTCCGCCAAATCGATTTATCAGAAAACTGTAAGGTTTTTAGTTAATAAGAGAAGGTTTATGGATAAAACCGATATAAAGCGCCTCGTAACGCTTACAGCGGTCAGGCATATGGCGCAAAACAACGAATACTACATTCCCGCAGCTGCATCCGGAAGACATATCCATTTATCGGCGGCTGATAAAGAAAAGCTTTTCGGAGTAGGGTACGAGCTTAAAAAACTAAGGCCGCTGTCCCAGCCGGGGCAGTACGCATGCGAGGAGAAGGTCACGGTAGCCGGCCCCAAGGGCAGGATAGATGGCATAAGAGTGCTGGGACCTGTGCGTCCGGATACGCAGGCAGAGGTATCGCTGACCGACACATTCAAGCTGGGTATCGAGCCGACCGTGCGCATGTCGGGGAACATAGCGGGAACGCCGGGATGTGCGCTCATCGGGCCCAAGGGAGAAGTCAAGCTCGACAAAGGGGTTATAGTGGCCGCGCGGCATCTTCACATATCGGATGAGGAAGCGGCAGCGTTCGGGCTCAAAAACGGCGATATCGTAAGAGCTAAGAAAGCAGGAGAGCGCGAGACGATATTCGGAAACATATTAGTGCGCGCAGGAAAGGAACACTCGCTCGAGCTGCATATCGATACGGACGAAGCAAACGCCGCAGGAATTAAAAACGGAGACCTTTTGGAACTTATGAAATGAACATAAATGACGAAAGAGAATTAAAAATACTGATACGCCGCGTAGCGGAGCAGGTGATAAGACGGATGCTTGAGCCTGAGAGCGTCGAGACGGGCGCGATCGTAATGATGCCGTCGTTCGTTCCGGATACCGGTCCGCTGAAGGAATACCTGAAAGAGAACTGCAAAGATGGCTTAACGTGCGCGGGGGAAGGTGCATCCGCACTTGGCGAAGGATTTAAAACAGCAAACATGGAAACACAGCACGATAAGCAGCGGCTGATGGAATCTCTAAAAAACTTCAAGGATGTTTTACTCGTATCTCCTCCGCTGTGGATGCTTAAAAACATAGCGCAGGGAGACGACAGGGGATTCTTTGAGCAGGCAGTCATAAGGGCTCTTTTATGGGAGAAGACAGTAACGGTTGTGCTGGATTACGAGAGGCCGGGGTTTAAGCGGGGCACATACTTTGAAAGCTTAAACGACGCGCTTCATGCCGTAGAGGGCATGGGAGCAAGCATCGTATCGCTGAGCCTCTCGGCCGGCAAGCCTGAAGGACAGCTTTCACTGGTAACGGAGACCGAAGTGGTCGACGCGCATAAGCAGGGCAGAGAGCGGATAGCGTGTGAGCCGGGAGCGATAGTTACACCGCTCGCAAGGGACGCGGCGAAGGAGCTTAACGTCTCGATAGATGAAAGGTGATAAGGTGAAGTTATGATACTTGCGCGGGTAAGCGGAAACGTCGTGAGCACGAACAAGTCGGATAAGCTGCATGGCTTAAAACTGCTTATAGTAGTCCCAATCGATATAGAGAGCTTTACAGAGAAAGGCGCGCCGCTCGTCGCCATCGATACCGTTGGCGCGGGGGAAGGCGAGGTAGTGATGTGCGTATCCGGAAGCTCGTCAAGGCAAACGGCACTTACAGATGGCAAGCCCTCCGACCTGGCTATAACGGCGATAATAGACTCGGTGGAGCTGAGGGGCAAGCTCGTGTTCAGGAAATTTGAGACGAAAGACAAAGCCGAGTAGAAGTGAGGCAGCAATATGGGTTTTACAGATGAACAGATAAGAAGCATAGTGGAAGATACAGTAAGGCAGCTGACGGGGACTATGGGGAACACAGCAAAAGCAACTCCCGGCTGCTGGCTGTGCGATACGCCCGAGGAAGCTATTGCTTCCGCGAAAGCCGCTCAGGCTGAGCTTATAAAGATGACGCTCGAGCAGAGAGGAAAGCTCATAGACGCCATGCGTGAAGCGGCGCGGAAGAACGCAAGGTATCTGGCCGAGCTTGCGAACAGCGAAACGGGCTACGGCAGGGTAGAGGACAAGGTAAAAAAGAACCTGCTCGCCGCAGAAAAAACTCCGGGCATAGAGGACCTTACAGCCGACGCAATGTCGGGTGATTTCGGGCTGACTTTGGTCGAGCGCGCGCCGTTTGGCGTGATATGCTCCATAACGCCGTCGACGAACCCGCCATCGAGTATAATAAACAACTCAATAAGCATGATAGCGGCGGGCAACGCCGTCGTGTTCAACGCGCATCCGGCAGCCAAGAAGGTATCACAGGAAGCGATGCGCATACTTAACGAAGCCATAGCCGCCGCGGGCGGGCCTAAAGCGCTCATATGCACGGTTAAAGAGCCGACCATAGAAACGGGCAAGCGCATGATGGAACATCCGGACATTCCGCTGCTGTCGATAACGGGCGGCGAGGCGGTCGTTAAGGTAGCGATGAAGACGGGCAAAAAGGTCGTAGCGGCAGGCCCCGGCAACCCTCCGGTGATCGTGGACGACACTGCGATAATCCCTCAGGCCGCGAAGGACATCGTAGACGGCGCGAGCTTCGACAACAATGTACTGTGCATAGCTGAAAAAGAAGTATTCGCGTTTGCAAACATCAAGGAACAGCTGATGCGCGAGATGGAGAAAAACGGCGCGTACAGGATAACGGGCACGGACATAGACAAGGTCGTAGATACCGTATTCGAAAAGAAAGACGGCAAATACGCAGTCAACAGGAAGTTCGTAGGCAGGAACGCGGACGTAATACTTAAGGCAAGCGGCGTAAGCTTTTCGGGAAACCCGAGGCTCGTAATAGCGTCGGTGGACGAGAACCATCCGTTCATAACGGTCGAGATGCTCATGCCTGTGCTCGGCGTAGCAACAGTCAACACAATAGAGGAAGCGATAACAAAGGCTATAAAGGCGGAAAACGGCTGCAAGCATACGGCGATGATGCATTCGCAGAACATAACGCACCTGTCGATGGCGGCCAAAGCGCTCAACACAACGATATTCGTAAAGAACGCGCCGTCGTACGCGGGGCTCGGCTTTGGCGGCGAAGGGTTCACGACGCTTACGATAGCGACGCCGACGGGCGAAGGGCTGACGAGCGCAAGGACGTTCACGCGGCTGCGGCGCTGCGTGCTGTACGGGAACTTCAGGATATTATAAAAGTATAGGTGAAGACATGAGTTTGGCAGATATCATCCGCGAAGCCGGCGTCGTGGGCGCGGGCGGAGCGGGTTTTCCAACGCATATAAAGGCGGGCGGCAAGGCGGAAATAGTTCTGGCCAACGGGGCGGAATGCGAACCGCTGCTCCGGGTAGATAAGCTCATGATGAGTCATTACCCGGAAAGGATCGTGCGCGGGCTCAAAGCAATGGCCGAGGCCACCGGCGCGAGAGAAGGCGTCATCTGCGTCAAGAAAAAGAACAGGGAAGCCATAGAAGCGTTGGAGAACGCAATAAGGAACGAGAGCAACGTGCGGCTGTACGCGCTCGAGAACTATTACCCGGCGGGCGACGAGCAGCAGATAGTATACGAGGTAACGGGAAAAGTCGTGCCGACAGGGGGCATACCGCTCGACGTGGGAGCGGTCGTAAGCAACGTAACGACGCTCGCAAACATTGCGGACGCTCTTGACGGGAAAACGGTAACGGACAGATATGTTACGGTGGCGGGAGAGGTAAAGAACCCGCTAACGCTTAAAGTACCGGTCGGTACGCCGTTTGAGATATTGATAAGGGCAGCGGGCGGGCCGGACAGTATGGACGGATATACGCTCATCGTTGGCGGCCCGGCTACGGGGAAACTCAGCCGCGACTGGAGCGAGCCGGTCACAAAGACGACGGGCGGCCTGATAATACTCAGGTCAGATCATCCGCTGATAGCAAAGAAGACGAGCGACGGAGCGTTAGACCTACGGCTTGCGAAGGCGGCGTGCAGCCAGTGCAATATGTGTACGCAGATGTGCCCGAGGAACGCGCTCGGACTCGGCGTCGAGCCGCACAGGATAATGCGTGCGGCGTTCATGGGGATAGGCAGTTTGATGGGCGACCCGAACGGCGTGTTCTCGTGCTGCGACTGCGGTTTGTGCAGTTACTACGCCTGCAACTTCGGACTCAGCCCCAGCCGCATGATGACGCGCGTGAAGGAAGGGCTTGTTAAGGAAGGCGTGAAGCCGCGTAAAGAAGTAAAGGGAAACGCCTGGCCCGAATTTGTAAAGGTGCCGACCGGAAGGCTCATGGCAAGGATGGGCATCACGGAGTACGACGTAGACGCGCCGCTCAAAGAGGACCTGGACGTACGGTTCGTAAGGGTGCCGCTGAAGATGCACATAGGCGTGCCGTCAACGGCAGTAGTTAAAGCCGGAGACAGGGTTGAAAAAGGACAACTCATCGCGGACATACCCGAAGGCAAGCTCGGCGCGAGGGTGCACGCGGGCATCAGCGGGACGGTAACGGCAGTAACAGAGAGTTATATAGAGATTAAAGCGTAAGGAGAAAACAGTGAACGCGCTTGGAATGATAGAGACAAATTCTATACCGGCAGGCATAGAGGCTGGCGACGTGATGATGAAGGCCGCGGACGTGCGGCTCGTAACCGCGCAGTCTGTCTGTGCCGGTAAGTACATAGTGATAGTGACGGGAGACGTAGCAGCGGTAAAGGCCTCGGCAGCCGCGGGCAAAGAAGTCGCCGAATATGCGCTCGTGGACAGCATTGTTATTCCGAATATACATAAACAGGTGATACAGGCGATGAGCGCAAGCTCGGAAGTGGGAATGCCAGGAGCGCTCGGGATAATAGAGACATTCTCGCTGGCGTCGGCTGTGGTTTGTGCCGACGCGGCGGTAAAAGCCGCGGATGTGAACCTAATTGAAGTGCGCCTCGGAAGAGGACTCGGCGGCAAGAGCTTCGTGGTACTTACGGGAGACGTTGCGGCTGCAAAGGCCGCAGTGGAGGCGGCCGGGGGGCTGGAGGAAGTGCAGGGTATGATAGCGAGGACGGTAGTGATACCGTCTCCGCATCCTGATATATTGCAGGCTGTATTTTAAGCCTGAAACCAACCGAATTAAAAGAAATTCTATAAAGGAGAAACGGACATGGCTAAAGAAGCACTAGGAATGGTAGAAACAAAAGGACTCGTCGGAGCGATAGAAGCTGCTGACGCGATGGTAAAAGCGGCTAACGTAACGCTCGTGGGCAAAGAGAAGGTAGGCAGCGGACTCGTTACCGTAATGGTAAGGGGCGACGTCGGCGCAGTGAAGGCCGCGGTCGACGCGGGAGCCGCTGCTGCGAAGAGGGTTGGGGAGCTCGTCAGCGTACACGTTATCCCACATCCGCACGACGATGTTGAAAGTATACTACCCGCCGAACAAAAACCCGCCAAAGCAGCGAAATAAGGCTTAAAGCGCCGGAGGTAAAAACATATGTATACCGGCAAAGTGGTAGGCTCGGTCGTATCCACGGTCAAGGACGAAGGGCTTGTCGGCATCAAACTGCTCGTCGTCGAAACAATTGAGAACGGCATACCGGGCAAGACGATAGTGGCGGCAGACCAGACGAGGCAGGCCGGAAACGGTGATTGGGTGTACCTAATCGGGTCGAAAGAGGCGAGCCTGATATTCCGCAAGGGGCTTGTGCCCGCCGACGCGGCTATAGTCGGGTTTATAGACGAATACAACGAAAACATATGACCAATGAAAGGGGATTATTGATATGGAGAAACAGGCGCTGGGCATGGTAGAGACGAGGGGGCTCGTTGGTGCTATCGAAGCTGCTGACGCGATGGTAAAGGCGGCGAATGTTACGCTCATCGGCAAGGAGAAGATAGGCTCTGGGCTGGTTACGGTTATGGTGAGGGGCGACGTAGGCGCGGTAAAAGCCGCGGTCGACGCGGGAGCCGCTGCCGCGAAGCGGGTAGGGGAACTGTATAGTGTGCACGTGATACCGCGCCCGCATGACGACGTGGAAAGCATATTGCCGGGCAAGCAGGGATAAGACTTGAAGATAGCCAAAGTTGTGGGCAATGTTGTTTCCACAGTAAAAGACCATAAGTTTTACGGGCATAAGCTGATGATAATAGAGTTTATCGGCCTTGACGGGAAGCCATTGGGCCCGAGGGAGATCGCTTTCGATTGCGCGGATTCCGGTCCCGGCGATATCGTGCTCGTAAACATAGACGGCGGAGCCACGAAGATGTTCTTCGACGATAACGACCTTATCGCCGACTGGACTATCTGCGGCGTCATAGACCACTGCTCTTCGGGCGGTGAGGTAAAGCTGTCGTAAAATAGAAAGGCGGGTGATATTTTGGATATAGAGAATATAATAGCGCGGGTAACGGAGCAGGTGTACGCGCAGCTTCAGAGCACGCCCAAACAAAACGCTTCGGAACTCGCGAAGACAATAGAGCACTCGCTGCTCAACCCTGACGCTTCGGCTGACGTTATACGTAAGGGCTGTGAAGACGCGAAGAAGTACGGGTTCGCGAACGTCTGCGTTTCGCCGTATTACGTGGGTATGGCGGCTGAGCTGTTGCGCGGGACGGGCGTCGCCTTATGCACGGCTGTAGGGTTTCCACACGGCGCCGCGTCGACGAAAGCAAAGCTTACAGAGATACGCGAGGCTATAATGAACGGCGCGACGGAGCTCGACGTTTCAATGATGATAGTCGCCATAAAGTCGGGCGATTTTGAAGGCGCGAGGAAGGACCTTTGCGAGATGGTTTCCGTCGCGGGCGGCAGAGCGAAGATAAAGGCGATATACGAGCAGGGGATTTTGACTGAGGATGAGAAGGCTAAGGCGCTTAAAATCGCGGCCGAATGCGGCGTTGATTTCATCAAGATCTCAAACGCGCTTACCGGCAAAAAGGCGTGCGTTGAAGACGTTAAATATGTACGTTCGGTTATCGGGGACAAGATTAGCATAAAGATTGACGGCGGCATAAAGGACGCGGCGACAGTGCTCGAGCTCATGGCAGCCGGAGCGCAGAGGTTCGGATGCAGCGCATCGGTCAAGATCGTTACAGGCGAATAAGAAGACTAAGGAGAAACATAATGGATATTGATATAAACGTACTGGTAAACCGGATAACAGAAGAAGTGATTAAAAAAATAAACGGGTCGCATTCACTGGCAGGCGGCGGAAGTGTCTTGCAAATGATAGATCACACGCTATTAAAGCCGGACGCTACGCGGGACCAGATCAAAAAAGTATGCGACGAAGCTAAACAGTACGGGTTTGCAAGCGTGTGCGTTAACCCGTCATATATATCATATGTTACCGAGCAATTAAGAGGAAGTTCAGTCACACCTTGCTGTGTAGTAGGGTTTCCTCTGGGGGCGACAATGCCGGAGGTAAAGGCATACGAGACCGAAGCGGCTATAAACGCTGGCGCGAAAGAAATAGACATGGTAATAAATATCGGAGCGGCGAAATCCGGTGAATGGGAATCCGTGAGGAAGGACATAGAAGCAGTAGTGCGGGCAAGCAGGGGCAGGGCGCTTGTCAAGGTGATAATAGAGGCATGCCTGCTTACCGACAGCGAAAAGATAAACGCCTGCAGGGCGTCCGTAGAGGCCGGTGCAGATTTCGTAAAGACATCGACCGGGTTCTCAAAACACGGCGCCACGATAGATGACGTAAAGCTAATGCGCCAGACTGTAGGCCCGCGGGTCGGCGTAAAAGCGGCCGGAGGGGTAAAGGACGTAAAATCAGCAAACGACATGGTAGCTGCGGGAGCCAGCAGGCTCGGGACAAGCTCGGGCGTAGAAATTGCTAAAGCCCTTAATGGGGAATCCGTTAAGCCTGCCTGTATCGGCTGCGGAAAATGCGAATCGGCCTGCCCGGTCGGAAGGGTAAGCATCATCAAAAACGATTATTAAGAACAAAAACGGGATATCTTACGTTTTGGTTTAATTTTGTTTATATCAATACCGCATGAATCCATAGGTAATATATTGGCTTACTGTGGAGAAAGCAAAGAAACCAATCCTAGTGAGGAGGCTATCATTCATAGAGCTTGTTATTAGATAACACATGCATTATTACTACAAACGATCAGACGATTTTAATGAAAAAGCCCTCTACTGCAGGGCTTATCTTATATATAAAAGATTAATCATGATAAGGCATAATTGGGATGACGGTACAAAAAAATTGTCGGAATAGTCTTATTACGAATTCGGATTAAAAAGGTCTGTTTTAGGATAAATAAAACAAAGTTTATTAACGAGTTCAGTATCAAACATCTATACACATCTGGACTTTAAATCAAAGATTGCTTCAGTTAATACGATTATAGGAGTGTATCCCCGGATGATTAAGCATCAGGATATAGGAAAAAGCCACCGGGTTACTCCGGCAGCTTCTCCTGAAACTGTTCCACCTGATGTCATTCCGCTGCTGATACTAAGATGTCAAGCCTGATGCTAAACCTGATGTCAAACTAAGCTGAAAATGGTGCCGGTGGTCGGACTCGAACCGACACGGTATTGCTACCAATGGATTTTGAGTCCATCACGTCTGCCAATTCCATCACACCGGCTCTTCAGCGTCGAATGATAATATAGCATATTGATAATACCGAGTCAAGGGACGGATAAACTGCATATTATTCCATTTAGTCAAACAAGCCGATGACGTGCGGTATGAATATGATAAGGCCTATCGCGGCAGAAAAGAGGCAGAATACAAGAACAGCGCCCGCTGCCGTATCTTTCGCTTTTTTGGCGAGGGGTTTGTATTCGTCCGTCGCTATGTCAACGGCCGATTCGAGGGACGTATTCACCATCTCCAGCGAAAGGACACCCGCGCAGCACAGCAGTATTGCTGCCCATTCGGGCACAGAGAGACCGAGCAGTATTCCGGCTATGACTACTGCGATAAAGCATGCCGCCATGATGCGGAAATTACGCTCTTCTTTAAGAGCGTACCGGATACCATGAAACGCGTATTTAAACGAATCAAGCATACCGCCTGCCTCCGCCTGCAAACTTATTTAATTATATACCATCTTTCGTTCAATAACAAAATAAAATAGCCGTGAACCGGTTTTTTATAAACGGCAGATTTAATCTCCTGCGCAGTCAATTTTTTCGCGGCCGCAGCATATCATGTAAAAGCAGTTTTGAATATGAGGCAGTGGGGCGGAGGACCGGACATGGAACATGGCGAACTGATAGTTTACAGCGTAAGGCGAAGTGAAACGCTTTCGGATATACTCAGGAAATTCGACGTAAGCATACGCGATCTTGCCAGATATAACGAGTCGTGCGATCTGTTGTCGCTTAATGAAGGGCAGATACTGTTTATAATAAGTAAAGAAGAAAACGGCCGGTGTTACACGCTGCAGGAAAACGATACTTTATCTTCCGTCGCTGAAAAATTCCGGATAAGCGAATTAAAGCTGCTCAAGGCCAATCCGAACTTCATGCCGAATGAAATAAGGCAGGGGATAAGGATCGCCCTGCCGGAATGATCTGTAAATTCTAAAGGAACTATTTACGCACGCCTGTTTATTGTTGTATGTTGCGGTATTCCCTGACGGTTATCGTATTTCTGGTGTCCTTCGTATCCCTGGTATCCCTGGTATCCCTGGTATCCCTGGTATCCCTGGTATCCCTGGTATCCCTGG
>CAZDZY010000017.1:24357-38465 GCA_964510055.1 uncultured Christensenellaceae bacterium
TATTCCTTGAACTCCTTGAACTCCTTGAATTCCTTGTTTTTTTATTTTTTTTGGGTGCGAATATGCCCGCCTTGGTAAAGACCATCGTAAGTATTACGGCTGCAAGCAACGCGCCGGCAGAAACGCCGGCCAGTATGGGCAGGGGAAGACTGACTTTGTCTTGATAATATGCCGCCTTAGAGGCCGCCGCCGCATCTGCGTCCCCGAGCTGCGCTTTTAATTCTTCGTTTGCCGCATACGCGTCTTTGAGCTGCGCCTGCAGCTGCCCCGGCAACTCGTCGCCCGCGCCGGGGATGCCCGCCACACTACCTATTTTGCTGCCGGAAACGGCATAACCGGAGCAATAGTAAATGTCGAAAGCAGCGAAACCGTCCGCGTCCACTGCGCAAGACCCTGCTTCCTCAAGCACGCCGGAATTGCTGAAATATCTGTACAGGTAGAGAACATCGCCCGGTTTACTTTCAGCTGCCGCGAATGAGAACCTGAACTTTCCGGGGAGCTGGCCTTCACGCGCGAAATTCAGCTGATACATATCCTGCCCGTTTGCCGCCGCGGAAACAGCCTTTTCTTTTTCCAAACTCACGGTAACGTCGGCGACTTTGACGCTGCCCGGTATGCCCGCGAGTGTTTTTCCGTCGATAACGCAGGAACAGCCTTTTAAATTCAGCGTAAGCGTTCCCTGTTTTTCCTTCAAAACAGATAACACTTCCGCGGGGATAACGCCGCTTTGAGTGATCTCAAGGCTGAGCGCGCCTCCCGGCTGCATCGATTGCACCGACTTAAGCGCTGCGTCCCACTCGGACGGCTCCGCAACGGCGCCGTCCGCCGGCACTTCCGCTGTTAAAGAGCCTGAGATCTCTTTCATATCGGTGTCATATTTATCGTTTATATATGATACTACCGTGCCGCTTACCGATATAGTGCCTTTATCGCCCGGATTTGCCGCTGAAGATACTTTTACTGTCAGTGTACCCGTATATATCGTACCGCTCGAATTTGTGACCTGCGACCATTCGATGATGCTGTCGCCCGATTCTTTTTGAAAAACTCCCGAGCAATCTATGTTCGCTATCACCGTGCCCGCGTCTTCGACGCTGACCGTTATAGTGTAAGTATGAGTCGTGCCGGCGGCTACCTGCCGGTCGCCTTCTATTGCGACGGAACCGGAAAAGGCTAAGGCTGTTATATAGCCCGCTGAAAACACTGTGAGTATGGCCGCGGTCAAAAGACTTAAGAATCTTTTCATTTTTTTCTTGCCTTTCGTAAATGAGGGATAGAGATCAGCGCCAGACGCGGCGCCCGTGGGTCAGCATGTCGGAATACCAGCCCTTAACTTCGCATATCACTACTCCTCCGTACTGGGACGATTCGTGTATCATGTATCCGTTGCCGATATAGATGCCTATATGGCCTATCCTGGGCTCATCGACGCCGTTTTTGAAGAACATCAGGTCTCCCGGCTCTAATTTGTCTTTGGGGACGTATTTCCAGCTTCTTCTCCTGGCATAACTCCTTGCGGTGGTGCGCCCGACGCCGTATCCCGATTCCCTGAGGCAGTAATATACATAGCCCGAACAGTCAAAACTATCGGGGCCTTCGACTCCCCAGAAATAAGGTTTGCCTCTTTGGTCGAACGCTATATCGAGAAACTTTTCTATATGTCTGTTGGTTATCTCGGGCAGGTCGGGTATGCCGTCGTCTATAAGCCTGACGCCCTGAGCGTCAAGCCTGATAAGCGTATAATCGGCCGCGGTTATCTCCCCGTCCCCGTTTACATCGCCAGCAAGGAAATACTCGTCATTAAGCACGATACGGCCGAGTGCGTGCAGCATCACGAGATTGCAGTCAATTTCGGAAACCATCCCGTCGCCGCTCACGTCGCCCTTGACGGCTATCTTTAACGTGTCGTGGACATTACCGTAAACAACAAGGTTTACGGTCATGCCCGTTGCCACGGCTGTGCCCTTGTAAACGGTGCCGTCCGGATTATTTACTCTGAGCGCGCCTCCGGCATTATCTAGGTTGGCGCGCAGCTGCCCGGCGTATGTTGATTTCGCTACCCCCGAGAGTATCCCCTTTTCCCGGTCTATCGTATAGAGATGCGATTCAATAACGGTCGTAACGACCTCGATTTCGCAGGTTGCGCTGTATTTCGTTTTCGGAACGGACGCGGTGATTTTAGCGATGCCCGGGGTAAGCGCGGTAACAGCCGCGTTTTCCACTGAGGCTACGCTTGCGTTGTCAGACGACCATACGACCGAAGCGTTGTCCGGAATGTTTTGAAAGACTTCGAGGGTTATAGTGTCGCCGGGACAGAGCCGGGCGGAATCCCAGCCGAATGTTATGCCCTTAGGCGTCTCTATTACCTTGACCTTGAAAGAGTCTTTAAATCCCCCGTCTACGGTTTCAACGGTAATAACGGCTTTTCCCCTTGAGATCCCCGTTACCGCCCCCGAGTCTACGGTCACTATCGATTCGTCGCTCGAACTCCATAAAACGCCGCGCTCGGTCGCCTCGTAGGGGTATATTATGGCGCTGACCCATATCGTCTGCCCGATGATGATATCCGTTTTTGCGAGGCTGCCCAGCGAAACGCCAGTTACCGGTATGTTCCCTTCCGCCTTTGCGGCGGCGGGGTCCGGGATGCACGAAAGAAGAGCGATCAGCGCGAGCGCGAAAGGAATAATCTTTTTAATTGTCGGAAGATGTCGTTTATTCATAATAATTCTGTAATATTATAAGTATATTTGCAATAATATATATTTTCTTATAAAACGCCTGATTAGTCAACACTTATTTAGCAGCGCTGCCCTGAATATAGAAAAGGCAGGGATAAACTTAAGCCCTGCCTGAGTAAACGATATTATATGGGACCGGACATCAGGTATCCGCTTTTTCGTTAGCTTTTCTCCGGAAAATGCCGACCCTGCAGATAAGCATCGTTAAAAACATCGAGACGAGCGCCGCGCCCGAGAGGGCGGCTATAAGCGAGCCGTAAGGCACTCCGAACAGGTTGTCGGCGGGGGCGGACACCGGCGCGGTAAGGGGATCTTCATCGGGCGGGGTTTCAGACCTGAGCGTGACGATTTCAGGCTGGAGCTCTTCGGAGGAATTCCGCGCGTCTTCAAGCTGCGCCTGCAGCTGCGCAAGCTTACCCTCGGCTTCCCGCAGAGCGGCCTCTGAAGAGAAGTCGGCGCCGGACGCTCCTTCTACAGCGTTTGCGGAAACAAAATAACCGGAGCAGTGGTATATTTCAAACGTTATGTATCCGCTTGCGTCTACCGCTGCCGACTGTATGCCCTCGCATACGCCCGATTGGTCGTAGTAATAGTAAAGGTAAAGGATGTCTCCGGGCTTGCTGTTTTCGGCTTTGAATGAGTAGGAGAATTTCCCGGGGAGCTGCCCCTTATAAGCGAAGTGCAGCTGATAAGCGTCCTTGCCGCCGGCGGCCGCCGAGAACGATTCATCCTTGTCCGTCTTCATCGAGAGGTCTATGGATTTTATATCTTCCGGAATGCTGCCCAACGCTTTTCCATCTATCGCGCATGTATAGCTGCTAAAGTTTATAGTGAGCGTTCCCTGCTTTTCTTTGACGGAAGAGAGCAAGGAAACCGGGATCTTCGGGTCATCTTTGATATCGACGGTTATCGCGCCGCCCGACGGCATTGCCTCAACATTCGTCGCGGCAATATCCCACTCCGTGGGAGCCGCGGCGGCTTGGACAGTTCCGGGGGAAGAACCGCCCGTGTTTGTGGATCTTTCTACGACGGTTATCGTTTTGGACGTGCTGAAAGTATGCCCCGCTTTCGCGCCGCTGCTGTCCTTAACGGAATACGACCCGCTGAACGTAATCTTATATGTATCGCCCGGTTTTGCGTCCGAAGGTATTTTAACGGTAATAGAAGCGCTTTTGGTTAATGAACCGTTATCTGAGCTCCCGGAATCAACAGTAAAAGATGAAACCTTTCCCAAGCCTTCTATCTTACCGACCATATCCAATCCGGTAAAGCTCGCTTTACCAGTATATGTCTTAGAACTGCCCGCATAGACGTTGCTGTATCCTGAAATTGAAGCGCCCGCAAACGCGGTCAGCACCCCAAACATGGAAACTATCATTATTGCCGTTATAAGCAGTACAATAAACCTTTTCATCGTGCTCTCCTTTGATGCATGTTTTTAATATGGAGTCCCCAAAAAGCCGTAAGACTTTTTGGGGCGCTAATTAAATACGCGCCGTCCGTGGCTTAATGCCTCGTCGTACCAGTTGTTCACGCGGCAGATGACGATGTGCATATTGGCGGAAGAGGCGTGTATGTGGTATCCGTTGCCGAGGTATATGCCCACGTGGCCTATATAGCCTTCCGGGGCATCAGGCTTGTCCGAAAAGTAAAACATAAGGTCGCCCGGCTGAAGATCGTCCCTGCCGACTAACTGCCACTGAGTCTTTTGGCTGTACGTGTTGGCTGTGGAGCGCCCTACTGAATACCCTGCCTGATTAAGACAGTAATACACTAACCCGGAGCAGTCGAACGAATCGGGGCCTTCGTTTCCCAATACATACGGCTTTCCTATCTGCGCAAGGGCGATATCGAGGAATTCTCTGATCCTCGGGTCCGTGACTTCGGGTAGATCGGGCAGGGGCCCGCCTATCCGCTCAAGATCAAGTATGTCGAATCTGATCGTTGTGTAATCCAATATATCTACGATACCGTTATTATCGGCGTCCGCGCTTTTTGCAAATGCGCCTGAAAGGGTTTCCAGTTCGAGTATGTGAAAACGAGTGCAGGTATAATCCAGAATATCTATTAATCCGTCTCCGTTTACGTCGCCTCTTACCAGTATAACGGCTTCGTCCGCAGGTTCGCCTTTTATATATAGTTTTACGGTCATGCCGGAAGTTATGAGCCCGCTGTAACACTCCCCGCCTGCCGGGTCAAAAACGCGCAGGTCGCTGTAATTGTTTTTAAAGTATGACTTGAACACGTCGACGACGGTGGATTTGCCCACATTAGCCACATACCCGCCTGCGACGATATATTTTGCCGACGATAATTTAACGTCGTACACCGTCACCGTAAGTACTGCCGTAAAACCGCCGTCGTCAGACATTGCCGTTATATTAGCTTTTCCGGCTGCGGCTGCCGTAACTACGCCGTCCGTTACGGTTGCAACGGATTCGTTGTCTGAAGACCATGTAACAGCTTTGTCAGCCGCGTCTGCAGGGGATATAAAGGCGCTGAGCGTTACAGTATCGCCCGGGTACATATCAAGGCTTTCCCTGTCGAGCGTTATACCTTCAACGGCTACGGCCTTCTGCGGCTCGTACGTTACCGCGCAGCCTGCGGATATAAGGCCGTCGATCACCGCCATATCGCCGCTGCCTGCCGTAAGGTCGAGATAGTTCTGAGATACGTTAAGCTTAGTTAAATTGTGCGGCTCCGAAGAAACGAGCGAGGCCAGGCAGGATATATCGCGTATCTTATTGCCGGACAGATCGAGTTCCGTTAATCCGGCAGCAAACTGCATTCCCGTGATATCCTTTATCCCTGAGCCGGTCACGCTGAGGCGGCCTGCGAGAGCCGCAAGTTCGCCCTCCGTAAATTCCCCGTCGGCGTTTGCGTCCGCGCCGGGCAGTTTAAGCAGCTCTTCTTTAATAATATCGTCCTGAAAGAGGATAATATCGTTTTCCCCGGCCAGCGAAGCGCCGGGCAGCACAGCTGCTGCGAAAACGAGAATGATCGCCGCTGCTGCGGCCTTTTTAATTTTATCGGTTGTAGTCATCATATATAGCCCTGTCTATTTAAATTCTCTTTATATATATATAAACATTAATCAATGCTTTTAAGCCCGAGAATTAAGAGACTCATAGGGTATAATCGGATATAGTTGTTTTTCCGTCTTTATTGACGTCGGCAGCGCAAAGGATAACGAATATACACATCTGCAGCATAAGACGCCACTTATAGAATATATAATTACAAAATTATATAAAAATAAAAGAGATAGCTATATGTAACATCTGTCAGGATGGGAGTCAACTTTAATCGGCTTTTGGTTTTTAATTAAAAAGAATGCCGTTCGAATGGCATTCTTTTTGAATCGGGGCACTTTAGCTAGACCCTTTGTGTTTTGTATGTTTTAGCAGCAGCCGGGTCCGCATTTGTTGCCAAATCCGAATCCGTTTCCGCAGCAGCAGCAAAGCAGCAGTATTATGAAAATACATCCGCAGCCACCGAAGCCGCCTTCGCAACCTTCACCGCCAAAGCCAAAGCCATGCCCACCACAGCAGCAAAGAAGTAAAATAATTATCAAGATGCAGGAACAGTCGCCATTCCCGCCGAAGAAGCCACCCACAAGCAGCACCCCCTTTTTATATTGATAATTTACAATATGCCTACCGCAGTATATGTGTTACATGCTAAAGCCGGCAGAAAACAATGAATGCCTGTTATGGCATTCAAAAAGAGGTAACATATATGGGATCCGAATTTTACTAAACTGCTGCGTTTCTTATATACTATATGCCTCTGCGGGTATATTCGTTACAAAAATAATGAACGGAAACAACATTATTTTTGCCGGAATAAAATATCATGTAGTAAAAGTAATAAAAGGGTGGAAATATGCAGCTTTCATCTCTTCTTAAGATACTTGCCGACAGCACAAGGCTGAGGATATTGAACCTGCTGACAAAACAGGAGATCTGCGTCTGTCTTATAGAGGAGGTCCTGGGCATATCGCAGCCTAACGTCTCAAAACATCTTTACAGGCTGCGCCAATCAGGAATAATAAGCTGCAGGAAAATATCACAATGGTGCTTTTACAGTATAAGCAGAAGTTTTAGAAGTCAGTACGAAGAGTTATTATCTTTTTTCGCTGGTCAATGGAAAGGCAATAAGCAAGATACTGAAGATATGCGAAAACTCGAATATCTTCTTGAAACAAACGACTGCTGCAAAAAGCTTCTCGAACAGGCAAAACAAATCAATAAAAAATCTCCTGACTGATAGTTTTATCAAAAATCTTATTGACCGTTTATTGGCCGACAACATATAATACATATAGATAGTTATCTATATCATAGATACTTGTCTATGCGAATGAGTATACAGATACCGGAGGAAAAAATGAACTGCTATAAAGATAACGCGCTTATTCTAAAGGCGTTTGCCGATGAAACGAGGCTGAAAATAATTGATATGCTTTCGTGCGGGGAGCTCTGTGCGTGCAAGATACTGGAGCACTTCAACTTCACGCAGCCCACGCTGTCTTACCATATGAAGATACTTACAGACTGCGGAATCGTGACAGGCAGGCGGGAAGGCGCGTGGATGCACTACAGCCTGAATATAGAAAACATAAAAAGGTTGACGGGCTTTCTGAAAAAGCTTACTGAGCCGAAAGACGATTGTATCTGCAACGTTTGCAAAGCGAAAGATATAAAGGTTTATGAAACCTGTGACAGGAAGATAGTTTAGCCGGAGCCTTTAAGACCAGGGTCTTACGGTAAATGTTATTAAGGAGGCAGAAATGTGGGAAAAGAAAAAAGGCAGGGAATAGGTTTCTTTGAAAAATACTTATCGATTTGGGTCATACTCTGCATGGCGGCGGGAGTTGCAATAGGGCTGTGGGTACCGGAAATACCGAACTTTTTAGGGCAGTTTGAATATTACAACGTATCGATCCCTGTGGCCATACTAATCTGGCTGATGATATACCCGATGATGCTCAAAGTCGATTTCGCGAGCATCAAGAGAGTGGGGAAGAATCCGAAAGGATTGATCGTAACATGGGTAACGAATTGGGCGATAAAGCCTTTCACCATGTTCGCGCTTGCGTACCTGTTTTTCTTTGTGATATTCAAGGCGGTAATGCCGCCCGAACTGGCTAAAGATTACCTTGCGGGCGCGATACTTCTCGGGGCCGCCCCGTGCACGGCCATGGTGTTCGTATGGAGCCATCTGACAAAGGGCAATCCGGCTCATACGCTCGTGCAGGTGGCGACTAACGATCTCATAATACTTCCGCTGTTCGCGCCGATAGTGGGATTGCTGTTCATGTTCGGCGGAATAGCTGTGGAAGGAGTGGGCGTGCCGTGGGCTACGCTGTTCCTATCCGTCGTGCTGTTCGTAGTGATACCGCTTGCCGCGGGCTGGCTTACGCGCAGCATACTTACGAAGAGAAAAGGCAAAGAGTATTTCGAACAGAAATTTATACCTAAATTCAATAACGTTACGATAATTGGGCTGCTGCTGACGCTCGTTATAATATTCTCTTTCCAGGGGAGCACGATAGTCGATCAGCCGGTGGATATACTTCTCATCGCGATGCCGCTCGTTATCCAGACGTTCCTTATATTCTTCATTGCATACCTGTGGTCGAAAGCGTGGAAGCTGCCGCATAACGTCGCTTCGCCCGCGGCCATGATAGGGGCGAGCAACTTCTTTGAACTTGCAGTAGCGGTGGCGATATCCGTGTTCGGTCTGAAATCTCCCGCGGCGTTAGCTACTATAGTGGGTGTGCTGACCGAGGTGCCCGTTATGCTGACGCTTGTGAGGATATCCAACAGAACGAAGCATTGGTTCCCGGAACCGCAGGCGGAAGAAGGGCTGCAGAAAACAGAGGGGGATAACGATTGAGCGTATTTTCGTGGCTTAACGACCAGATACTTAAAATGCAGTGGCTAAGCGACATAATAGCGTGGCTTGTGCGCGACGTGTTCGGCCTGGATATACAGCAGCGCGTCGGCGGCAGCATACACTTTTTCATGTACGACGTTATAAAGATATTCATACTGTTGTCCGTGCTTATATTCGTGATATCGTACATTCAGAGCCATTTCCCGCCCGAAAGGACGAGAAAGATACTCGGAAGGTTCCGCGGCATAGGCGCTAACACGCTGGGCGCGCTGCTCGGTACCGTAACGCCGTTTTGCTCGTGCTCGTCGATACCGCTGTTCATAGGCTTTACGGGAGCCGGGCTGCCTATAGGCGTCACGTTCTCGTTCCTCATATCGTCGCCGCTCGTGGATCTCGCGTCGGTGCTGCTGCTCGCGAGCATATTCAACTGGAAGATCGCCATAGCGTATGTGCTGGTGGGGGTAGTGCTCGCCGTCATAGGCGGCTCGATAATAAGCGCGCTGAAGCTCGAAAAATACGTGGAGCCGTTCGTATTCCAGGGCGGCGCGGCGGCTGCCGATGAAGCCGAAATGACGAGAAAGGACAGATTCAGGTTCGCGTGGGAGCAGGTACGGTTTATTATTAAGAAGGTTTGGCTGTATGTGCTTATAGGCGTCGCGATAGGGGCGGCAATACACAACTGGATACCCGAAGACATAATAACAGCAGTATTGGGGCAGAACAATGTATTCTCCGTGCCGATAGCGACCGCCGTAGGCGCGCCTATGTACGCGGACATATTCGGCACGCTGCCCATAGCCGAGGCGCTTGTCGGCAAAGGCGTGGGCATAGGGACCGTATTATCCTTTATGATGGCGGTAACGGCGCTGTCGCTGCCGTCGATGATAATGCTTAAAAGAGTAGTAAAAGCAAAGCTGCTCGTAATTTTCGCGGGAATAGTTATAGTTGGGATACTCATAATCGGCTATGCGTTCAACGCGCTCAGCGCGTGGCTGATATAATGGAAGCAAGAATGGAAAAACCGAAAGTTGCATTCATATGCGTGCATAACTCTTTCCGTTCGCAGATGGCGGAGGCCATAGCGAAGATAAAAGCGGCGGATATATTCGACGCTTACAGCGCAGGCACTGAAATCAAAGACCGGATAAACCCCGACGCGGTTGAAACCATAAAGCGGCTTTACGGCGTCGATATGGAGAAGTCGCAAAAGCCGAAGCTGCTTGCGGATCTGCCGCCGGTGGATATCGTGATCACTATGGGGTGCAATGTAAGCTGCCCTAGTGTGCCGTGCAGCTTCCGCGAAGACTGGGGGCTGGGTGACCCAACGGGAAAAGGAGCGGAAACGTTTGAAAAAACAGCCCGCATCATCGAACAAAAAGTAATCGAAATGAAAAGTTTTATATCTATAAAGGAGAAAAAGCAGATGTCAAAAACATGGTATCCGGTGATAAACTATGAACTCTGTACGGAATGCGGGACGTGCACCGCTAAGTGCAGACACGGGGTGTTCGATATGAAAAAAGCGCCTCGCCCTGTCGTGGTCTATCCCGAAGGCTGCATACGGGGCTGCTACGGCTGCGGCAACTTATGTCCGAACGGGGCGATAGAGTATTTCGGGGATGTTACGCAGTCGTCCGGCGAAGGCTGCGGCTGCGGATGCAATACGGGAAGCGCAGGCAGCAAAGACAGCGGCTGCGATTGCGGCGGAGGGTGCGGCTGTGACTGAAGACAACAGCGCGAAAACCTTATCCAGGAAAAAGATACTGGTAATCGTACTTATACTTATCGCAGCTGCGATTACGGCGGTCTATTTGATAAAGAACACGGGAATCCCCGCCTTTGATGAGAGCGTATACGCGCTTGATGCCACAGAAGATTTTGACCTGGACGAGATACTTTCATATGGCCTGCCTGTGATGATAGATTTCGGATCGGACTCATGCATACCCTGTAAGGAGATGGCGCCCGTGCTTAATGAGTTAAACGGAGAACTGCGCGGCAAAGCGATAGTTAAATTCGTGGACGTATGGGTAAATACCGAAGCGGCAGGAAAAATACCTCTGCGGGTCATACCAACGCAGTTCTTTTTCGATAAAGACGGAAAACCTTATGTTCCGGGCGAAGGTTCCTCATTTTTACTGTACCAGAATAACGAAACCGGCGAACATGTATTTACAGCGCATGAGGGCGGAATGAGCAAAGAGGATATACTCTCGGTGTTCAGGGACTTAGGGGTTGGTCAATGAACGCGCTTGATACGCTTGCGGATTTAATAAGCGGCAGTTTCTGGCTTGCTCCGCTGATAGCGCTGTTGGCCGGAGTAATCTCGTCGTTTATGCCCTGCTCGCTTTCCTCAGTGCCGTTGGTAATAGGATACGTGGGAGGCTATGCGGGAGGCGATTTAAGGAAGGCGTTCCGCTACTCTTTGGTGTTCTTCCTTGGTATGACGGTCACGTTTACAGCCCTTGGTACGGCGGCCTCGGTTCTCGGCAGGATGGTGCAGGGAACAGGCCCGTGGTGGTATATAGTACTCGGCGCTCTGATGGTGTTGATGGCTTTGCAGACATGGGAACTCATTAATATTATCCCGCAGCCGGGAGTAACGGACAAGCATAAAAGGAGAGGATACATAGGCGCTGCGCTGGCAGGACTTTTAGGGGGGCTATTGTCGTCTCCATGCGCTACGCCTGTGCTTGTAACGCTGCTCGCTATGGTTGCGAAAGAGGGGAATCTTTTTTGGGGCATATTGCTTCTATTAATGTATTCAATAGGCCACGGCGTGCTTATAATAATAGCGGGGACATCCATAGGATTTGTTAAAAAGGTGTCGTCGTCAGAGAAGTATGGAAAAATTAATAAGGTTTTTAAAACAGTAATGGGCATATTGATACTGCTGTTAGGGTTATATATGTTCTATCTGGGATTTTAATTGGAGGAGAAGTGATTATGGAGATAAAAGTATTTGGATCGGGATGCGCCAGCTGCAAAAAGCTGTTTGAGATTGCGCAGCAGGCGGCAGCGGAATCGGGCGGAAATATCGAAGTTAAGTATATCACCGATATGCAGGAGATCATGAAGACGGGCATAATGCGCATGCCGGGGCTCATGATAAACGGTAAAATGAAATCGATGGGCAGGGTTCCGGGCATAAAAGAGATAAAGCAGATGATACAGGACGAGATGTAATTTTTAGATCATTTTTTGTTATTTGGCTTTGTTATTATTGCAAAGCCTGATTTTCATGTTCTATTTCTAAAATTAAAGATATTGCTGCTTTGAAAAATAAGTAACCTTTTATTGTTATAAACATAGAATAAAATAGTTGACATTGGAAACTAAAATGAATAAAATAGTTGACATTGGAAACTAGTTATAAGAGGCGATTATAATGGAAAATGAGATAGCCGAGGTTTATAAATTTATTCTGGAATTATCATGGCGGTTTGGAAACCAAGGGTTTAACGGAGAATGCTGCGATGATTTGTCATTAGTTGAATTTATGGCTTTAAAAAAAGTTCATGAAACAAATGAAATAACAATTCAGGAAATTGGCAACGCGATTAACTTTACTAAAAGCGGAGCGAGTAAAATCGTAGACCGTTTAGAGAACAAAGGGTATGTAAGACGAATGAATTCCCCGATTGATGGTCGTGTATGCTGTGTATTGGCTACCGAAAAGGGAAAAGAAACTGTGGCGGGTATTATAGAGAATTACACATTATACCTTGATAATGTACTAAAAGAGATTAACCCTCAAAAGGTTGAGCAGATTTATGACGCATTAAATGTACTTGTCGATGCATTACAAAAGAGTCAACCGTTAAAAACCATATCAAACATTGAATAGGGGGATATAACATTTGAATACGCTCTTAGATACTCTTAAATATTTCTTAATCATTATGGCAGAGCTGGTTGGTCTTTTCTTAGCGATCAGTACAATAATTGCATTTGTTCTAATGCATTTACCGCAGGGAAAAATAAAGAACTGGATGTCCGGGAAAGGCATATGGGGTAACATTATGGCCGTACTTTTTGGCGCGGTTACTCCTTTTTGTGCTTGTTCAACTGTACCTATTACTGTAGGTCTTATTCAAGCCGGAGCACCTTTTGGCGCTATTATGTCTTTCGTTATATCTTCACCTCTAATGGACCCATTAGTATTTATCATGCTCGGTACATTTCTGGGTTGGGATGTAGCAATAGTATTCCTTATACTAACGTCTGTTGTATCTGTGGTTGCAGGCGTTGTTCTCGAAAAGATGGGATGGGCTAAATATGTTAAGAACGTTCGTATTAAAGGTGGAGGCCATATTGAGGAAGAAGAAGTACCTAAGAAATTTTTAATAAAGTTAAAAGTCTCATTTTTAAAGGCGTGGGGTGATTTTAAACGAGTATTTTGGTATATGATTATTGGTGTTGCGATTGGAGCTGTAATTTATGGATACCTGCCTGAAGAGCTTCTTGCCCAAGTCGCCGGGCCTAATAATCCATTTGCAGTTCTTATTGTTTCGTTAATCGGTTTGCCCTTATATATTCGCGTCGAGTCGGCCATACCCATTGGCCTTGCCCTTTTAGGTAAGGGGGCCAGTATGGGCTCAATAATTGCATTAATAATAAGTGGCGCCGGTGTAGCCATACCTGAGTTAACCATGTTCGCGAGTATGTTCAAGAAAAAGATTATTATCGCATTCGTAGTAATAGTATTTGTAATGGCTATAGCATCGGGTTTAATAACAAACTTGCTTAGCATTTAAATTGAAAGGAGACTTGGTTTATGGAAAAGGATAAGGAGAAGAAGGGCTTTTTCGCTCGTTCAATCGACAACAAAAAAGCTAAAAAAAGTTGTTGCTGCAGCTTTGAGGTTGAAGAAATTCCTGAGGAAGAAAAAGAGAACAATGCAACCCCCAAAAAGGACCCAAACAATAAGGGTAATTGCTGCTGCTAAGGGCTTAAAACAGATTATACAGCACGAGATGTAGCCGCAAAGCGCATATTCTGATAATGGGCACAGTCTTATAAAGATTGTGCTTTATTATTTTATAAAAATAAATATAATAAAATAAATTATAATAATGTATTGACAATAGTGTATGGCGAACAGTATAATGCAAACGAGGTGATGGCAATGAGCGACATTCAGGAGATCGTAACGAATATGCAGCAGGAGCTTAGGCGCGGCGCTATCATACTGTGCGTACTGAGCCAGCTTAAGGCGCCGAAATACGGCTACGCGCTAGTCGAGTCTCTCGAGGAAAAAGGAATACGCATAGAGCCGGGAACGCTTTACCCGCTGCTTCGAAGGCTCGAAAAGCAGGAACTGCTTTCGAGCGAATGGGAAACGTCGGGAGCGAAGCCGCGCAAATATTACGTGCTGAGCCGGACAGGGGAAGAAGTGTACCGGCTGCTGCTCAGCGATTGGGACGATCTGCAAGATACCATCAATAAATTGACTGGTAAAAAGGAGTA
>CAZDZY010000018.1:0-37863 GCA_964510055.1 uncultured Christensenellaceae bacterium
GGCTATCCGCTGTTGAATTTATGGCTAAGTGTTGCACTTGAATTGACAATTTGCCTGGCTTCCCCTCAAGGGGAAGCCAAGGCTGTAAACAAATGCTGTTCTGTAAATCAAGTAACAATATACGACAAATTATGGTATGCATAAGGGAGTGAACGGTGTATAATTAATTATTGAAATAGAGGTTAAAAAATGGAATACACGCAAAGGCAATACCCTGTGTTTGCGGCCTGCGGATTGAATTGCTGGCTGTGCCCCCGTTACCATACAGACGGAACATCCAGATGCCCCGGGTGCGCGGGAGAAGGTTTTTCACTGAAACACCCGTCGTGCGGTATATTATCCTGCTGCCAGCGGCACGGGGTAGAATGTTGCTGCCTGTGCGGCGAATATCCCTGCAGGAAATACGAAAGGGACAATAGCTACGACTCTTTTATTTCTTATAAGAACCAATCAGCCGACCTCGGTAAAGCTAAAGATATAGGGCTCGAAGATTACATGGCTGAACTGAACGTCAAAGTCGAGCTGCTGAAAAGCCTGCTTAATAATTACGACGACGGGCGGAAAAAGAGCTTTTACTGCAATGCCGTTAACCTGCTGGAACTGCAGGATCTTAAGATCGTTATGGAGCAGATCAAAGAAGAAGTAAAGCCCGATGCTGCAATAAAGGAAAAAGCTGAAGCAGCGGCCCGGCTGCTGCAGGCTATGGCGGGGAAGCGGGGCGTTTCGCTGCAATTGCGGAAGAAGCCCAACTCATAGTAAGCTATCCAAGGCGGGCGATCATTGATCGCCCCTACGGTATATCAGAAGGTGCGTTATATAATACGTGCCTTTTTGTTTACACCCGGTTTTTGTTTAATTGTAGGGAACGATCCCTGTGTCGTTCCGCGAGAGAATCGGGAATGTGTTTGGTGACTGTAGTGGAGAAATGTGTTCTCCAGCGATGGGGAACGATTCCTGAATAGTTATGAAAACATGATGGGCGTTCCAAAGCGGGCGATCAGAGATCGCCCCTACGATATATTAGAAGGATCATTTTTGTATATCAAGTAACCATTTCCACAGATTCTGACATTGACTGCATTATTAAAGTTTTTCGCTTCCTCATATCCAATAAAGTGCGGCAGTGTTATAATATCCCTATGCAATCTGTTAACCGCGGATATTCTCCCGACGATAAACGGGATTTCACAGGCAATGGCTTAGCCGCGCTGAAGCGTTCGGCGCAGGATCTTCTTTCCCTTTTGGATCGCGGCTACCCCATAGGCCCCGCTGCGACCTTCGTGGGAAACCACTATCTGCTCTCCGAGCGCCAGCGCATAGCGCTCAAGCGCTCCGTTTCGCCGTCGGCCGATGTTTGCGCGCGCAAGGCTAAACAAAAGCGGCCGGAGGATATAGCGGGGGAGACGGTCAACATAGACGGGTTCAACGCTGTCATAACGCTCGAAGTTGCGCAATCCGGCTCGCCGGTACTTCGCTGCATGGACGGCGCATACCGCGACCTCGCGGGCCTGCGCGGCACCTACAGGCTTATAGACAAGACCGACATTGCCATACGCTCGATCATCGGCGAGCTTAAAAAGCTCTCCGCCGCGCGGGCTGTGTTTTGGCTGGATTCGCCGGTGTCGAATTCCGGCAGGCTGAAGGCGCGCATCGCGGAGATAGCGGAAGAAGAAAGTTTCAACGCCGGCATAGAGATGGTAAACAGCGCGGATGCCGCGCTGTATGAGCGCGAAAACGTTATCAGCAGCGACAGCGTGATATTGGACCGCTGCCCAAACTGGTTCAACTTAAACGAGAGAATGATCCCCGGTATACCGGGCGTATGGATAGTGGATATAACGCAAGGGGGAGAAGTATGACAAGCGAAGACAGCGGACGCGAGCCGGTGAACATACGGAAGGAAACGCCATCCGATTACGCCGAGGTATACGAGCTTGTAAAGGCGGCGTTCGCCACGAGCACGAACGAAGGCGAATGGGACTACCTGAACGACGTGCGCACGAAAGATACGTTTATACCCGAGCTCTCACTCGTCGCGGAAAACAGCGAAGGGAAGGTCGTCGGGCAGATAGTTCTGTACAAAACGCTGATTACGACGCCCGCCGGGCAGGTAACTGCGCTGCTGCTGTCGCCCATAAGTGTTCACCCAGATCATTTCCGCAGGGGCATAGCGAGTGCCATGATGCGCGAAGCGTTTGGCAAAGCTAAGGCGATGGGATACGGTTCGGTGTTTCTCTGCGGAGAGCCAGATTTTTATCATAAGTTCGGCTTTAGGGCGTCTTACGAATACGGAATATTCCACATCGCGGATAAAACAAAACGCGCGGAATGGTGCATGGCACTTGAGCTTACAAAGGGCGCTCTCGGCGGTATACACGGAACTGTAGACATACTGTGACAAGCCCGCAGCTTTGGAGTGATTATTTCAACAAGACAAATACAACAAACCAGTATAAACTGTCAACAATCTATATTTTTTGGGGCATTGAATATGATACATGAGATACATCCGAGGGTATACGACATCAATTACCGTCACGAAACGCCGGATTCGGACAGCTTTATTATCAACATAAAAGACAACGCGGTATTAATAAAAGAGACAAACGGGGAGATCGCTTTCCCCAAGTTCGGCGAACAGGGGATGCGCGGCTCAGAGCTTGAATACCTGTTTTCCATAGACGATATCAAATTCTTTCTCTCCGCATCGAAGCCCGAAGGAGATTTCGAATACCTTGGCCTGATGGAGTTCCGGCATAAGAAACCGAAACACCTTTCGTACGCGGCAGCCGTCGCGTGCCAGCTTAATAATTGGTATACCGGAAACCGTTTCTGCGGCCGTTGCGGCGCGGATATGAAGCACGACGGCAAAGAGCGCATGATGCGCTGCGAAAACTGCGGCAGCATGGTCTACCCTAAAATTTCGCCCGCGGTTATAGTCGGGATAATAGATGGCAGCAGGATACTGCTGTCGAAATATTCGGGCAGGGCATACAAAAGATACGCCCTTATAGCCGGATTTGCGGAGGCGGGGGAGCCTATAGAAGATACCGTAAGAAGAGAAGTCTTCGAGTAAGTCGGTCTCAGGGTAAAGAGTATAAGGTACTATAAAAGCCAGCCATGGCCTTTTTCCGACTCGCTGCTATTAGGATTTTTCTGCGACCTCGACGGCCCGGATAATATAGTATTGGATAGAAACGAGCTTGAATGCGCCGAGTGGGTAAGCAAGGAAGACATCGGCGTTGAGCCGGACGGGATAAGCCTTACGAACGAAATGATAGTGTATTTTAAAGAGCATTAGGAATACTGTATCTTAGGGCAGGCACATTTGTTACAAATACGACTTTGTCCGTTTCATATCCGTGACCAGATACGGGTTACCGGCCTTCATGTTTTTTACGAGTTGCTCTACGTAAGCGTGGTCGGTTTTTACAACTTCAAGTTCACGTTGCGTAATGCCTACTAATTGTATGAACTCCACCCTGCCATGAACCGTATCTATCCCTTCGGCTTCGGTGTCGTTGACGGTAAGCAGCGCGGTGATCTGCGATTCCGTACCGCTATGAAGCGATGTTCCATTGCCTACAACATACTGCATCGGCTCAAAGAATCTGCTTTTTGTATAGGTATATCGGGCAAGATTGGATAGCATGCTTATCGCCCACATACAATCCTCGTTAGTTTCCTCCTTCAGCTTTATAGTCATCTCATAACCCCATTTGCTCCAATCGCCGCCAAAAGCCTTTTCATCCGTATAAAGTTCCGTCATTCCATAGGTCAGCAAATGTTTATATCCGTTGGGAGAGTCATATATACTGCAACCGTCAAGAAATTCGTCTCCTCCAAAAATTGCGCGGCTGGTCAGCAGGGTACCGAAGTGGGCAGGCTTCTGTTTAGGATAAAGGTTGCTAAAGACCTCATCTATCGCTTCCCAGCCCGGGGCCCATTCATCGTTTTCCGACGCATGCTTTTTGTATTCGTCTAATGTCATTCAAGAAACCTCCGCTATTATCCCAACGCGAGAAACACTGACCGCTCGCATAAGCATACTATATCTCAACAGCCGTCTCTTCAGGCACAGACTGCATGTCGCCCCCAAGATATCCTTCGAACGCCGTTTCTTCCGCCTCCGGTTTTATATCCTTATAACGTTCCTCCGCGATATCTCCGTATGCCAGCCCCGCCATCTTCTCGCTTAAGCGCCATAGCTTCGCGCGCGCGTCTTTATCGTAAGAGCGCTTTGAGGAGGAAACGGCCTTATTGCGCACGAAGTATTTGCCGGTAATGCCTTCCGCGTCGGGCGAAGCAGCCAGCCATGCCGCAGTCGCAGCGCCCTTCTCGGGAGACCTGAACAGCAGCTTCTGCGCCTTCGAAGCGAGCGTGCCGAAGCCCGTTTCGCGGTTTACCACGATATCAGTGCCCACTATACCGGGGTCAACGGCATTTACCGCGACGCCCGAACCCTTAAGTTTTTCGGCGAGGGAATATGTGAACATCAGCCCCGCAAGCTTGCTTTGTGAGTAGGCTTTGAGCGCGGTATAGCCCCTCGTTATATTGATATCTTCGAAATATATTTTGCCCCATCTGCTCGCGAACGACGATATGTTCACTATGCGGGAGGGGGAGCTTTTCTTTAAAAGCGGCAGCAGCCTGTTCGTAAGCAGGAACACGCCGAGGTAATTTACCCCGAATGTGAGTTCATGCCCGTCGATCGTCTCCCGGCGTGCTTGCTTCAGCGTACCCGCATTGTTTATCAGAACGTCCAGCCGGTCATGCGTTTTCAGGAATCTGTCGCAGAATGAGTTTATATTTTCGGTGGAACTTAAGTCGCAGAGCATGAGCTCTATTTTATCGCTGCCGGACTGTTTTTTTATGTCGCCGAGGGCTGCCTCTCCGCGCCCCTTGTCCCTGCACAGCATCACAACGCCCATGCCCTGACGGGCAAGCGCAACAGCCGCCGCTTTGCCGATACCGGAGTTTGCGCCCGTTACCAGCACCGTTCTGTCTTTATCCATGCGAACTCCAAAAAATATAAAAAATATGATACCCTTCACTTTATACCATATTCATTATATCACTCTTTATGCGCTGAGGGCAACGGGAGGGCGAGAGTTATACCGCGGCGGAAGAGTGTTCCTTTGCCGCATCCGTTTTATTGCTTTGAAACAGCTTGCTTAGGAACTTGCCTATCTTTAGCGGGAACAGGTAGCAGATGATCGTCTGAAATTTCTGGCCTAAGCTGTGGCATATTATGAACCTGTTTTTGTTTATACGCTTCGCGAGCCCGATTCCTACCTTTACAGGGTCGGCCATAAACTCCTCAGGCATGGGCAGGCATGCGGATGAATCGGTGCGCGTAAGCGGGGGGTGAAAGATGTGAAACGATATGCCCTTTCCAGCGTACTCTAAATTCAGGCACTTGGCCAGCGATTCTATCGCGCCCTTGCTCGAGGCGTACGGGCTTATATTCAAAAAGCCCATTACTCCTACTCCGGAACTCGTGAATATTATCCTTCCGCCCGGTTGCATTTGCAGCACGGCGAGCTTCGTGAGCCGGAGCGCTCCGTAAAAGTTGACGTCGAAAATATCGCAATACTCGGACATTCCTGTTTCTTCTGCCGGCTTAAAATCGCATTTGCACGCGTTATGCACAGCTATGTCTAAGCCTCCGAAGGTCTTTACGCTCAAAGCTACAGCCTTTGCCAATGCCTCATCGTCCCTTACGTCGCAGCGCAAGGGCAGCAGGCGGCCCTCGTAAATTTTCGCGAGTTCGTCGAGATTACCCGTTTCCAGGTCGATTACGGACACGGCATACCCGCCCGCGAGGAGCTGCTTTGCCATGTTGTAACCGATCCCTTTGTTCGCTCCCGTGATCAAAACTCTTTTCATACTTTTATACTCCAAATTCTTTAAGGAACTGCCGCGCATGCGCGTGTACCTTTTCCGTGAATTGCCGGCTTTGTTCTTCTATATCGCCTGAGGCCAGATACCGGTGAAAATACATGAATATAGGCGCGTAATAAGCAACGGCAATATGTTCCGGTTCCGCCTGTATTAAAAAGCCTATCTGCTGCAGCCGCGTTACCAGTTCAGTTTGAAATTCTACGGGTTTTTGTATGCACCACCCAAAATACAGCTCCCTGAGTTCCGCATTACTGCTTTGTTCGTGTATCAGCACGCGCATAAATCTGTTTATGAACGGTTCGAGAAAATACGACTTTATGTATCCGTCAGTTACAGCCATGAATACACTCTCGCTCATGGCGTCGATAATCCTGACTCCCTGCCGCAGATATTCAACTGCCGCGGCAGACGTGCTGATGAACCGTTCCTTCAGCGCGTCCATTATCGCCTGCTTGCTCTCGAAGTGGAAATACAGCGAGCTGTCCTTTATGCCAACGCCTTTCGCTATATCCCTCACAGACGCCGCGGTATATCCACGCTGCGCAAACAAGCCGAGCGATACGTCGAGTATCAGGTCTTTAGTTTCCATAACAGCCTCCCTAGCAGTCGCTAGGCGAATTATAACCTGGCGGCCGCCAGGCTGTCAAGCATTACTCATCTAGTTGATTTAACAAATTGATTGCGCTTTATTCAAATGTTATAATCGATAAAAAGCTATATACAAATATAATCGTAAGCTTGTTGTTATGTTAAAAACAAAAAAGGAAGCGGGAAATGCATACATACAGGACACAGGGAGTATGTTCAAGCGTAATAAAATTCGAGATAGACGGCGGGCGCGTTAAGCATGTAAGCTTTGAGGACGGATGCGACGGCAGCCTGAAGGCTGTGGCTCGTTTAGTCGAGGGTATGAGCATAGGCGAAGCCATACGCAGGCTCGAAGGGATCGATTGCGGCGGCAGGGGCACATCGTGCCCCGACCAGCTCGCAAAAGCGCTGAAAGGGTTAAATGAAAACGATTCCAGATAAAGTTACGGCTGCTTTATCCGAAGTGCCGGGCGTTTTGGCAATAGTGCTTGGCGGTTCGCGCGCAAGGGGAACGCATTCCCCTTCCTCGGATATCGACATCGGCATTTATTACGATAAACTGACACTCGACGTTGAAGCCCTAAATAAAGCAGCCCGGGAAATTGACGATGAACACCGGGAAAACCTGATAGCCCCGCCGGGAGGATGGGGCAATTGGGTCAACGGCGGCGGCTGGCTCGTTGTTGACGGCTGCCCTGTAGATCTTATACTGCGCGATATCGCGAGAGTTGAAAAAGTGATCGGGGAATGCCGGGAGGGAGCCGTTTCCGCCCATTACCAGACTGGGCATCCCCACGCTTATATAAACGTCATGTATATGGGCGAATTAGCCATATGCAAATTGCTGTGGGAAAAGAGAAGCAGCGTATCCGCCATGAAGCGCACAGCTAAGCAGTATCCGGAAAAACTGCAGGAAACGCTTATCCATCTGTTTTCGTTTGAGGCCGAATTTTCTTTATGGCTGGCGGAAAACAGCGCCGGCAAAGACGATATATACTATACGGCCGCCCATATCGTACGGTCTGTATCCGCACTCAATCAGGTACTGTTTGCGCTGAATAAGGAATATTGCATTAATGAGAAAAAGGCGGTAATAATGATCGACAGCTTTGGCATCCGCCCCGCCGGTTATAAAAGAAAGATAGATGACATCTTCGCATCAATAGGAACGGATTGTGCGAATGCCTGCGGTCAGCTAAGGCTTTTGGTGAGCGAAGTAAAAGCGTTTCTAACTGCAGAGCAGACAGGGCACATTGCACCGACCCTTGGCAGCCTGTCAGACAGTAAGGGAACAGATAAAAACAGCAAGGACATATAGAAAGGAAAAAGAAATGGAAAAGCTTTGTATCAACGCGGTCGGCTTGTTCGTTAACGACATAAAAACAATGGTCGAATTTTACCGCGGCGTCATGGGTTTCGAAACCGATTGGGACGGAGGCCCGTACGCGCAGTTTATCAAAAACGGCGTCCGCTTCATGATGTTCCCGAGAAAGGATTTCGAGCGGTTGATCAACAAAGAGCTGGGATATCCGAAAGGGCTTAACGGAACTATGGAGATAGCTATAGACCTTCCCCGCTTTGAGGATGTTGACGCTGAATACGAAAGGCTGGTAAAGACAGGGGCAAAGCCTGTTTACGCCCCCAAGACCGAAAGCTGGGGGATGAGGTCGAGCTACGTTGCCGACCCGGAGGGGAACCTGCTGGAGATAGGCTCGTGGAATAAGAGCGCGGCTGATTAACGGCCATTCTGAGACGCATGGAAAACTGTATGATAAATTTTTATATCAGGTGTATCGTACAGTTTGAATTGCAGTTTATTAATATTAGTGGAGTGTAGTATATGAAAAAGAAAATAATTCTTGTGGTTATATTAGTACTCTTATTTTTTGTCGGGTTTTTGGTTTACAATCTTTTTCTTAATAATAATCCAATGCTGTCTGGTGACGTGAAAAATGTTGTAAGAATAACGGTGATTAAGGATATGTGTGGTTTACCTGAGACTAAGATTCTATCGAATACAGAATCGGAACTTTTGCTAAATGCTCTGAAAGCAGTGCGAACTACGACGGTAAAACATCCAAAACACTTTGAAAGTATGCAAAACGATCCTAAATATGCTATTGAAATTGCTTATATTGACGGAACTGTTGATAAAATTTATTCAACAGAAACAAGAGTTAAATTTTTCAGATTTATCGATACAAAAGGACCAAGCGGAGATAGCGGCTATATTATCAGCAATATAGATGAGTCAATTCTTCAAATATTAGAGAAATTTGTACCATAATTCAACGCTCAAAATAAGCACATCAAACAGACAAATCGCTATTTGTCAATTTGGATAAGATTCGGTACTATTCTTTTGGATGAACTTTTTTGAATTTGTTTTATTGATGAATTAATGTGTCAAAGTTAGATCAGTCGATATGTTTCCGCCTGCCGACAGTTCAAAAACCATGGATATGTTTCCGATAACGGATTATAGTTTAAATATTTAGTTCAGTCAATTTTATTTCCCTGTAGCAAAATTTTTAAGCCCGCATAAATTAAACGAGGTAAACTTTTTTAATTTACATTAATTTTGGGGCCGGGGGAAAGACAAATGTTACTGCACGAAGAAGGAGCGCTGACAGATAAAAGTTTAGTTCTTAAGAAAGCAGCTAAATATTCCAGGTTAAAGCTTTGGATACTCCAATTACTCAAGTTTTTAGGCCCGGCTTTTGTCGTAAGCGTCGCGTACATAGACCCGGGAAATTTCGCGACCAATATAAGCAGCGGTTCAGCCTTCAATTACGATCTGCTCTGGGTAATACTGTGCAGCAACCTTATGGCTATATTTCTTCAAATTAATTCGGCAAAACTCGGCATAGCTACGGGAAAAAACCTGTCAATGATGTGCGGGCAGGTGTTTAAAAAACCGACGAATTGGATGCTGTGGTCGGTGTCGTGCGTCGCGGCTATAGCAACGACTATGGCGGAGTTTTTAGGCGGAACGCTCGGCTTTTACCTGCTCTTCGGCATACCGCTGCCCATAGCGAGCGTTATGACCACTGTGGTAACGTTCGGCATTATATACATGCAGAAATACGGGCAGAAAGCAGTTGAGATAATCATCACCGCCCTTGTCGCGGTGATATCGATTTCATACGCGATAGAAATGTTTCTCGCTGGCCCTGACTGGGCAGAGATAGGCGTCCACGTTTTCCTGCCGTCGCTGCCGGACGGCCGGGCGGTATTGCTCGCGGCAGGCATGCTGGGCGCCACCGTGATGCCGCACGTCATTTACCTTCATTCGCAGCTTGTGCAGCACCGTAACGGCGACACAACGATTAAGGGCAGGAAGCACCACCTGAAGATGGAGAAAGCGGACGTCGTCATCGCGATGAACATAGCCTTTGTTGTAAACGCCGCGATGGTCATAGTATCGGCTGCGGTTTTTTTCAGCAAAGGAATTGCCGTGGACTCCATCGAGCAGGCGCACCGCTCTTTAGAGCCTTTGCTGGGGCGGCTTTCAAGCGGAGCTTTCGGCGTCGCGCTGTTGGCGTCGGGCTTTTCGTCTTCGGCTGTCGGGGCGATGGCGGGGGAAACGATGCTGGACGGGTTCGTAAATGTGAAGATACCTGTCAACGTAAGAAGGCTGATAACCATGCTGCCGGCAATGCTTATAATCATTTTAGGGGTCAACCCGATGAAAGCGCTCGTATTGAGCCAGGTCTCCTTAAGCTTCGCGCTCCCCTTCGCTATAATCCCGCTGCTGCTGATAACGAACAGAAAGGATATAATGGGCGTATTCGTCAACAAAACAACGACGAAGATATTGGGTTTTATGATCGCCGCTTTGATAATAGGCTTAAACCTTGTGCTGCTTTATCTTACGTTTACCGGGAGCGTATAAACAGCCGATATCCGTTCTAATCCATTTTTATCGATAATAAGCTTTACCTGTAAAGGTCTTATTCGGACATGAAAACTTGTTTTATACTGATAACGAAAAAGAAGCTTATATTCGGATTGATTACTTTTGCAGCCTGTCTTACAGCGATAATTGCCGCGGCTGTTTTATTATCCGATGCCGAAGACAAAGGGAACGATCCGTCATATGTGATATTCGGCGCGAACGATCTGGGAATGCACTGCTATCAGAAAGACTTTTCCGGGTTTCTTATACTGCCTCCGGGGAATACGCTTAAAGTGCAGGTGATCGAAAACGGGGGAAACGAAGCCAAACTGATAAAGTCGGGGATCGAAGTAAGTTACAGCATCATTAACAACAGTTATTCCGCAGGTAAAACGAATTTCTGGGAGTATGCCGCGGACTACGGATACGACGTCCCTCCCAACATTGGCATAACGGGAAACGGGCTTTCCGGCGTGTTTAAACTCTCCGCGGACGGGAAATATTACGAAGCTTCGTGGGTCCCCGTTACGCCGTATTTTGACGGCAGCGATAAGCTTGCCCCCTATCAGACCGTAAGCATCACGGTAAAAGATAAGGAAACGGGCAAAGTATTGGCGGTGGCGGACAACGTGGTAGTCCCGGTTTCGGACGAGATGATGTGCAGCGTATGCCATGGGGCCGAAAACACCGACCTTGATATACTCAAAGCCCATGACGAGCTTTCAAATACGAGCCTTGCGGCCGATCTCGAACAAGGAAAGAGGCATAAATGCGGGGAATGCCATCCTGATAACGCGCTCGGGCTCAAGGGAGAGGAAGGCGTCCTGCCTCTCTCCGAAGCGATACACGGCTTTCACTCAGGTAAGATGGAGATGACGGACATAACCCCTAAATGCTACGCGTGCCATCCGGGGCCTGAAAGCAAGTGTTACCGCGGCAGGATGTATATAGCCGGCATTACGTGCGACGACCCCAAATGCCACGGTACTATGGCCAACATAGCGCAGACTCAGGCCGGGGGAAGGAAGGCCTGGTTTCAGGAGCCCGACTGCGCGGCATGCCACGGCCCTTTATACGGAGCCAACCCGGATACGCTTTACCGCAACTCATACCTCGTAAACGCTCCCGCAGAAGAGATGGATAATATTATACTGTGCGCCTCCTGCCATAACAGCCCGCACGCGATCTGGAGGTCTTCGCTCGACCTTGACAATAGGCTTCCGTACAGCCTGCAGGGCATTAAAAGCTATATCAAAAAATGTTCGGTCTGCCATGCCGGCGAAGGGAAAGTTCATATAAAAAACAGATAAATGAATGAGGAGTACAAATGGAAAACGTTCTTTTGGCGGCCGCGGCAGCTGCCTGCGGCCTTGCGTCGGTCTTATCGTTCATCCCAAAATGTAAAAAAATAATTCCGATAATGCTCTGGTGTTTTTCTTCCTGCCTGATACTGGCCTGCGCCGCTTTGATGGCAGTCTATCTCGCCGGGGAGCGCTGGGATTATGTTTACGTTTACAGCCATACCAGCGCAGGTCTGCCTCTGTTATACAGGATCTCGGCGCTGTGGTCGGGGCAGGAAGGCTCGTTCCTCCTGTGGAGCGCGGTGTCGGCCGTTACGGGCTTTTTCCTGCTGCGCCGGGGCAGGGCCTTCGGCGTATATGCCGCTGTAAGCTTCTTCATATTTGTAATGTGCTGTGTGTCGCAGCCCTTCGCCGTACAGGCGGCTCAGCCGAACGGGCTCGGTATGGCGGAGGCTCTGAGGGACCCGTGGATGGCCGTCCACCCTCCGCTTGTGTTCATGGCGTACAGCTCGATGGCGGCGCTGGCTTCCCTTCCGGCAGCTGCGCCGCAGAGCGGCACAGCTCAAAGAATAAAGAAATGGAGCAGAATAAGCTGGGCTCTGCTCGGCCTTGGCATACTGACGGGAAGCGTATGGGCTTACCGCGCCCTCGGCTGGGGAGGATACTGGGCATGGGACCCTATTGAAAACGCGGCCCTTGTGCCGTGGCTCGTTCTTTGCGGCTATCTTCATTCAAGAGATAAACAAACGCCCGCAATGTGCGTAATACCGTTTACACTTGCATGCCTCGGCACATTTATGACGCGCAGCGGAATACTCAAAGATTCATCCGCCCACGCGTATACCGAAGGAAACGCATTGATATCGGTTTCTATTCTGGTACTGGTAACTGCCGCGCTGTGTTGGGCGGCAATATATAAGATCCGCAGGAATGCAATTAAACGCGCGAAGCAGCGTTTTTTGAACTCTTTGAAAGACGCTGGGCTGCTGTTCGTCCGCGTGATCTATGCTTACGCTTTTCTGATAGCCGCCGGTACGGCAGCGCCGCTGGTCACACACGCAACGACTCCCGAAGGATACTATACTATAATCAGCGTAATCTTCGTTATTCTGTGCAGTGTATTGCTGCTGCTTAAGGACAAGGAATTTCTTGTGCGCAGAGGACCCGCAATGCTTCTCGTAAGCACTGCGCTTGCGATTGCGGCTGCCGCCGCGGCAGGCTGTACGGATATTTTGCTGATAATATTATTGTGGATATGCCTGATGCCGCCCTGTTTATGGCTTGTTTCGGGCTTCAAAAACAGCGCGGGGTATTACATACTTCACATCGGTATGGCGCTGCTTGTGATCGGCGCCGTAGTTTCGTCGGGGTTCGGCACTGAGGCTTACGCGGCCGCCCCGCAGAGCGCTGGCTTTATAACGATAGAAGGGGCGAGCCTGCCAACGGCAGGCCTCTCAAACAACGGCGTAATAATATTAAGCTCTGTATTCAAAGACGTTATAGTTAATGCACCGGACGCGTTTATGATGCCTGACGGCGGTATCGCCGTTCCTTATGTTACAAAACCGCTGATATTACTCTTTTGGGCCGGAGGACTGATGACCATACTTTCTCCGGGAGTTCTGATTTTATTAAAAAAATTGAGAAGAAAAAAACAAACAGAACGTACACAACCTTGAGTATACGTAAATGGACTTAACAAAGCCAGGCAGGAGAGTGCCGGCAAAACTGTTTTGATCAGTCCGGTAATGTCAAGGTCTCAGGTCACGGTCACCTGTGTTTAGGAGGTTTTGTCGGCTTAGGCTCCGGCGTAGGCCCCGGATCAGGGAACGGCCAGAACGGGAAGGTCGGCTCAGGCGTTACCGTAGCCGGATCGGGGCCGTTCACATAGGTCGTGCCGTTTATCGGACGCCACTCATAGTGTGTGAACTTCTCTGTCTTGAGCTCCGTGCCGTCGGGCGATAAAATATGCTTATATGTTTGCGCCTTTTTGCCCGGGCGCGACTCGGCGTAAACGACCGATCCCCCGGGAGGTATAGGCGAACCGTCATACGATACGGTCGCGTTGTAAACATAGTTCATCCCGGGCCTCTGGCCGAAAGAGCCAAGGTCTTTTGAAGTAAACGTAAGTATAACGTCTCCGTACTCCGGGTCATTGACCGGCTGCCCGTATATCTCGACAGTAACGTTTTTATCCGCAGGGTTGGTATAGGAAACGATATATACAGGCGCCGTCTGGTTATTTTTTATCTTCAGGTCTGGCGCGCCCGAGCTTATGGTTGCGTCAAGGCCGAGCGGTATATAAGGCGAAATTATGGAGTGATGCGTCGAGTCGGTTATTTCGAGGTTTGCCCTTATAGCGGCGTTATACAGCGTGCTCGATATCTGGCACACGCCGCCGCCCGGCTGATCGGTATAGCCGCCGTTTTCTATGCCGGCGGCCTTTCTCCAGCCCGTCTTTGTTGTCCTGTCTCCGGCCTGTCTGTTTATCGACCACTCTTCTCCGGGCTGTATCACTACGCCGTTGATAAGCCCCGACAGCTTCGCTACGTTCCAGTTCCGGTTATAACCGTTATGGCTCGCATAACTTGAAGTCCACGACGCTATGAGCGAAATATTCTTTCTTACATCGAACTCCGTCATAGGCGCGCTTATCAATGCGGAGGAACCGCCGCTTTGCGCGGTGTTTATAACGCTGTCCGCAAGCGCTTCTATATCGACAGTCTCGCAGGCGTTATCGTTAATGAGAAAACGAGAAACATCCGCCTGTTCCGGGATATAGTTTTTTACGAACTTGGTGTCTTTATAAAACTCATATCTTAATTTATTCGGCATTTGGTCTTCGGGTATGCGTGCGATATCGCCGGGCAGTTCTATCGCTTTACCGTTGGCGCACGCTTTTATGAGCGCCTGCTCGTCGGGTTCGTATTTCGTACTGTCCGAAAGATACCCGCGCGGCATGAAAAGGACGCCCGCGGCCGCGGCTGCTTTATCGCACTTTTCCTTCAGCGGCGCCAGAGACGTCAAAAGGGCTTCCCTGTCCGCAGTGAGCACGACCCGAAAATCCATGCCGTTGTTTGCGGCGTTTATGACGGCATCTCTGCATTCTTCCTCTGAGCCGACATGCCCGTATGAGACGGCCTCATTCAAAACGCTCTCAAAGTCTGCGCTGAATCCCAGGTCTTTTATAGTGAACTTATTGATCTCTCCGTTGACGTCTATGCCGACCTCAGCGTCAAGCATTCCGCCGGCTATGCTTTCGGCGGCAGACAAAGCTTCCGCTTTTGTCATGCCGGAGATATCCGTTCCGTTTATCGAGACTCCGCTTACTACGGTCTCTCCGCTTATGCTGCCCATAATGGCGTTATAACGCGCGGTATTGATTATTATTACAATAATAGCAGCTATCGCAGCTAAGGCGCAGGCTGAAACGATATATAATTTTACTTTCGGATTTCTCTTATGTATAGTTTTCAATACTTTTACCGGCCCGTTCATCGGATGCCCCTTTTATATATGCAGTATATCTATAAGTTTTTATTCTTCTGGATTATCGCCAAAAACTTAAAAACCTATACAAAAACACAGCAAAGCCTCGCGATAAAATATTACATTAATATTACACGTCTTAATATTTATATAATAATTGATTATTATGATAAAAGTCAAATGACATATATTACATGCGCATGTTTTTTCTTGCCCGGGATATTGAATCGCGGTTATTTTTCACCTATCCGTTATCGATGAATATTATATAGTGTCACTATATTATATCAATGAAAGGAGAAACGGATATGTGCGGATGGAACGGCTTTGACGACTTTGGCTTTGGCCGCTGCTGTGGCTTTGACCGTGGCCGTTGCTGTGGCTTTGGCCGTGGATTCGGCTGCGGCTGTGGCCGTAGATTCGGCTGCGGCTTTGGCCGCGGCTTCTGGTGGTAATTTTTTAGACTGATCGGCTTAAAACTTTCAGGTATAAAGGCCGGCTGGGCGTCCGCTCAGCCGGCTTATTCTTTTGACGCTTTAACGCAGCGCCTTTGCGTACCAGCGGTACAGCTTCCCTGAATGCAGCATATAACCGGATATTTATTATGACCCGTAATTATGGTCTAAAACCAGATTAAGCGCTTTTCCGTCGTATTTTAATATTGCGGTCTCATACCATTAGTATCCTGAATTATCGATCACTATCTCATACATTCCGTCTCCGTCTTCGTCCCAGGGCATATCGCGTTCAAGGGCGTTGTTACCTCCTGAATATCAAATCATTGCCTGCCGGCCGGCAGTATAAAGAGGACTCCCGTTATTAATCAGCAGAGCCCAGCACCAGCGCGTCAAGTTTCGTTACAAGGCCGCTCAATGCGCTTTGCGCCTCGTCAGAAAGCTGTCTGAGTTTAATTACGTTACATAGCATCTCGCTTCTGATTACCGCCGCGTTCGATTTCAAACGGTCAAGCCTGTCCTGATATCCGCCTTTGACGGTAAAGCCTTCAAACAGTATATCCGCGACCAAAAAACCTGTTAATACAGTTTTACCCTGCATCTCTGTTACTTTTGCCGCCTTCGTTTTAAATGCTTCAAACAACTGCTGAGCATTCTTCGCCTGTCCATCCGCCTCGCTGAGGCATTCGCGCCTGTCAACGCTTACGACTATAAGGCCCAAAAAACCGCCCATACCGTCGCCATCCGACTCTTCCGCCTGTTTAAGCTGTCCGTTTATATTATCCAAAGCGGCAATTACCTGCTCTCCTGCCTCCAGAGCTCCGCCTATCGCAGCCAACCTTGACCTGACGCGGCCAGCCTCCTCCGACAGGTCCAGTATTCGCGCAGAGGCAGCGGTTCCTTCATTTATCAGCCTCTGCTTCTTTTGATCATAGTATTGTTCATATTCATGATCGCAACCCTCAAGGCCTGCCTGCTCTGCGGTAAGAATTATAGCAGCGCTGTCAAGCTCGGCGAGTTCCTTTTGAGCTTCCTGGTATTTTAGTTTTACAGCAAGCGCTTCCGCTTTTTCCTTCTCAATGCGCTCGCTAAGGTTGCCGCGAAGCGACAGGAAAAACGCCCAGACTTTATCTTCCTCGAGTATAGCGGCTTCATTTTCTTCCTTGAAACTCGATTCTTTAAGGACTTTCAACTTTTGCTCCAGCGCCTCGCGGTATTCTTTCGCCTGTTCTATAGCGGCTTTTACCGCGCCCGCGCGGCTTACCGCCTGCTTCAGCTGTTTGAGCCTGTCCGTATCATCCAAAAACGTATCCCCCTATTTATCCGTCATACCCCGGCGCCGTATGTAAGCACCTTTGTAAGTCCGGTCCCGTCGTATTTATAAACGTCCATCCACCATGATTCCCACGCCGAGTTGTCAAGAACGATCTCGCACAGCCCGTCGCCGTCGAGGTCTATTAAATTCTGGATATATATGAGTACAGGCTCCTGGTATTCTTCTATGCTCTCCGGCACATAAAACTCCGCGGCAATTACCACCCGGCCGTCGCTTTCGATTATGCAGGCTATGGTGTACAGGTTTTGAACCTCGTCGTACATCTTGTCGGCGCAGTTGTCGGCGTTTACTATTGTTTCCGTTTGGCCGTCGCTGTCGATGTCCGCTGATACGGCTGAGCGTATCAGGGCTGCGGCTTTGCCCGCGCCGAGGTTTTCATCGATCTTCTGCTGTATTACGGGCAGAATAGCTGACATATCCGAAACAACGGTTATTTCGGGCAGGCTTTCGGGGGGTGTGGTGTAATAATATACGCAGGACAGCGGGTCGGCCTCATATTCGCCGGGCTCAAACATTTCTTCGGGAAGCAGCGAATACATATCGACCTCGTCTTCTTCGCCCATGCCGGAGACCCATGAATAAAAATATGGGCCATCATCTTCATAGATTGTCATCCCGGTGGTATCGACCGTCCCGGCCGGTCCGGTCAGTTTATACGCGTAGAATTTGAGCGGGCTGCCGCAAAGCTGCGCCGCCTCGCTGCTAGTAAGCCACTGCCCATTGGCGTACCCTCCGGCGACTGCGCCCGAAGACGAAATAACGGAAGGGCCGGCATAGCGCGAAGCCTGCGGAGAAACGGAGGGTTTTTCCGAAGGGTTCGTCTGGCCGGGAACGTTCACGGTAATAGTGCATGAAGCGAAAACAAGTATCATAATGATCAACAAAATAAACACGATAGAACGTTTCATATGATTATCCTCCTATCTATATTAATGTATATCATCTGCTCCTTTATTATATCATGCGGATTCCTGATAAAATATCACGTCCGTAAACTCGCGGCCGTCCGTTTTAGGATCATACTTTTGGACTATAGTCGTCCACACTTCGTACCCGTTAACTTCGGAGATTATTTCGCATATGCCGTCGCCGTCAATATCTATTATATTACTGATAATTTCGCTTTCAGCCTCATCGATTATGCCTGAATAATCCTCGCAAAGTAAATGCAGCGAGCTGTCTTCTTCGATAATGCCGGAGAGGCAATACCAGTCGCCTTCATATTCGTAATCTTCATCATCTTCGTAGTCTTCATAATCTTCCGAATCATCGTAATCTTCGGAATCATCGGCCAATGTATTGCACGAATTGAATACTATTTCGTTTTTTCCGTCGTCGTCGATGTCGGCAGTCACGGCATTGTTTACTTTCGCTTCAACTTTGCCCGCACCGAAATGGCCGTCAAGACGCGGCTGGACGGCGTCCAATACCAAAGAGGTATCGGAAAGCTTGCTTGACTGCGGGAACCGGTCCTGCCCGGCGTAGAAAAGAAAGCCCGAAGGCTCGGTATCCCCAATATCAAGCAGATACACGTAATCAAATAATGTGGACTCATCTATGCCTTTAGTCCAGACGTCAGTAACGGACGATTCCTCGCTGCTTACGCCGGAAGAATTGATTTCTCCGCCGCGGCTATCGAGGTTGTACTCATAGAAAGTCATAGGCTTTACGCAATAGGCTGCGGCTTCTTCGGGGGAAAGCCATTTTCCGCCCGAATAGCCGCCTATAATATAACCGAAGGAGTCGGCGATTATAACCGTATCTTCGGCGGGCTGCTTATATGTTATATCCGGGGGCGGCATAGGAGACGGATAATCGGCCGGTGAATCGAGCCCGGCCTCGGGCATAGCGGTAGATAAAACCTTCGTAAAATCCTTGCCGTCATATTTATATATACTTACCATTTCCGTTTCAAAGTCTGTAGATCCCGCGACAAATTCGCAGGCGCCGTCACCATCAATATCTATAACATCGCATATCCAGCTTAGTATGTCGTCTTCTGTACCGGTATTGTAATTTTCCGCGATAAAATGCATGGAGCCGTCTTCCTCAATGATCCCGGCCATGTCGTACCAGTCCGCATCATAAGAGCCCTCGTCAAAGGAAGTTGCTTTGAATAATATCTCGCTTTTTCCATCGTTGTCGATATCAACGTTAAAGCTCAGGTTTACATACGCCACTGCCTTTCCCTTGCCGTAATGACTGTCAAGGCGCTTCTGGACCGCCTCTTTGACCAGTTTATACTTATCCTCTCCATATTCCGGAAAACGTTCCGGATTTGCGTAATACAGGCAGTTATAAAGATCGGTCTGCGCGATATCGAGGCGGTACCCGCCGTTCTCCATATGTACGCCTGACGAATGGACGGTTTCAGTTGAAAATCCGATATTGCAATAAAACTCCATGGATCCTCCGCAGTAAGCGGCAGCCCCGGCACTGTCGAGCCACTCCCCGCCGGAATAGCCGCCGACGATATATCCTTCTTCGTTGGCGATTATCACGGTATCTTCCGTCGGCTGCTTATACGCGGAAGCCGAAGGCGTGGGAGACTGCGAAGTCGACAGCGGCGACGGCGGCGAAGCGGCCGTCGATTGCGTCGGCGGGGGAGACGGCGGGGGAGACGTAATATCCGCCGGTGCGGGTGCCGAGCACGCGACGAGAAGGCTGGTAATCAGTAGAAACGATAATACTATTTTTTTCATATTTTCCTCAGCTTCCGGTACAATAATACAATACCTGCGTAAGGGTGTTTCCGTCGTATTTATAGACTTCCGTATAGAACATCTCCCACGCAGACCAGTCAAGCACGATCTCGTATTTACCGTCTCCGTCGAGATCGATTATGTTCTGTACATACATGAAAGCGATCGCCCAGTACCCTTCCTCGTCGACGCTGTAAAAATCGCTTATCATTACCATTTCGCCCTCGTCGATAATAAATGACATGCAGTACCATGGTTTTCCCATGGCGTCTTCGGTTACGTCGCCGCCCGAATATTCGAACTCGTCCGCGCAGTTGTCAGCGTTGACTATGGTCTCTTTTTGGGAGTCCCCGTCAATATCCGCGTTTACCGCTATTCGTACGGCCGCTTCTGCCACGCCTTTGCCAAATTTTTCATCGAGGATGTCCTGAATCAAAGGGTTAATGTATGACGTATCAGAGACCCTTTGAATATTCAGCAGCATTTTCGGCGGTACGGAATAAAGGTATGTATAACACAGCGGATCCTTGGAGTAGCTGATATCCTTATGCTGGCGTTCGGGGATATTCAGCGAGAAATAGCCGTTTTCATCAGAGATTTGCGGGTCCATTCCGATCACCGCGGAGCCGATGTAACCGCCGCCCACATCTGAACTCGTGACCCCGGATGATTGTATGATCCTGACCTTCCCCAAAAGGTTGTATTCATAGAACTTCACAGGATTTTTGCAGTACGCGGCCGCTTCGCTGTGAGAGAGCCACTCTCCGCCCGAATATCCGCCGTAGATACTACCCCATGCACCGGCGAAAATAACGGTATCGTCTGAGGGCGTTTTATTAGGGGTATAGCTGAACACCTGCTCATAAGCTGGTTTACCTTCATTCAGAGCGATCCTGTAAAGTTTGCAGGTGCCGTCGTAGCTGTAAGGCGAAAAATAAGCGCCGGTGCCCGAGGTATACATCTCGTACCAGTTTAATTCCAGCTGCAGCCCATCTTCGCCCACGCCCCCGCTAGTGTAGACGCGGAGTTTGCCGGGAGTTTCGTCTATGAAATCACCGGGTTCGGCGTAGATAATATTTTGCCCGAGCAGCGCGAAATCGGCGTCCCAGCCGTTTGGATGGACGCACTGTTCAATCTTTCCTGTTGCGATGTCATAAGCGCATATATTACCGCTGCCGTCCCAGTAAAAGAGCCTGCCGCCCATGACCTCGAATTTGTACAAATCGGCTTCCTCATCGATTATCTTTTTAGCTGTGCCGCCGGAGAATTCACATATCCCCGAACCGTTATAATAAATGCTTCCGTCGGCAACGCAGAACTCAATGAAACCGCTTATACCTTCGCTCCTTAAATCCCCGCCTTCCGGCAACATACTGAAAAGCTCCGTTGATAGTTCATCCTCGGGGTCTGTGCGGAGGGAATAATAGAGCCTTCCGCCGCTTGCCAGCATCGAAGGTACGAAGTTCTTAACATTTTCTATTATCTTGTCGTTGCCTGATTTGATATCATACGCCCTGATACACCTCTGCTCGTCTTGAGAGTCGTAGAAAGCGTAATAGATAACGCCTTCGGAGTACGTGAATGCGCTGCAGCGCCTTAGCGATGTCTGTACAGACCGACCGGATTTATCATAAACGAGTATGTCGTTTCCGCTCTTGAATATTATATAGTCTTCATCTTCATACAAACCGGAACCCGAATTTGGAATATACCCTCCAGGTAGGGATTCGTGTGAAATAGACGGCGCAGTCGATGGCAGCGCCGTCGGCGTAGGCGAAACCATCGGCGTCGGCGGGGGAGACGTAATATCCGCCGTTACGGCGCACGCGGAGAGGGAGAGGGCTATAAGTATCGCTGCAGCTAATAACACCGCTCTTTTAATAGACATATCACTCCTTATCAAATAAGGGCCGGCTGCAGCTGTAAAGCCCGCCGCCCTTTATACTATCTCGCTTTATTCCAATACACTCTTGATGTTTTCCGACAGATGTTCCTGGTCGGGCTGCAGGCCGAGTATAATATTATCAAGCTTTGCTTTCAGTTCGTTCATACGGCGCTCAGTCTCTATCTCGAGCGTTTTCAGTATCGTCACCTTTTCCTGAACGTCTCTTATCGATATATTAACTGAATGAAGAGAATTTCCGATCTGCTTTTGAGCATACCAGTCTACCATTAATTTATCGAAACCAACATCGAATACGCGAAGCCATCTACTAGGCTTAACAACACCGATATCGGGATTGCTTATCTTCATATTGATATTGGCAAGCTGCGATTTAAAACCTTCTATGGCGCTTTGGGCGATACCCGCTTCAAATCCGGCGCTGTCTATACGCCTGTATTTATCGCACCCTTCTATCATCCCTGTCATGACATTGGTCTTGCCATTGCTAAACCCGTCGTTTGCCATATCGAAAACGCCTATTTGCTCAGCTTTTGTAAGGTTGTCCTGCGCGCTGTAGAGGTACCGCATAGCTTCTTTGCCGGCTGCGGCCGCGTCTCTTACTTCCTTTAAAAACGACTTGGCGTTGTTTATGTCTTCGACGAGTTCCATTACGCGCTCGGCCGAAGGGCCGTGCTTGCGGAGCAATACCTGCAGCTTTTGTTTATACAGCCTCCTGTATTCTTCGCCGCACCCTTCCAGCTTTTTTCTTTCTGCTTCAAGAGACTCTATACACGCAATTATCTCTTCCAGTTCTTTCTCTACCTGCCTGCATTTAAACCTCGCGATCAACGCTTCGCCGCGCTCTTTTTTAAGTTTCTTTTCCATATCCCCAAAAACAGAGTGTAAAAATGAAGACGCGCCTTTCGATTCGAGCTCGTATACGTCAAGGTTCTCTTTAGCCATCGCCTGCTTAAATCCCGGCAGGACTTCCTCAAGCTTGTTCTTTTCAAGCCGCATCTGCACCAGCATCGTTTCTATCTTTTTGCAGCGCGCCGCCCCTTCATATGCCTTGCTGAGCCGGCTGTAAATATCATCCTGCATAACTTCCTCCGTAATAAGCATTTAATTATGGTTTTATATAGTAATTATAGCATAAAGAGAAGGGTAACAAATAATTTTTCCTGTTTACAGCCGCTTAGCGCGGCTTTTACGCGCTCCGGTTTCAGGTAAATATCAGGGAGTCAAGTTTTGCTTCCATTTCGTCAAGGGCTTTCTTCTCCTGACGTTCCATTACAATAAGCTTAAACAGCTTGCTTTGAAGATTGTTTTTTTCGGTGGATACCTTGCCAAGCGAGCCGTTGATCCTGCCCTGAACAGCCCTGTCTATAAAGGCATTATCCATGAAGATATCTATATTTCGGCCTGCGCCTGTCGATTTGATATCTATCTTTGCTCCGGGGTCAATATCCTCTGACGGCAATGTACTTAAGATCACTTTTGCGCTATTGGCGTCGCTTATCGCTCCGTCTATATAGCTGTGCTTGACTGAACTTGATACAAACTTGCCACCCATGATATCGATGACGCCCCAGTCTTTCGCTTTTTCGAGTTTCTTTTGCGAACCGTCCAGATACGATATCGCTTTATCGCATGCCTTACAGGCTTCACTTATCTTTTTTAACCTGGCTCTTGCAATATCGATCTTATATGACAGATCGAATATAAGCTGCGCCACGTCTCCGCCGCCGGCGATCAGCTTTTGCTTTTTTTGTTCGTATAGGTCCTTATACTCTTCGCCTGCCCCGATAAGACGCGCTCTTTCCGTATTAAGATCTTCTATGCTTTGGATGAGTTCACTGAGTTCCTTCTCGGCCCTGCTGCACCTCAGCCTTGCGACGGCTGTATTATTGCGTTCCATTTCCAGCCGCTTATTTGCCTTTACGGACGCGGAACTAAAAAAAGACGCGGGTTTTGCTTCGAGTTTAGAGACCTCAAGGCTAGCGTCGGCAAGAGAGGCCTTATATTTTAATATGTTCTTTTCTATTCTTTCCTTATCGATCTGCATATGCTTGAGCATATCGGATATCTCATTTAAACGAAGAACTCTTTTTCGCGCGTCCCTTAATCGTATATCCAGGTCGTCCTGCATAGCGGTCTCCTTAAGTTCGATATTTTTAATGTGAGATGATACTATGGAGTTATGAGCAATTATAACATAACATAACCAAACAGGTAAATATTTTCATCGATATTGTCGAAATATGAATAATCGGACAAAAGAAAAACCGGGGCTGTGCCCCGGTAATGATCCGGATAGTTATTTTCCGTAGACGCTCTCGTCGTACCACTCGAGCGCGTCCGCGTTGCCCGTTTCCGCGACGAGGCCGCGAAGATCGTCCGCTGTCGCTATCCCGTACGCGTAAGTGGCGTAATATTTCTGAAGCATCGTGAAAAACTCGTCCTGGCCCATCTTATCCATCAGCGTTTTAAAAAACGACCTGCCGAATGTGTATACATATACGTAATCGTCCCAGCCGTTAAAAGCGGTAAGGGAGCTGTCGAGGGGCAAGCCTTCTTCAGGCTCAGTCTGCGGGAAAATAAAGGCTAATTCATCCCAGCCGTAGCTATCGCTGTAGTAGACCATTTCCGTAAAACTGGTGAGCCCTTCGTCGAGCCACGATTCGTCTACCTCGTCGTTCCCGACCGCGCTGTACCACCACTGGTGCCCTACCTCATGTATGATAACATTTTCGACGTAGAAAAACCCTTCGCTGTCTTCAAGATATTTTGCCGAAATAAGCACTATTCCGGGGTATTCCATACCGCTGTCAAAGTCGGAGAACGCGACCGTAAAAGCGTCGTTAGTATATTTGCCGAAATAACGGTTATAGACCGCTAACGATTTTGTCGCGTAGCCCATCGCTTCGTCCATGTATTCCTCATTCTTTTTCGGAATGGCCACGCGGACCTCTATGCCGTCGACGGTATCAACGCCTATAACGTAATCGCTGCTCAGCACGAACGCGAAATCCCTTACTCCCGTCTCTGAAAGAGAAAGCACTCGCCTGCCGTCCGCCGTCGTATCGCTTATTACGTCGCCCGTAAATGCCGCCTGCATACCTTCGGGCATATCTATCGTAACAGCGTAGTCCGCCGTTTCCGAATAGAACGGGTCGCCTATCTCGTAGTATTTGTCGAGGTTCCACCCTTGTTCGTCGTACATAGCCATTATGGGATACCAGTTGCCGAAAGACGTCCCTACGTCTCCCCAGGCGTAGCGGCCTATGCGGTGCGGCACTTTAAGGCTGTATTCAAGGCTCAATTCTACAGATGAACCTCTGCCGAGCGGAGTTTCAAGCGGTATTTTAAGTAAGGTCTCGTCTTCGCCCTGCACTTCAAATTTCACGGGCTTGCCCGCGGCGTCAACTTCTTTTACCTCAATATTCCCGGGATCGAATACGTCGTCGTAATATGAGGGCATGCCCATAAAGCTCATGTCCACATATTCCTGCTTGCTGAAATGGTTCGGGTAGATATGCATATACAGCTCGGCCATGCTGTCCGCAGCCGTATTCGTATAAACAACGGTCTGGGAGGCTTCCGCAGAGTGGCCTGCCTCGTCGAATTTTAACTTTATATCGTATTTCGGCCTGTTTGCGCCGTCGTATACCGGTTTGTTTGCGGAGGCATCAGGCACTTCTAACGCCGTAGTTGGGGAAGGCGAGGCCTCTTCCAAGACCGCAGTTGGAGAAGGCGAAGGGTTTTCAGGCTCGCGGCTGTAGACCGGAGTAAGCTTTAGCCGTATGCACGATACGAGTAAAGGTATTACGATAAATAGAACGGCTGAAACGAGCCAGATCTTTTTAGCATTTTTCATTTCGAATCCTTTCTCATATAAAAAATCTTCTCTGAGCGGGCTTGAAACAGATATATGTTTTATTATAGCATATGTACGGAGTGATTTGAAATATAAGCGGTGCGGCGGGAACAAGTACAGAGGGTTAATATATTATTTATGATCCCGGCGCAATATTTTCCATCCTGCGTCGTCATATCCGTGTAACCGGTTATCAAAAAAGGTTTTATAAAAAGTCGGAGTATAGAGAGGGGTCCCCAAAAAGCCAGAGTTCAATGGATCGAAAGAATCGCTGGAGGATCTCCCCAAAAAGGGATTCTATACGAATAAAGGCTTTTTGGGGTGTGAAGGAGGTGAGAGCAGCTGTACAGGGAAGAGCTAAAACAGGTCTTTGAAGAGAACTACGAGTGGTTCAGAAGGCTGCTGCGAATAAAGTTTATCAACCTTAACGATTACGATATCGAAGACCTGATACAACAGGCAGCGCTCAGGCTTCTTTATAAAGACAACCTTGCCGGCATAAAGAATCTCGCCTCATATGTTTACACGATGCTTGAAAACGGCGCGAAAGACCACTTCAAAAAGCGAAACAGGGAGACTCTTACATCCGAAGACGCCGAGGGGAAGAAGGAGAGCACGGAGGAAAGCGTACTCAAAGGGGAGCTTAAACAAGTGATAATGCTGTCGATCGGCAGGCTGGAGGAGAACCAGAGATACGTATTCGTGGAGACGGAGATAAAGGGGCGGAGCTACGGCGAGCTCGTGCGCGAAACGGGCGAAAAACTGGGCACCCTGCTTTCGAGGAAGAGCAGGGCAACAAAAAAACTCAAAGAAATGATACGCGGATATATAGCGGAGGAGGATAAGTAAATGGGCAAAATCGAAAAAAAATTTGATGAAAAATTCGATACGGAAGACAAAGTCAATATAGCGATGAAGGTATTGAAAGTAATAGGGATGGTGATTTTGGGAATAGCGGCCGCTTTCCTGTTCGGGCTCGTGATAATGTGGCTGTGGAACTGGCTGATGCCATTGATATTCGGGTTGCCCAAGGTGACCTATTGGCAGGGGATAGGGCTGCTGATACTTTCGTCGATACTGTTCGGGCGGCTGGGCGGCGGCTCTTCGGACAGCAAGAAAAAAGACAAGAAGGATAAAGGCTCTGTAAAAGAGCAGATAAAAGAAGAGATAAGAAATGAGCTTACTAAAGAGCTTGAGAAGGACCGCGAAAAAGAAAGCGAAGAAGCAAACTCTGATTATGAGAAAGTATACGACGAGTGGTGGGAAGCGCAGGGGAAGGAAAGCTTCGAGAAGTACGCGAAGAAAAGCGAAGAGAAATAGAAAAAGAACAGAGAAGGCAGCCTGACAGGCTGCCTTCTTGCATTATCAGTGCTAAAGCTCAATATAAAGGCGGGGCATATGCTCCGCCTGTACGGTACTTGTTTATATTTGCAGTCCCATATCCTTTTTCATCTTCGCGAGCTCTTTATCAACAGAGGCCTTAGTATGGACGGCGCTCTTTCTCTCTTTTTCAAGAGCCGCTCTCCTCGCGGCAGCGGCATACTTTTCGGCGAGGATCTCGGCTTCATCTTTCTGCCGGCCGGGCCCAACGGAAGCCCTGGAAAGGCGCGTATTCACTATTTTGGCGTATTCGGCTTTAATAGAGACTCTTGAAGCCTCGAGTTCCTGTTTCTTATCAACAAATATCCATGCCTCATCCTCTTTGCCTGTCTTAAGCGCCTGCCTCGCAAGTCTGGCGTATTTCGCAATTTCAGCGGCATTATCGTCCATAAGGCGTTTTATAAGGGCTTCCTGCGTCATAGCTTTACCAAATCTATGATTCCCGCGATCTTGCGCCGGAGTCTCTTCTGCAGATCTGATGTCGGCGCCGTACTGCTCGAGCGGCATACCCAGTATATTCTTGTCTTGCTGCGCCTTTAATATCTTCTGCATATTAAAATTTCTTAATAACGCGAACAGTGTCACGAGTACGACTAATGCTATAAATATCATGGGAATGGTAAACCACTGCGAGTCAAAAACAGAACTATGGGAGACCAAGTCCTCGAACGCTGCTGTTGTGCCCGGTATTAAAATGATCAGTAAACAAACGGGTAGCACGATAATACATATCATGTTCGAAGCCCGGGTCAATATTTTTATTGTTGTGCTGTCAATACCGCGTTTATCCATATACGATACCCCGCATATAATAGTCATTAATGAAAAATTATAATATCAAAAGAAACATTACCTTAAATCGTTCCACGCCCTGCGGCGCTTATAACGTTATATCGTTGCCGGGATCGCCATCATAATTATCCGCAAGCTTTTCAGCCTTGTCCTCTTTGTCGGAGAACTTTTCAAGAGGTGTATCCATCAGTTCTTCCAACTGCCGTGCTTCCGTTTCTTTTTTCTTCTTCACGTACCCTGAAATCAGTGCATACAGCGCGTATATCGCCAGCGCCGGAACTACGATAAAAACAGGCAGCCATGACCAGAAGTTATTCTGCAAGTACTGATCGTACAAGAACTCATTATGATAGAGCTCATAGTACCGGCCGGCTTTATTTTCAGTGACCTGCACAGCTGTGTATACGGTTATGATCGTTATTACAGCGATGATAACAGCCCTTTTGATCCTGAGCGCATTGACTGCGGCCTGACTCCCGGATGCTTTTGCCCCTGTGACAGCGCCCCACCTAAACAACAGAATGAGTACGGCCAGCACTACCAATACCAGGAGCATCATCATCAAAGTTGATATGTCGGGTACTGCTGTACAGAGAATAATTATAATTATAACGGCTATAACGATGACTGGAGTCCATCTATTAATCCTGTTTTCGTTCATAACGCACCCCACATAAAAAAGCCATTAATGATGACTGTATTATATCACGAAATGGAAAACATGGTAGGGGAGTGCATCAAAAATATCAAGCAAAATAAAACAGGCGGGGCATACGTCCTGCCTGTATGGTGTGTTTTTGTTATAGCCCCATATCCTTTTTCATATTTGCGAGCTCGTCGCTGACGCGGGGAGAGTATCTGCCCGCAGTCTTTGTATCAGGAACGTTTTCGACGGCCGGATTGCCCACTGCCGCGTATTTCTCCGCAAGCGCCTCGGCGTCATCCTTCGGGAACGTAACGGATACGGAGTTATAAGACGGATCGCCCTGAGCGGCCTGTTCGTGAAACGCTTGGGACGAATCTGCCTGCATATTGTTCATCGCTGCCAGCATGGCATTCGCCTGGGCAAGCAGCCTGTCTGCCTCGCCGCCCAAAGAGCTGAAAACATCAGGCGCGCCCTGCGGGCTGTTCGAGTACGAGGTCTGGTTTATTATCTTCCCGTCCTTCATGACAGTGGTCTTCACGTTTATCGTCTGGCTTTGTACGTTGCCCGTGATCCCGCCGCTCATCCTGCGCATGTTTACAACGTTGTTATATGCCGCGTCAAGCGCTTTATGCGCAGCTTCGAGGTCCAGCTTTTTCCCAATGAAGATTCTAGCGTCGTCTTCTCTGCCCGCCTTAAGCGCCTGCCGTGCCAGACCGTCATATTTTGCGGTTTCGGCAATATTCATATCGATTATGCGTTTTATATGCGCCTCCTGGACTGCAGCTGCATTCGCAGCATTGCCAGACTCCGCAGGGCTATCCGAAACGTTAACGTAGTTTTGTGACGGTATTTTGGCTTTAGCCGCGGTATCCGCCCCGTACTGCTCGAGGGGCATACCCAGGATCTCTTCGTTTTGACGCGCCCTTATTTTTTTCTTCCTGTTTATGTTGATCAGCCACACGAACAGCAGCACGAGTATGACTGCTCCGCCCAGAAATATAGATACCGGTATACCGGATGACGTTGCCTGCGTAATGTTCATTATCCGGTCGGCGGCGTCGCTGAAAGCGTTGCTGAACATTTCTTCGGATAAGCCAAGATCATCGAAATAGAGTTTTATATAATCCAAAAGTATGTTTTCCGCCTCGCTGTCGACAACCGTTTTAGCCTTTGATCCGGTAACGATATAACAATCGTAATCGTCCCATTCAAAATCAAAACAAAACACAAGCAGCAGATGGGATTCGTCTGTGAAAAGCTGCCTGTAAAGGGGCTTCGCGTATGCCGCAATATCCCTTACAAAAGGATTATCATTATCTTTAATCGAAGTTATGATATCAACATACGGCTGAACGCCTGTAATCTCATAAAAGCGTTTCAAGCCTTTCTCGATCACTATCGGATCATCCAAAAAAGCGTTTTCGGTGAAATATGCCGTTTCGTTTACAGAACCCGAAGGCAGCGCTTCACGTTCAGCAGCTGATGCAGTATTATTTACGCTGCCCGAGCCGGAATATTGTTTTGCCGCAGAGCCGGGTATAACAATGGTTACGAAACAAATAATGATTACGATTATGCAGACCGTATTAACCAACCGTGTCCATACTTTTACCTTATTGCTGTCAAAACCGCCTTTATTCATAACATTCCCCCGCCTACGAATATCGTTTATTTATTATATCCTGAGTAGAAAACCATGCGTGGACCGCGTGTTTCCCGGTACATTACAGCTTCACATCATTATTCGGATCGTCGTCATAATTCCTTGACAGCTTTTCAGCCTTATCCTCTTTGTCAGAGAACTTTTTGAGAGGGATATTCAGCAGGGATTCCGTCCGCCTCGCTTCTTCTTCCCTTTTCCTCCGCATATGTCTTATAACCAGTAATACCGAGGCAGCTATCGCAGCCGCAGCGAGCACCCCGAGAATTACGAGAAGCGGCGACAGCGGGTAAACAGTCACGCTCATTATACGCTCGGCTGTCATGCCGAATACTTCGCTGAAATACTGCTCGTATGTGAGGCCTTGGTCGTAATAGTACTTGTCAAGATAATTTCCAAGTATGCTACCGGCCTCCGTATCGAATACGGACGATGCCCGCTGCCCGACGGCATACCAGTATTTATAAGAAGAATAATATTGATTGTCTTTGAAAAAAACCAGAAGCAGATGCGCGTCATCGGTAAACAGTTCCTGATATTTTGATTCCGCAAACTCCTTCATCTCGGTCTGCGTAGGACCGCTTATAGAATGAAATTCATTGGTGCTTGTCAGGTAAACATACGGCTGCACGCCTGTCATGTTATAGAATTTATTAAGCCCGGGAAGCAGTTCCGATTCATAAATCAGGATATTAAGTTCGTCGGTATAATAACCCGTTTCTTTAACACAGCCTTCAGGCAAGGGTTCACGGGCAACTGTGGAACCCGCTACATCAATATCGCTTTGATAGTAATAGTTAAATTTATATTGCGTGCTCAGTATAGTTGTGAGTGTAGCAATTATTGCCAGCACCGTCAATATTACAGTCACCCTGATCCTTCGTGCGCTGCCGGAGGCATCAGGTTGCGTTATCCCGCCTTCGTTCATAATATCCCCCACATAAAGGCCAATTTTATACTCATATTATATCATGCTGTGGAAAACATGGTAGGGGAGTGAATAAAAAAACAGGCGGAGCATCAGCCCCGCCTGTATTGTATGCTTATGTTTAAAGCCCCATATCCTTTTTCATATTCGCGAGCTCTTCGTCTACAGAGGCAGAGCCCAGCTTGGAATATTTCTCTTCGAGCGCCCGCGCTTCATCGATAGGCTCCTTGTTGAGTTCCGACATTGCGGTAGCTTCGTCGAGCATCCTGTCGGCCTTGTCTTCCATGCGGTCGAACGCTCCCATAGCGCTCTGCGTCTTGCCGACATGCGATGTAACCTGGTTTAATTTCTCCTGCGTCTTGGCAACTGCCACTTTCGCCTTTATCATCTCGCGGCGCCCCTCGAGCTGCTCTATGTCGGTCGTGAGCTTATCGTGCATCTGGCGCATCTTTACCGCGTTCTCGTGAGCGGTAGCGTAAGCCGTAACCAGCCCGGCGCCCGAGGCTTCGAGCTGCTGCTTCTTGCCGATGAATACGCGCGCGTCGTCGTCTTTTCCGGCCTGGAGCGCTTTCTTCGCGAAGTCGGCATACTTTTCGACCTGCGCCTGATTCTCGTCCATAAGCCTCTTAGTGCGCGTCTCTTCCGCCATGACTCCCGCCGTATCCCTCTTGACCTCGGCCAGATCTTCCATCATATCGCGCAGATACTGGTCGATCATCTTGGAAGGGTCTTCCATCTTGTCGAGCACCGCGTTCACATTCGCCTTTATAATGTCCGCAAACCTTGATAAAATAGCCATCTTTGTTTCCTCCTTAAGTATTTTAACTTTGCCCTGTACGGGTTATTTATATTCCTTTAGAAATCCTATTTCGTGTCGTTATCCGGATCGCCGTCGTAATTCTTCGCCAGCCTCTCAGCTTCGTCGCCGGTCTCGCCGAATTTCTCGAGAGGAGTTTTCAGCATCTCTTCGGTGCGTTTGGCTTCCTCTTCCTTCTTCTTCTTCGCGTGTCTCCACCATACGAACAGCAGTATGAGTACGGCGAGCACTCCGAGCACTATAAGCACCGGTATCCACGGCGAGGTGGTGACGCTCATTATACGCGTGGCCGTATCGTCGAATGTTTTACTGATAAACTCTTCGTATGAAAGGCTGTTGTCGTAATAATAGCGCTGCAGATAGCCTTCCAGAATATCGCCCGCTTCCATATCAACAACAGTATTGGCGAGAGATCCTGTTACAAAATTATAGCCGGTGAAATCTCCGTATTCAAACTGGAGCACAAGCAGCAAATGCGCTTCGTCTTTAAAAAGCTCGTCATAAAGCGAATTTGTAAACGAATCCAGCGAACCCGCCGCCCCGATCGTGTCGGTTATATATACATAAGGTTGCACTCCGGTCTTGTTATAAAAGTTTTTAAGCCCGGCCAGCAACGTTGTCTCATTGCTTATTATCCCGGCATTATCCGTGAAATACCCGGTTTCAGCTACCGAGCCTTTAGGCAAGGGCTCGCGGACAATTGTCGATTTTACTATCTCCTCGCTGCCGCCGCTGTAATTGCCGAATATATCTCCCGAACCGAACGACAACACGAACGCCGCTATGATAACGATTATTATAAAAACTATAAAACCGGATCCGCACCCGCAGCCGCGCGCGCTGCCCGGCATCACGGGGCGCCCGAAAAAACCGGAGCTGCTGTTTCCAAGGCCCATTCCGAAATTCGACGGCCTGTAACCGCCGCCAAGGCCGAAATTACTGTGGCCGCTGTTTCCGCTAAAGCCGCCGGAGCTTCCGGAACTGCTTCCGCCAAAGCTGCCGCCTCTGAAGCCTCCGCCTCCGAACGAACCGCCCCCGCCGCCTCTGAAGCCTCCGCCTCCGAAAGAACCGCCTCCGCCGCCTCTGAAGCCTCCGCCGCCAAAAGAGCCGCCTCTGCCCATATCAGACCTCTTTCATATATCAATATGCTTTAAATTTATCACTGACGGGTGATTCTGTCAATTTCAAATGCGCGTCCGGCGGTGATGTCGATATATTCTTCTATATATGTAATAAGATACGATGATATATATTCGGATTAAAATAGTTTTCTATTTGGCTTGAATTGGTTTTGTAAAAATAATATGCATCTGAAACAACTCCATTTGACACCTTATGAGTAAAAGAAGTTTATAATATCTATATTACCGATGTTTCGTAATATAATTATTATTAATATCCATTTTACTCATACTTAATATTACGATTACAATTATTACTTTATGAAATCATGAGGATATCTCTTTTATCTCGCCGCGTTCTTGTTCGTATTCAGAGACGCACTTTTTGATGAGATGTAGAATTTGCGAGTTGGCAGAACGCCCCTCGTATCCGCATACATAACGGAACTTTTTCAATAAGGTCTCTTCGATACGAAGGCCGAAGTGTTTTTCATTTTTCATTATTCTCCTTACGGCCGTTATGGCTTCATTATAACTTTAAGTAAAGTGCTTTTATGTTAATAGAGCCAGTACGGGTCTAAACCAAGTCTGAAAGAGGTATCGCTGTGAGGGTATCAATAATAGGGCCTAAAGGGCTTTGGGCAGACATATCGGAGTTCATACCCACGGGCCTTACGGAGCTTATATGCAGCGGCGAGGATGGTATAGGCCTTCTGGCTGAGCGCTGGGCTGACGAGAATAATATTCCGAAGCTGGTAATCAAGTCGGATGAACAGTTCAGGTATGCACCCGAAAAACTGGTGATGACTCTTGTTGACGCTGCCGAAATTGTCGTAGCGATCTGGGACGGAAAGGCCGTAAATGTTAAGCTTTCAATAGACTACGCGCGAAAGATTCACAAGCCGCTGAAAGTATTTATTATTAAATAAATATCCGTTCTTGCAATACTTGTATCATATCACTTGATACGTCTTATTGTAAAACCGCTCCTGCCCTTATATCGTACTTAAAGATGCTGAAAGATACAGTACCTTTAATATACTGTACCTTTCTAAGAACGATATTGCGAAATGCTGATTAATTCATGTATTATCGCTTATGATATACGCACCTCATCACACAATGCAGCGTAAAAAGCGATATTATAAAAATTTTGCGATGTAAACGCATTACGGCTTTTTGCTTTGTGATACTCTGAATATTATCGGGTGTTTTGAGAATGATAATAAAGAGGTGAGAGTCAAATGTTTTTACAGCATGGGCTTGATGACCTTGTCACTGCGGAAATAAGGAGCGCGATCTTCAGTCCGGGTGACCGGTAACCCCGAAGATAGTAATTTCCGGGGTTAACGACGGAGCGGGAGTTATTTCCCGCTCTCTTTATTTCGAAGCAAAACTGCGGTTTTGCTTCGAGGTCTTGCCCGCCTATGCTGCGCATGGCCGGCGGGCGCCTGAAATTACTTCGAAGCCGCCGACGTTGGCCTTAACGGCGGAGCCGTATAAGGCTAACGTGTTTTCTAAGAGACTGAAAGTATTAAAGTGTTTATCTAAAGCAAAGCCGCAAGGTGTGGGCTTCGCGGGCAGAGCCCGGCTTGCTCACGAATTTATATTATTATTTGAATACTTGCCCGCCTATGCTGCGCATGGCCGGCGGGCGCCTGAAATCGCTTCCGAAGTTACTGACGTTGGCCTTAACGGCGGAGCCGTATAAGGCCAATGCGTTTTTCGACAGACTTTTTTATTAAATATGTTTATATGAGCGTGGCTGCTTCTGCAAAAAATAAAGGGCGGGTAATTATACACTTTTGCATATTAAGCGTTAATCAAATTTGAATACTCTTTTTTCGCCTCCTCGGAAACGTCGTAGTTTTTATCGTCGACAGCCGCTTTCAGCAGCCCGATCGCTTTTTCTCCGCCTATACTGCCAAGCGTTTTTACAGCGTATTGCCTTCTGTCGGGGCTGATGCTTTTAAGAAGTATGCCAAGGCAGTCGGTAATGCGGCCGTCACCTGTTTTAATCAGCATTTTCATATAAAAATTATTATATCCGTATCTGTGCGCTGTTATATTATTTACGAGATAATCGGCGACTGAATTTCTGACAACAGCGTCGCTTGCAATAACAGCCATGTGGCGTTTGTTAACGGACCATAATATAAGGAAGGCAGGTATCAAAACAGCAGCAAGAGCTATTTGGAAATAGGCGGTTATCTTAAATGCAAGTTCGGCGTCAGTAAGTTTGAAAACCGCGCCTGAAGTGATGCCCCCCAAAACGCAGCCGATAAAATAAGGCGTCAGCCTTTTAACAAGATTGAACCAGAACAATGCTAAAGTTATATTTCTTGATATTTCTATTTCGCGAGCGCGCATAATACTATCAACCTATCAAAATGAGTATAAGCTGATAGTAGCCAAAATGTGCCTGTATGTCAATAATAGCGGGTATATATCAGCAATATTGCTTTTCCTGTAATGTCTTCGGGTTCACGTCCATGAACCTGCCTTCTTTTAGCAGCTGCTTGAACTCAACGTCTGAGTATATGGCGACCTCGTCGTCTTTGCCGTCCAGCGGAGCAAATACAAGGTTTGAATCCCATTTGCCAACAAATACGTATATTCGTCCGCTCATAGTTTTTACTGTCATAAACGCACCCTCCACCTCTTTTATAGTATAATAATTTCATTGTCATAACAAGCGGAAAAGATATCAAGGTCTGGAAAAGACAACGGCTTCTAGCGGTTTATGGCTGTATCCATGGCAAAGTTTGTGATATAATTCACTTATTTAGTTTATGAATTTTCACACAGGAGAAAAAACTTTGAAAAGCTATTTTGTGAGCAGCGGCGATGTTAAGATACATGTGCTGGAGAACGGCGTCACTTCGGACATATACCCTCCACTGCTGATAATAGGCGGCCTTTGGGAGCCCGCGGAGCGGGCTATACCTGTAATATCCTCCCTTAAGAGCCGCGCCGTTGCGCTCAGCCTGCGAGGCAGGGGCTTGAGTTCCACGCCCAAAACCGGGTATGATCTCGATGATCATCTTTCGGATATAGACGCCGTTGTAAGATATTGCGGTCTTAAAAATACTGCGCGCTCGGGTTTTCGCGCGGGGTGTCGTATGCGCTGGGCTGGAGCCTTAAACATCAGGAAGATATGCGCGGCCTCATACTCGTTGACCAGCCTCCCGTGCACCTGAGGCCAGGGCCGGGCTACGCTGAATTCTGGTCGGGAGTCGTATATCAGGGAGTGCCGCTATTAAACTTCATGCGCAGGGAAGCGCTCGAAGGCATCGAAAGGGAATCGACTATGATATACTTTTCGCCTGAGCTTCCGAGGCTTAATATCCCCGTAAAGTTCTTTGCGGGCACGGACAGGGAAGCCAGGATAGAGTCGAACGTAACGGCGCAGGACGTGGAGAATTACCGCCGTTCCCTGCCCGTTGTGGAGATCGTGGAGTTTTCAAAGTCGGGCATATCATACCCGACGACGAGCAGGAAAAGTATATAGAAGAAATAGATAAGTTCATAAAGAAACTTGGGAACTGATATGAATTTTGAAGGCTTTCTTAAAGAGGTAAGGGATTGGGCTCAAAGCGACGGCGATATATTGGCTGTGATACTTGCGGGCTCGTATGCGCGCGGTGAGCAAAGGGTAGATTCCGATATCGATATATTAATCCTGACGCGCAATGCGGAAAAACTTTTATCGGACGTTTCCCTGTTTTCGCGGTTCGGCGGTATCCTGAAAACGGATATCGAGCATTACGGCGCTGTGATTTCGCTAAGGGTCTGGTATGAAAATGGCCTGGAGGCGGAATTCGCTGTTGCGGGGGTGGAGTGGGTATCGCGCCCGCTTGACGCGGGCACAAGGAAAGTGCTTAAAGACGGATTTCGCGTTATCGTAGATAAAGAAGGCCTGTTCAGGGATATCCGGCTGTAATACGGAGCAAAACCTGTCACGCTGCGGCACAAAAAGACAGGACTAATTAAACCGGAGAAGCTATACTTGTTATCGAAAAGGAGCTCTTATGGAATGGATCGACTGCATGAGGAACGCGCTCGTATATATCGAGGCGAATCTCGACGGCGATATAAGCATTAAGCGGGCGGCGGAGATCGCGGCGTCCTCAACTTTTCATTTTCAGAGGGCGTTCAGCATGCTCACGGGCGTAACCGTTGCCGATTATATCCGCAAGCGCAGGCTTACCTTGAGCGCGCAGGAGCTTGCCGCGAAGAAGTGCAGGGTAATAGACGCGGCCCTGAAATACGGCTACGAGACGCCCGAGTCTTTCGCTAAGGCGTTCCGGAAGCTGCACGGCATAACCCCGGCTCAGGCAAGGGCGCCCGGCGCGGAGCTTAAAGCGTTCCCGAAGATATCTTTTCATATTTCGATAACAGGAGGCAAGGATATGGATTACAGGATAGAAGAGAAACAAGAGTTTGAAGTCATCGGTGCGGCGAAACGCATATCGACAAAGGACGGCGTGAATTTTAAAGAGGTGCCCGCGTTCTGGGAAGATTGCTGGAGAGACGGCACGTGCGAAAAGATATGCGCTGCAGCGGCCGGCAGTTACATGTACGGCCTGTGCCTTGAATTTAAAGAAGACCAGACGGAGTTTGAGTATATGATCGCGGCCGATGCTCCGGAAGGCAAGCTGCCGGCAGGGCTGGAAAAAAGGAAAATACCCGCGGCAACGTGGGCCGTGTTTACGGCAGTGGGGCCGGTAACGGAAGCTGTCCAGGATATTACGAAGAGGATATACTCGGAATGGTTCCCCGCGACAGGCTACGAGCACGACGACGCCCCGGAGATAGAAGCCTACCCGGAGGGGGATACCTCATCGCCCGGTTATCGCTGCGAGATATGGATACCTGTAAAGAAGAAGTAGATTTATTGGCGAAAAACTAAGGTTTTTCGCCAGTTTTCCGGCTTTGCTTGTTCCTCCTCGGCGACTAAATTGCATGGTTTTCGTTCTGGGCTGACAATTTCGTCCCCGGGTTCGAAGCTACGCAAAGCTATCCCGGGGTCCCCAAAAAGCCGTGAGACTTTTTGGGGTGGGCATGGTGTGGGCTGCGCGTGG
>CAZDZY010000019.1:0-37799 GCA_964510055.1 uncultured Christensenellaceae bacterium
AATCAAGACCGGCAACAGTAACCTCTTGCCGGTCTTTTTATTGTAAGCGCCGTTCCGCTTATGACGGGCCGTCATTGCGCTTAAAGCTGCGATAGCAGCGACAAAGCAATCCGGACCGCTCGGCTGTTTTGTTTCTGGATTGCTTTGCAAGCTCGCAATGACGCTCCCCCCGGCTATTGCCCCATTGCGGTATCCCGTCATTGCGGAAGCGAAGCTTAGACGGGATGCTGCAAATGCAGCGACGAAGCAATCCAGACCGCTCGGCTGTTTTGTTTCTAGATTGCTTCGCAAGTTCGCAATGACGCTCCCTCCGGCTATTGCCCCATTGCGGCTGCCCGTCATTGCGAGGATGCTGCAAAGCAGCGACGTGGCAATCCAGACCGCTCGCCCCTATGTTACGTTTTTTGCCATGATAATGATTACTGCCTTTTTTTAGATATTATATAATTGCGGTTCAGATTCTTTTGTAAATTACTACTTGTGATATATTTAATATTAATTAATATTTCCCTCCTAAGTTTGCCTTACTTTTATGGAAGCGCTTTATAAATGAACCTATTAAGATTCGAGGTTATAAGAATGGATACGCAAAGTCTAGACATATGGAATCAATGGGGCCGAAAAATGTCGCTTGTTATTAAAGCCGGTAATCCTATAATCGATAATACTATTTATGTTTATACACATGGAGAAAACGGCTTGATTAACGAAGCTTTATTTAAAGTTTATGATAATCATGGAGGGCCCCCCGAAAAAGGCAATTATATTCTTCAAAATGACTCATTGATCAACATGCTCTATTTTGCGGCAATCCGCGCGAAGGTTGGAATCAAAGTTTTTGGATTGAATGATAAAGATATTGAAGTAAGCGCTGATGAATTAAAGGGTATGGAGACAGTTATCGATCAACTTGATACCATATTTGCGTATAAAACTAATCGGATCGGTCTGGAGGAATTTGCACGCGCATTTAAAAATCAAACATTATATTATTCAACCTTAGTGGGCGATACTGATAACGGCAGGCAAGCGTTTTTCGCTTGCTCAACTGAGGGTGATAAGAATCGTTATTATCCTGTTTTCCTGACCGAAGGGCACTTAGGAGAGTTTTTTACTAAATATCATAGAAGCGCGCATATGATCTTGCAGGATAATCTTGAACACTTCCTGTCGGTATTGGATTCCAATAACATGGTGGAGCAATTGGGCGTTGTTATTGAACCGCTTTATGATTGTAATGTGTCGATTCCGCCGTTGTTTAGAATTAAATGATCATCAACTTAGTAAACGATTATAGTCCCCTCTCAACCCGCAAGGCTGCCTAGCGCGTTATTCAGGATAATTACCTCGCCCGGCTCCTGCCCTTTGCCAAGTTGTGCTCACCGCGCGCTATTACCCCATCGCGGCATCCTATCATTGCGCTTAAAGCTGCGGCAGCGGCGGCAAAGCAATCCAGACCGCTCGGCTGTTTTGTTTCTGGATTGCTTCGCAAGTTCGCAATGACGCTCCCCCGGCTATTGCCCCATTGCGGGCTGCCCGTCATTGCGAGGATGCTGCAAAGCAGCGACGTGGCAATCCAGACCGCTCGCCCCTATGCTTCACTATCCCGCCATGATTATGGTTACTGCTTGTTTGGGATAGGATTAATATCCATTTAGGATATTATGTTGAAGCTTTCCGGAAATATGTAGTATAATATTACATATTTCTTTTTTATTTACGTTAAAATGTATGGGGTTATAATGTTCGAAAAATTTTACGAGAGAAGAAAAATAGAAAAGACCCATTACAGTGAAGAATACAATGAATTCTCATTCTTAATGCACCAGTATGATAATCTTTCAAACAGCCACAATAGCCAGAATGAAATGCTGTGGAGCGCGCCCGCCATGTTTTTAACGGCACAGTCTTTCCTTCTGCTTATTGCTTTAGGCGCGCTAACCGACGTGGAATGGTGGGCAAGGGCAATCGCTTCTTTTATATCATGCGTTTTTGGTTTTATATCTATACAGAAATTTAAACGTGACAGGCTTATGGTAGTATCCGACGCTGAACAATTGCTCGATATTGAGAAAAAAATGATCAAACTTGGTCATCCTGGAATGGAGATTAATGATAAGCAGATAAAAAGAAAATACGTTAACAAAGAATTATTAGAAGTTAAACTTAAAAAGTATAAAATACAAACCAATTTTAATTCCTTAAGTACGATCTCCTTTTGGCTGATAGGCATGTGGATAACAACTGCCGCGTCTCTAGGGATATTTATTATTACGCTGCTACTTGAGATATTAGGTTGCGTCCAGAGTCCTGACAAGCATATTATTTCAGTTGGCATATTTAATTTTGACGTGCCGTTATTAGTCATTGTCTTTTTAGGAGTATTATCAAATATTATATTAATGATATTGGACTATACATTTAATCCAAATAAGTTGTCTTTTAAGAAAGGAACAATATTTAAAATCCTTGTGTTATTAATAACAGTAGGGTTTGGTTTTATAGTCTTTTTCTCCGGCAAATCAGATGACTTGAGTTTAAAATGGTTTAACGCAGTTATGTCATGGTGGATCTTGATAACCGAAAGTTTAATATATTTTTTATACATCAGAAATTTATTTAATAATAAAGACAAGGACTTAAAAAACATCCAAACGCTTATCCTTGCCGGCGGCAACGGTACAAGGCTGAGCGGGATAACAAAAAACAGAGCGCCAAAGTTTCTTGCAGTAACGAGCAACGGCTCCACACTGTTAGAAAATGCCGTCTTGAGAAATAAAGATGTTTCCGGGCAAGTACAAGTCCTATCATTCAGAGGTTACGAGGAAAGAATAGTCGAGAATAATAAAAGTGCCGTTATTAAAAAATTATTGAAAAAAAAGCATATCAAATATGAAGAGTGTAACAGGGGAACGGGAACAGCCATATTCAATTATATTAAAGGTCTTGAAGAAGGCGAAGACCCAATACTTATAATAACCCCTTCAGATCATGTTATACTCGACATCCATAGCTATCAGGACGATATAAAAGACATATGCGGATTGGCAAAAGACTTTGATTATATTTATTTGATAGGTATAGAACCCAGTTACCCCGCAACAGACTACGGGTATTTCGCAGCCGACGAAACCGTGTCGTACAGGATTACAAAAGTCTGTAAGTTCATTGAAAAGCCGGACCTTAATGACGCAGAGGAAATGATAAAAATGGGAAGCTACTATTGGAATTCAGGGATATTCATTGCCAAGGCATCTGTGTTCCGGAGTGAATTTGATAAGTACTGCACTAGTAAATTTAAGTTGTATAAAGATAAGGACGCTTATGATAAAGAAGCATATAAAGAGTCTCGGGTAGTATCCTTTGATAAAGCTGTATTACAAAAATCAAAGAAAATATACGCGCTCATCGGGTCGTTTGACTGGGTCGATATAGGAGATCCCACTCGGTTGCAGGGAGCGATAAAAGAAAATATATGCTCATTGAATGAGAAATACTTTATGGGAAATATGTAGCCCGATTTGTCAACTCGCACCCCAATAAAATTTTATATCACAATATTGGATATGTTGTTATATTTTGTTGAAGCATGACTGAAGTATGTAGTATACTATATAAGGATTGTCAAAAGATAAAGGTAAGGATTAAGATGCAAATTGATATTTTAGTAATTTATATATTGGCTCTTGTATTTCTGATTTTAAATCAAGTGGTATTCTCAGGATTTAAAACAAGAAAATCAAAAGATATCCGGTATATTATTCAATTAGCATTTCTTATCCTAAATGGATATGCATTTTTTAGACAAGGTGCTAATATTTCTGTCAACCAGAAAATTGATTTTTTAATTCAAATTATAGGATATATAATATTCCTAATTTTTATTAGCATATTTACTTATAAAAATGTAAAAACAATAATAATGATATATACCGATTATGAACCGCAGTTTGTTATTTTATTAATTAGATGCATTATTGGTATAATAATTGTTTTTGCAATCGGGTATGGTTTTATATATATGCTTGATAATACGAGCTTTAAAGGCATAAATAATAATAGCTCTTTTGACACATATGTTGATTTTATCTATTTTAGTTTTTTAACATTTACAACTATAGGATTTAAAGATATTGCAGTAAGTTCATTTGCAAAGATTATGGTTGTTATTGAGATAATCGCTTTTTATTTAACTATTGGTGCTGGTGTAAAATATTTAGTACAACATAAAAAAGAAATTACAAATAAAGAAAAAAAGCAAGCTGCTAGAATAAACAAGGACCAAGATAAAGAGATAGATATTGAAATTGACTAAGTCTTAGATAAAAAATATTACTTATCTGGCTGTGCCAGTGAAGGGTAAATATAAATCCGTAAAACCCGCACACAAGCGCCCCGCTGCCACGCTAGTGCAGGCGGGGCATGACCCGATAACAAATGTGAATTTGTTATCGGAGTTTCTCCCTTGCCTTCTCCCAATACTCCTCATCTATATACCTTACCGTCTGGTGCTTGCATTGCACCCCCGTGTCCACATATATCCTGTACCCCGCTTCCTGCGCCCTCCGGCAAAACGCGAAGTCCTCGCCCGTTATGCCCGGTCTCCCGTCCGATGCAGCCATAGGCTCGAACGCATAGCACCCGAGCCCGCCGCCCTCCCCTTTTCTTGTAAACCCTTTCAGCACATCCGTCTTTACAAGGCAGCACCCCATCCCCACGCCGTCTACCTCAATGAGGGTGTCCTTCGGGTATTCCGTCACGCAGTCATATAAGCCCTTTTCGTTCTCCTTGTACGCCACCGGCGCGAACGGCGCCGTCTTGTGGAAGTACATCCCCGCAACTATATCTTTATCGTGCGCTACGAGCCTTTTCAGCGCGTCGGGCGGTATCACGCAGTCCGAGTCAATAAAGAAAAGATAGTCGCAAGCGTTCTCTACGGCCGAAGCCGCTATCTGCCCCCGCGCCTCGTGTATAAGGGTATGATGCACCAGCCGGTTTATAAGCTGGTGCTTTCCTTCTATTATGTACGCGTGCTGGTTGAGTATCGAGTTCGTCACGTGTATGTCGTACCAGCCCGTCACCGTCGGCAGCCCGAACATGAACCTCACTGCATCGCTCCCGCCGGCGGCATCTCATCCATAGGCGGCATCCCTACCGGCATCGCTCCCGCCGGCGAAGTCTCCATTTCCGGCGTCTGTGCCATCGGCCCTCCCGCGGCTGTTGCCTGCGCCGCCATCATCGCCTGCTGCTGCTGCTCCATCGCCCTTATGTCCTGCGCCAGTTTGTCCGCGTCGGGTATGTAGCCTTTGGGCATCCTCTCTAAGTACTGCGGGAACGTTATCTTTCCCTGCGCCAGCAGGTTATCGAGAGTCATCACCACGTTGAGCTCGCTCCACATCTGGCTCTCGCCCACCTCCACGTCGCAGTCGTATATGAGGTCGGCAAACGGCTTCTTGTCGAACGGCACCGATACGGGCTGCCCCTCGAAGTCTATGGATATGAGCCTGTCTTCGTCGTAGTGCGAGAGGAACATATCGAGCCATATGAGCCCCATGTCCCTCATCATCTGGTAAAACCGCTCCTGCTGCGCCTGCAGCGGCACAATGGCCGCATCCCTCACGGCTATAAACGCGCTCGTGTTAGCCGGGTTCGCTATGTTCCCCAATGCCGCGTCGTTAACGCCCATAAGCTCCATCGTCATGGCCTTTACCCTGTCTATCGATACCCACACGTCGGCGGGCATCTGCGGCGGCGCCATGTAATGTGCCACATTCGTCACGTCGCTGCCCTGTATGCCTATGGCGCCTACTACCTTGTTGCTCCACCCTTCGGGTATCATGGTCTTCGAGTATATCACTTTGGGGTAAGCCGTCTGCAGCAGGTAAAACTGCGCGAACGCCATCTGCTTGTTTATGTACACCTGGTTGGCTTTCATATACGTGGCTTCCGCGTCGCCGAACGCGCAGTCTTTCCTCGTGTCCCAGCGCATCTTGGCTATCGGGTAAAGCCGCAGGTTAGCCTTCCTCGGGGGCTGCACCTGCGCGCCCCGCGTGTACTTCGCGAACCATACCTCGCTGCGCCCGTCTTCCCCGTCCTCTTTCCACATCTTTAAGAGCACGTTGCACTTCTTTTCGCCGTCCAGCTCTATCCTGCCAAAGTCGCCCGCGGTGCAGTCGGTCTCCTCATCGGGCACTATCGCGTCTATCTCCCGCTTCAGTAACTTGTTTTCCTTTGCCTGTTTCTTTACGTCTTCAACCATCATCCTCATAACGAGTATTATATAAGGCTGGCTCTGCACCCCCGGGTCGTTAGGGTTGCCGGGGAAGTAGTTCACGCTGTCTATTATCATGTTGTCTATGTCACCCCTGAAAGGCTGCCCGGTCTCGATCCCGGTGTTCCACCAGTGGTAGAGTATGTAGTCGCCCGAGTTCGCCGCGTCAATGAGCCCCTCTAAATTCTTGTTCTCCATCTTCAGCCGCCGCCACGTGCGTTTTGCGTAGTCGCTCATCACTCCCATGAAAGTCGCGGTATCGGGCGCTTCCCCGTCGGTCGAAAACTTCAGCGTCAGCTTGCGGTCTTTTACCTGCACCGTCTTAAATCTCACCGCGGGCTTTATTATGTTCATCACGGGCATAGGCAGCCCCGGCGCTTCGCATCCCTCCCACTGCCTGCCCATATAAAAGTTCCAGTTCTCCCTTACGGTCTGGAACAGCTTTATCGAGTTCTTGTAGTCTATCCCGTGCTCTACCTGTGTCCACGCCTCGCTCTTTTTCATTTTCTCACCCATTCCTTTTCTTTCGTTTCCTGCGTTTTGGGGACTGTCTCCCCTGTCTTTCAAGCTGCTGTCCTATCTCCCGTTATTGCGGCCACCTGTATAATGCGTAGGGGCGACCTTTGGTCGCCCGCCTTAGTGCGCCAAACCTGTCCAGCTGCATCAGCCTTTTCCGTAAATCAAAACCCGTTCTGTCATCCTGAGCGCACGCGAACGATCTTTTCTCTCCATTGCGGCATACCGCCCGTTCCGAGAGCCTAAACTCATTTCGCTCGCTTCACACAGGTTAAAGCCTCCCTTGCTCCGCCCCAAAAAGTCTCACGGCTTTTCGGGGACCCCGGACGGGAGGGGGACCGCGCCAGCGGTGGAGGGATTCTGTACCCTCTCATTGCGGCAACCTGTATAATGCGTAGGGGCGACCTTTGGCCGCCCGCTTCAGCGTGCCAAACCCGTTCAGCTACAACAGCCTTTTCCGTAAATCAATCTCATCCTGTCATCCTGAGCCGCGCGATAGCAGGAGCGAAGGATCTTTTCTCTTCCTCGTGGCATACCGCCCGTTCCGCGAACTTAAACCCGTTCCGTCATTGCGAGCCGCGCGAAGCAATCCAGAACGTTTAACTGTTATACCCCGTCTTACTCCTTTGCCCCCGGGTACTTCGCTTCATACCCCTGCCAGTTCCTGTACGCCTTATCGAAGTCCTTTTCCTCCTGCGTCTCTTCCCCCGCCGCTTCGGGAGCCGCAGTCACCGTCTCCTGCGTCACTATTTCCGCCCCCCCAGTCACGCGTTCCGTCGTCCTTACCTCCCGCAGCGCTTTGCCCGCCTTTATGCCGCGCTCATAGCAAAACACGCAGAACAAAGCCGCCCCAAGGGCGGCTATAAGATACGCTATCTCCATCGTTTATATCCTCCATATATTCCTGTTGTTATTCTACTGCATACTAGTCCTCAGTCAGTTCACTGATATCTATTTTCTTCCCAGCGATCTTCTCCAATAAGTCATCCGGCATATAAACATATCCTGTTGCTATTCTACTGCAAATGATCCTGCCATTATCCAGCGCAATACGTAATGCGTAAGAAGCCGCGGGTATTTCAGAGCAGTACAAATAAAATCTCATAATGTAGTTTCTTGAATCTTTTTTTGCTGAATTAACATTCCGGGCTTCCTCTCCGGTTTCCAGTAAATCAAACAATTCTGTAATCGTTGTTTTATCCTCAACCGTGTTTGTATGATGATTTAGCTTTCCATATGTTTCTAAATCAACTTCATAATCTTCCCATACAATTTTGTCGACGTTTTCAACCGACACTTCGGGGATAACTTTATCAGTTCTGTATAATCCGGGGCCATAATAATCTTGGAGAAATCCCTTTAGTATAATGAAGTCTCTGTTCGGGTCATTCTTAAGGCCAATAATAACTGTATCATAACTACCCGCATATCCGATTACCTTGTCAACATTACTTATATCCCACTCCAATCTCGGCAATTCCTTATATCTCACTCCGTCAATATAAACGCTGGTCCCATCTTCTTCTGTTTTCTCATAAACGGGTAAATTATGATTATAACAGCCGGTCAGAGTTATACTGATAATAATAAGCGTTAATAAAGTTAATATTGCTGCTTTTATTTTTTTCAACTATATCACCTGCGATTCAAATATTATCACGCTGGCTTTTATACGATATCTGTCTATATTATCGGACGCATTTTTTGCCCATTATGTTCCACTGAATATTACTCCACTCACATCAGGTTTTCATCATCCTGATTGTATTACAAACAGTCCGCCATTTTCCGCCATGTTGGGGCTGCCGCCCCTCCGTTTACATAGCCTCTTCCGTTTCAAACATCACTTTCTTGTATATATATATTATGTACTATAATTTCGCAATATAAGGTGATTAATCCCATTGCCGCCCGCTTAAAGGAGGTCTCCATGAGCAAACGAGTTTTATCGGCCGCACTGTTGATTGTCCTTTTATTCTCCATGGTCCCGTCGGCCTTAGCCGAAGATGCGGCCGGGGAAACGGCCCCCCCGCTGGTCTCTGAAGAGCCGGCCGCGGCGGAAACTCCCCTGCCCCCGGAAGAGCCGGCGCCCAAGCCAACGGATACGGCAGGCGCAGGCGGCGGCTGTTATTCCATAATGGACGTCGGGCGCGCTACAGGGCTTAGGCCCTCCTACAGAGGAACAGCAAAAGCTTATAAACGGCAGGGCCGAAGAGGCCTCTTTCATACTTCCAAACCAACTGGGGATAAACAGGATCAATAACGCAGGCGGCAGCAGCGGGTCATTGGGTATGGAAAAAGCCGCGCCCGGCAACGGCGTTTATACAAAGAAAGTTGCTGCCGTAACGTCAAACACGGTCACAGCGCTTACTCTGCCTCATGTTATCGACAACAGTAAATTAAAATACTTTCCGCCGATAGGCAATCAGGGGTCCTTAGGCTCCTGCGCGGCATTCGCGACCACATACTATGTGATGACGTATACCACTGCCATGGCCCGGGATTGGGACGTAAAGGCGGGCGGAAGCAGTATGATATTTTCACCTAAGTGGTCTTATAACCTGGCCAACGGCGGGAGCAACAACGGCTCCGCGCCCAGTACTATCGCGTATCTGATGAGTTATTACGGCGCGTCGACCTTAGACCTTTTTCCGTACGATTCAAACTATCGCGAATGGCCGGGCACTGCGCAGCAGTGGAGGTCGGCTTTAAAATATAAAATAGACGGGTATGGAGGTATCGGCAGTTTAAATACTTCAACGGGGCTTGCCAACCTAAAGAGCGCCCTTAACAACGGCATGGTCGTATGTATGATCACCGAGAATATATTCGGATGGAAGGGAAACTTAATAAAAAACAACCCCAATTCACATCTTGACGACAGTGAAGTCGGAAAGCACGCCACATATTATATGGAAAGCGGGAGCTCCGGCCATGCCATGACAATAGTCGGGTATAACGACGACATATGGATAGACCGGAATAACAATAACAAGTTGGAATCAGGCGAACTGGGCGGTTTCAGGGTCGCGAATTCTTGGGGCAGCGGGTGGGGAGACAGCGGATTCACATGGTTTTCCTACGCGGCCATAAAAGACACCATAGCCACTACAGGGTACGATGGAATATTGTCGGGCAATTCGGTCATGTACCTTACGACGGACGGCGCGGATTACATACCTCAGGTCACAGCTGAAATAACGCTGACTACGGCGCACCGTAAGGACCTTGAATACCTTTACGGCATAAATTGGGGGGAAGCGGCGCTGCCGGATACGACCGGCATGCTTGACTGGTCAAAAGGCTGGTACTATATGTCTGCGAGTTCCGTCGGTTTCCCTCTTGGACGCAGCGGCGGAGATTACTCCATAGCGGGCACAACAGATCCGAGTACGGGCACCATAATGTTTGATCTTAGCGCCGGAATCAAAGGGCAGAATAAAAATCAGACGGATTGGACTTTAGCGGGCGGGCCGTTATCCTTCAGCGTCGGCGTTAAAGACGTTAAGGGAGCTTCGACGCCCGTAACAATAAATAACATAGTGTTTGAGAACTGGAATACCGGCGAAAGGATAGCGGCCGCTGATCTCGGAGAGCCCGAGACTACAGACGAAGACCTCTGCTGGTATCATTCGATTTCAATACTGAACCCGGGGCTTACGGCTCCTTTGCCCGATCCGGCCGTTTCATCCCTGCCGCAATTCCCCGAAGGAGTTGCCGTAGACGCGGATTGCGTAAGCAAAACAGATGTTAGGGAGTGGAGGTTCACGCCTTCCGAAACTGGCGTTTATATCTTCAAGACAAACAGCCAGAACATATATACTGAAATTAGGAACGACGCAAAAAAGCTGCTCTATAGCGGGAGCAAAACAAATGGGGATATAACTTATATAAGGGCGGCGCTGTTTTCCGGAGAAACATATGTGCTCCGGGCAAGTATCGCAAATACCTATTTAAATTCGTATATCTCGTTTACAGCCCGTATCAATAAGATCGATCCCGTGTCCGACGCCGGCCTTGCGGATATATTATGCAAAAGCCAGTATTACGGGGTTATGAGTATGTCCCCTGAATTTAATAGAGATACGTTTTCATATACGGTGGTAATGCTTGCAGACCAAAGCAATATAATGATATTCCCTGTCCCCGAGTCCGAACGGTCATACCCGGCAGGCCCGGTTACCGCCCCATTTACGGGAGATGCGATAGCCCTGGGGGAAAGCAAAGACTATACAATACAAATAGTTTCGCGCGATGGCACGAACACCAGCGAATACCATGTTACGGCAATAAAACCAGCTGCTTTTACCGTTACGCTCGATCCGCAGGGCGGCACAGCCATAGGGCCTGTAACGGTTGCAAACTGCTCATACCTCTCGCAGAGCCCCTCCACGCAAAGGCCGGGTTATATATTCTCCGGGTGGTACCCCACCCCCGCGTGCGACACTGCCGCAATTAGGTTTCCGTATAAGGTGGTCGGCGATATTACTTTGTATGCCAAATGGGTATTCTCGGGCATATCGGGATATTACAGGTACCGCCTTAACGGCAATAACGCGGAGATAATCAAATATTCAGGCTACGAGAGCGTCGTAGCGATCCCGGCCGCGCTCGACGGGTATACTGTCACGGCAATAGCCGACGACGCGTTTAAGAGTAAAAGCAGCATCATCGACCTTAAAATGCCTGAAGGAATAACGAGCATCGGGGCAAGGGCGTTTTCATCGTGCGCCAAACTGAAAAATGTATATATCCCCGCCGGCGTGACATCTATCGGCGATCAGGCGTTTTATTATTGCCCGGCTCTCGAAAGCGTAACGATACCGGACGGGGTCGCGTCTATAGGCCAGCTCGCTTTCGCTGATTGCCGAAGCCTGTCCCGGATCTATTTTAAAGGAAACGCGCCTTCGATGGGCCTGGGCGGCGAGAGCGGCAATCAGGTCTTTGGCGGCTGCATGCCGTGTTTCACCGTTTACTACCTGTTTGATAAAACCGGTTTTACAGCCTTATGGTACGGGTGGCCGGCCGCGGTCTATGATCCCGGTATCAGCCATACCGTTACTTTTAACGTAAACGGATCGACCGGAACTCCGCCTCCGCCTCAGAATGTCTTTTCGGGCGTAAAGCTTTTAGAGCCCCGCAGCCCGCGTTATAGCGGTTATACTTTCGGCGGCTGGTATATCGACCCGTTATGCACAGGCGCGTTTTGGGATTTCGGCACCGATCCGGTCGGGTCTGATCTTGTCCTGTACGCGAAATGGATACCCAATTCTTCCGTAGTCTTAAGCACTCCTTACCTCACGGCAAAAGCCCCCAACTACAAGGAGGTCAAGCTTACGTGGAAGCCGGTAACAAACGCAAAGGGATATAAGATATACAAGAGAATAAACGGAGTATACAGGAATATAGCCACTGTCGACGGGGATCTGACCTATACCGATCACGACGTAAAAGCGGGAGTCTATCATTACTATAAGATACGGGCTTACAATGTGCCCTACAAAGATGATTATTACAGCAGATATTCTTATTACAGATACGCCAGGCCCGCATGGCCCCGGATATATCTTAAGGCGGTTTCCGACAGTTACAACAGCGTAAAGCTTACGTGGAACACAATAGGCGGGGCGACGTACTATAAATTGTACCGCGGCACTGCATACAATAACATTAATACCTGTATCAACGAAAGGGTCACCGGTTCAGGGACTATCACCTATATTGACAGAGACGGGCTCACTACGGGCAAAAGGTATTACTACAGGGTGCAGCCGTTCGATGATGGCGTGACACCAGAGGCATACGGCTCGCGTTGCAGTTACAAATACGCAGTTCCCTCCTGGCCAAGGATATACCTTACCGCCGCTTCGAACACATACAACAGCGTAAAGCTTACGTGGAACGCCATAGACGGTGCGACGTATTATAAGGTTTACCGGGGCACTTCGTACAGAAACATTAATACCTGCATCAACGAAAGGGCCGAAGGCGCCGGTACTATTACCTATATTGACAGCGACGGGCTAAATACAGGCACAAGGTATTACTACAGTATCAAGGCGTTCGACGATTCGGCCGCCCCGGAGGCGAGCAGCCCGTATTGCAGATACAGGTACACAACTCCTGCCTGGCCGAGGCTCTATCTGAAGGCGGTTTCAAGCGGTTACGACAGGATCGTATTGTCGTGGAACAATATAAATGGAGCCAAAAGATATGATATATACCGCAGTATGTCTTACAGCAGAGGTTATGAGAAGATAGGCGGAACGGCTGATTTGAACTACACTGACAGTGCCGGGCTGACTGCCGGCAAGACATATTATTACAAGGTGCAGCCTATAGACCCGGACGGAGGCGATCAGGGCACAGGCCCGTTTTCAGGCTATAAATACGCCAGGCCGGTGCCTTCGGCGCCTGTTATCACTCTGCTGAGAACGTCCGCGACAAGCATAAGCATCTCGTGGGACGCAGTCGAGGGAGCGACGGGTTACATGGTATACAGGGCAACATCGTTGGGCGGAACATACGTGTTGGTAAAGACGGTTACCGACGGAGCAAGTTATGAAAATACCGGCCTCTACTCGGGAAAAAATTATTACTACAGAGTCAGGGCATACTGCAAGCCCGGAACCGTAAACGTGTACGGGCCGTATTCGGAGAAGAAGTGTCCGCAGTAACTCGTAGTTAACCGGGCCCGCCGTCAAACGGCGGCGGGCTTTGATATTATCAGGCTATGAATTAAGGTAATTACTTGTCGATTATTTACCATAAATATATAATTTAAGATATAGCATGAAGAAATTATCATTTATTATAATGTTATATTTTTTGGAGGCAAAATTGAATAATTCATGTTTAGATGATTGTTTGGATAAGGGCCGCGCATTAAAAGAAAAAAGATCAAAAGCATTGATTGTCTTCCTGCAGATAACGGCTTGTATTGTTACTTTTTTAATAATACTTTTCGCTCTGCCGGTTACAGCAGGCGCTTTACCTCCTCCCTCCGACGAGGAGGTCGAAGATTATACGAAAGACGGCACCTTGGACGAACGTATAAAGTTTGCGGAGTCGCTCGGTGACGGCGATACCGATACCGCTCTCGTACAGAATTTTAAACTAAGGACTGAGAAACTCCTGGGATACAGTACCAATTCTCAGGTTGCAATATTCAATCACTGCATGCCTTCGAGCGGAAACGTAAAAGTACCGGTCTTTATAGTGGATTTTTCGGACGCGCCGAATACTCTCGGGCTAACAATCGACGACATTCAGCAGCAGGTCTTCGGTACAAGCAGCACATCAATGACTTCGTTTTATAAAAATTCTTCATACAACGCGCTGAACTTGTCGGGAGACGTAATGGGCGTATACCGTGCGCAATACCCGTTAAGTTATTATAAATCGATCCAGAGTACGGTGGAAGCGCGCCAGACTCTTGTCAAGGAAGTTTTATCATATTTTGACCAGCAGGGGCTTGATTTTACCCAGTACGATTCGAACTCCGACCAATATCTTGATTCGTTCTATATAATATGGAATGGGCCTACCGACGGATGGGGAAGCAACTGGTATACCTATAAAGCTAAATGGTGGTCGTATAACGATACTTTCAATGTTGACGGACTGAATCTTTACAACTATGTAATGTACAGCGTAAGCGCGCAAAACGGAATAGCGAACAATGTATTTGAACATGAAACAGGGCATCTTCTGGGCCTCCCCGATTATTACAGCTACGACAGAAAACATCAGTATGATTCTCCGCCGGGAGGGGTTGGCACTTTTGATATGATGGACAGCAATAAGGGTGACCATAATATCTTTTCAAAATACCTTTTGGGCTGGGCAAACCCTCAGTCGGTCACTTCCGGGCCTACAAACATCACGCTTTCGCCGGTAGGCGCTAACCCGGACGGGCTGATAATAATGCCCAACTGGGGCAGCAGCGCCTACAGTGAATATTTCATAGCCGAATACCTTACAAAAACGGGAAACTATGCTTCTGTCTCCGATTTCAGCACGCCGGGTATAAGGATATACCACATAGACGCAAGGACCAACAGCGCGGGAACCGATTTTCTGTACAACAATTCGTACACGGAGCATAAACTGATACGCGTCATGGAGGCGGACGGCCTTGAGTCTATCGAGAAGGGCAGCCTTTTCAATAACGGTGACCTGTACCGTACGGGGCAGGCATTCTCCCCCGATACATATCCCTGCAGCGACGGATACGGGGGCGTATTAACCGGCATCACCATGACCGGTTTCTCAACGGGCGGGGCAACCGCTTCTGTTCAGGTGGATTTTTCCGGCACCCAGTCAAGCCCGGCAATACTTCGGACATTTCCCGCAGACGGGACTGCTACAGCTGAAAAGATATCAAAGATGCAGGTGGTATTTAACAACTGGGTCTATAAGGATACCGGGTTCTCAAATATAAACTTAAGATGCCTCAGCAGCGGGGTTTCACTGAGCGCCGCGTACGCCCTCTATAACAATACATTAACGATAATACCGGCAAACCCTCTTGCGGCAGATTCGCAATACTTACTGACAATTCCCGCGGACGCCGTACGCAATGCCGCCGGCTCGCGTTTAGGCAGCGCGGCCGAAATTCATTTTTCCACCGCGGCGGGAGCTTCGGCGGCATGGGGGGGTACAAAAACGCTGCCTGATGTAGCGAGCTTGCTTGATACCAGGGCTCTATGCCCGATGACCGGCGGCGGCGCGCTTATGACTTTTTCCGGAAGAGACAGCGCAGGCCAAAGCAACTCCGGTTTTTTAAAAACCGATCAAAACGGGGATATAATCTGGACTAAGGTATTTCCGCAATTTGTCGATAACATCGTAAACTCGGGGGATATGGAACTGCTTCAGGACGGCGGCGTTTTGATCAATTCGCTTGGCGGCACTGCCGTAACGTTATATAACGCTTCCTTTGAGCAGGTATGGAGCAAAACCGGGAAGGGCATGGTACTGCCCGACGGCAACATTGGTGTTTTTAGCAATACTGGTTTTACCAAGTATACGCCCGCGGGCACTATGCTGTCACAAAAAACTATTTCCACAAAGTGGTTGTATGCCATAGCGAGGACATCTGACGGCTATTTCTTTGTGGGTAAAGACAGTACCTATTCCAATGTCTATGAATTCATTCAGTTGGATGCGAGCCTCAATAAGGTGCGAAGCGTGACAGCTACTATATCAGGTCTGCCCAGAAGCAGTTCCAATATGCTTTATTTCCCCAAGTTTCAGACTGACGACTGCATCCGCTTCTTCCGCCGCTGGGATAATAACAATATCAGCGTTGTAAAACTCGGGTGGGACGGGTCAATCATCAATGAAACGCAGCTAAGTAATACGTATAAAGATACAACCCAGGTTTATTCGGACGTCAAGGCGGACGGGACCGTGTATTTAACCTACTCGACAGACATCAAAAACTATAATTCCAGGGTCATGACAGTTGAAAAAATACTTCCCGATAACGCTGTCGAATGGAGAAAAGATATCGTTTACAGCCCCGGGAATATCGACTGCACAGGGTTGATTTCTACCGGAACGACTGTGATTCTTATTGCGGACACGTATATACCTCTTCGTTGCTTCCAAACGATAAGCATTTCCGGGCCCGTTTCAAACTGCACGGTGACATTCGATTCGAAGGGGGGCAGCCCTGTAACAGCCCAGTCTGTTGAATACGGGTCGATGCTTACCGCGCCCAACGCCCCTGTCAGAGAGGGGTATGATTTCGACGGATGGTACAGGGATGAGGAATGTATAACCCAGTGGGTCTTTTCCTCAAATACTGTGACCGACAATATGACATTGTACGCAAAGTGGAATATAAAAAGATTTACAATAACTTTCAACCCAATGGGGGGAAGTCCCGTAGACGGTCAGATTGTGCCTTATAATGAGAAGATCGCTGAACCCGCCCCTCCCTACCGAGCCAATTATGAATTCAGCGCGTGGTATACAGACAGCTCTTACAGCCAGCAGTGGGATTTCGCGTCCGGTGTAACAAGCAGCATGACGCTTTATGCAAAGTGGACGGGTATAAGCTGCACGGTAACGTTCGACCCCAGGGGCGGAAGCACCGTATCTCCGGCCACGGCTCAATATAATACTCTGATAAGCCCTCCGGAAGAGCCTGTAAAAGAAGGCTGTATATTCGGAGGCTGGTACAGGGAATCCGGCTGCATAAACAAATGGAGGTTCGAGAGCGATAAAGTTACGGGAAACATGACCTTATATGCAAAATGGAATACGATCAGCTATAATATAACTGTTTTATCAAACAGTACGTCCCGGGGCACAGTCACCGGCGGCGGAACATACGGTTGGGGCGCTGAGGTGACTCTTACCGCAACGCCTAAAGCCGGCTGCCGCTTTGTAAGGTGGACGGAAGGCGTAACCGAAGTCTCGACTGACGCGGAATATACATTCACCTCCTTATCCAACCGTTCGTTCACGGCAGAGTTTGCTGTTATCGGTACGCCTGCGATTTCCTCGATTTCCTGTTCCGCCTATAACAAAGTGAAGCTTATATGGGGCGCGGTTGACGGCGCTGCTGGGTATGAACTATGGCGGGCGACGTCAAGCGCCGGAACGTATATAAAGATTCCGGCTGATATTACTGAGACTTCATATACCGATACTGTCCCGCAATGGGGGAAAACGTATTATTACAAGGTTAAGGCGTACTGCGTTACATCAACAGGCATAAAAACATACGGCAAACTTTCAGCGTATAAGTACGCGAAGCCGGCCTGGGTCAAGCCTGCGCTTACCGCCTCTTCCCCGAATTATCACAGTATCGTATTGAACTGGAACGACATACCGGACGCCGATTACTGCAGCGTATACCGCAGCACGTCTGCCTACGGTACGTATAAGATGATAGCCGAAAAAGTCTACGAGTTGACATACACGGACGAGATGACGGCAGATATGATCAACAGGACGTACTATTATAAGGTACGCCCCGTCAACGCGGAAGGCGGCACCCAGGGTTTAGGCCCATACTCAAGCTATAAATACGCGAAGGCTTCGTGGCAGAAACTCAATCTCACGGCAACAACGCTTACATACCACAGCGTCAAGTTGAGCTGGAACCCGGTGGCTGATGCCGACTATTACTACGTATGGCGCAGCACGTACAACGGCGGTTACAAGCAGGTTCTCGACTCCGAACTCAATCCAAAAAAGATATATGCCGAAGGGGAAACCGTAGAATATACCGACGACGGCCTTATAAAAGGCAAAACGTACTATTACAAGGTGCAGCCCATAGACGAAGGCATGCCCGCGCCTGTCGGCACAGGCCTGCTGTCAGGTTATAAGTACGCAAAAGCCGACTGGCCGAAGATCAAACTTACCGCTGCTACCAAGAATTATTACAGCACCACACTAAGTTGGAACGCCATAGCGTTTGCAGATAAATATGAAATATACCGCAGCACGTCTTACGGTTCCGGATATAAGGTCATAGATACATTATACGGGACTGCCGAAGGCACTATAAAATATGAAGACAAAGACGAGGAATTGATCATTAACAAGACGTACTATTATAAGATACTTCCGTATGAAGGTATGGAAAAAGGTTTTTTATCAAGTTATAAATACGCAGCCCCCTCCTGGCCGAGGATATACCTTACCGCCGCTTCGAACACATACAACAGCGTAATGCTGACGTGGAACGCAATAGACGGAGCGACGTATTACAAAGTGTTCAGGGGTACTTCATACTATAATATAAACACCTGCATAAACCAGAGGGTGACCGGCACAAGCACTATAACCTATCCCGACAGCGACGGGCTCACAGAGGGCAAAAGGTATTACTACAGGGTGCAGCCGTTCGACGATTCGGGAACCCTGGAGGCGTACGGCCCGCGGTGCAGATACAAATATGCTACGCCCGCGTGGCCAGCGATAAGCCTTTCCGTATCTTCCGCCGGCTACAACAGCTTAAGGCTTACGTGGAATAAGGTAACCGGAGCCGACGGGTATCTGGTATACCGCAGCACCTCTTACAGGGGCCCATTCAATACGCCGCTGTACGACGTAAATAATGGAGACACATTCTGCACTGACAGCGCAGGGCTCACTGCCGGAAGAAGGTATTATTACAGGATAAGGGCTTACGATATAACCGACGCCGGGACGAACTACAGCCCGCAGAGCCGCTACAGGTACGCAACGCCTATACCTTCGACACCGACAGGGCTGACCGCGGTAAAAGCGCCGTCAACGAGCATAAACCTTACATGGAACGCCGTAGACGGGGCAGCCGTATACGAGGTATACAGGGCGACTTCCAGATACGGTACGTATACAAAGATAGCGTCAACAAATGAAACAAGCGCCGTAAGCGCCGGGCTGGCCGCCGGAAGAACGTATTACTTCAAAGTACGAGCCTACACACTTGTAAACGGCGTGAGGGTATACGGGCTGTATTCCATAGTTTCTCTGAAAATCTAGTATTATCAGTTAAAACAAAGAGTTAAATTATAAGGGGCTTATATTAAGCCCCTTAAATAATTAACGTTAAGTTTGCCATATCCGTTTTATCGCTTGTCTTTTCTCTGCTCTCTAACATATTGTAGGGCAGCCAGCGGCCGACCCGTCATTGCGAGGATGCTGCAAACGCAGCAACGAAGCAATCCAGAACGGCTCCTATTTTACAAATCAAAGCGTCTACCTTCTCGTCAGCATCAGGCTTATACCAGCTGTTTCACCCACTTGTATCTTTTCACCCTCGCCACGCTGACGAACACCTTTACGAATTCTTCCACGCATGTCGCGGCTACCAGTACGGTAAAATCAAGATGCAGCACCGCTCCCGCGATAAACGTCAGCGGCACCCCTACGAGCCAAAGCATGCCTATGTCTATGGCCGCCGCGCCGAAGGTATCGCCCCCGGAACGCAGTATGCCGTTCATATTCGAGAAATTGATGCCCTTTGCCCAGATGATAAACGATACCAGCAGCAGCGCGCTCCGGGCTTTTCCTATAGCTTCAGAGCTTAAGTTGGGGTAAGGTAGCAGCATTACTTCCCTGAGCAGTATGAACACCGGGCAGAGCGCGACGCACGCGATAAAAATAAGCCGCAGCAGCCGCCACGCATAGCTTTTGGCCGTATCTATCTCGCCCGCGCCCAGCACATGCCCTATGAGCACGCCGCCTGCGCCCCCGAAAGAGATAAAGAGCACATTCATGAATTCTCCCATAGTGTTGTATACGTTATATGCGGCTATCGAAGCTTCGCCGAGCGCCGCGAACGAGATGCTGTATACCGCAATGCCCAAAGCCCATAACATATCTTTCGCTGTTAGCGGCAACGCTGTTTTCAGCATTTTTCGCACCGTTTCCTTTCCGGGCCTTATGTAATCGTACCTTGTCGCCGTAAGCGCGCTGCGGGAACGGCGCGTAAATACGAGCAGCAGCGTGAGTTCCAGCGCCGCGCCTACTATAGTGGAAGCCGCCGCGGCCGGGACGCCCAGCTTCGGAAACCCGAAATTGCCGTTTACAAATACGCTGTCCAGCGCAATATTCAAACCCATGGCTATAACGGCGGCTACCATTGGCTTTTTCGTTATGCCCATCGAGCGCAGTATCGCGGCGTAAACCGAAGATACCGCCCATATCGGGTAAGCGAAGCACACTATCGAAAGATATTCCGCGCCTATTTTGCGGATGCTGCCGCTGTTGGGGTTAAGAATACTCATCACGGTGTCATGGAACACGAACGCAAGCGTAAAAAACACAACGGCGATAACGGCGTTGAATATAAGGCTCGCCGTAAACGCTTTGCGTATATCGGTCTGGTTCCTGTCCTTGCCCCAATACTGGGCGGAAAAAATAGCGCCGGTGCCGGAAACTGAGTAGTAACCGCACCACATCAGCATAGTAAGGTTGTTGGCCTGCCCGGCCGCGCTTATATACGCGTCGCCGAGGCCTCCTATAAATATCGTATCGAATATGAACAGCGACGACATGAGCAGCTGCTGCAGCATCATTGGCAGCGCAAGGTTGACCAGTTTGTTTGAGAAGACTTTGTCGCGTGGCATAACGAGCACATTTTTAACAGAAGAATACACGGATGAAGATACCAATATCCGCACAGCGGATCCCTTTCTTTTATATACCGGCTTTGGGCAAATAAAAAGTCCTGAAGCCGTTCGCCTCAGGACATAACATGCATAACGCGATGCAGCCGCATCAGATCATGAAATCAAGTGAGAGGCATAAACAGATTTAATACACATAAGTCTTAGCAGATACCCTGCCGTAGGATACGCTGCGATCACTTCATTCCAGTTTCCCGACATCAGCCTCTCACCTCCTTTTAACATTCTTATGACAGATTATCCTAAGCTTATGATAAAGTCAAGGAGTTTTTGTTTCATTTTATTATTACGCCAATGCTGTCACAGTTAAGATATGCTTTTATAATATTACAGCGATAAACAACATAATGTTTAATAGACTTAGGATTAGTCGGGGGGTAAGGTGAATAAGATGAAGAAGAAAACGATAAAAAGCGAATTCGACCCCTATGTGCAAAGCATAGAAGATACTGCCGAGAAGGCCTACATCGTTGAAAGGGTAATAGGGCAGATCGATTGGTATAACAAAAAAAGTTCCGGGAATCAAAAGAGTTATAAAACAGCCATGATACTTTCCATAGCCATAAGCGCGCTTATCCCTATAGTTACTATCTGCATAGATCTTTTCGCCGTCCCGTGGATGAAGATAGCGATTACAGCCTTGAGTTCCGCGGTGACGGCCATAACCGCGATAAACGCCCTGTGCAATTACAGGGAATTGTGGATCGGGTACAGAACGAACTGCGAATTATTAAAAAGCGAATTGCATAAATACCTTATTGGCATCGCCTTATCCAGATCTGCCGAAGAGAAACAGGATTTTGCTTTATTCATGAGGAAGTGCGAAAGTCTCCTGACAAAAGAATATAAATACTGGGCTTCGGCAGCGGGCTCAGGTACGGATAACACTCGCTGACCGTACTGCCTTTTTTCGCCCCCAAAAAGCCTCACGGCCTTTTGGGGCACCTTTGAAGATGTCGTACCTGCACTTCAAAGTGCAGGGGACAAAGAAAGCCTCCTTCCCCGCCGCCCCAAAAAGTCTCACGGCTTTTTGGGGGCACCGTGTTAGAGCTTTTGTCATTTGCCATTCCTCCTATTGAGGGCTGATGCCCTTGGCGTGAAACTTACGGCTTCCCGTCTTGCCACTAATTGATTGGTGGTTTCCATATTATGATATTTGCCTTATTATAACATTGATAATATGGATCGTACAATAATGGTTAATCCTTTTCGCCGATTATCAGCATCGCGCCGATCACCATTACCGGGAGAGAAATATAAAACTGAAAGGCCGGGGCTTCTCCGAAAGCCAGTATGGAAACTATAGAGCCTATGAAAGGGGCCGAGCCGAAAAACGCGCTCGTCCTCGCGGCGCCCAGCCGCCGCATAGCGAGTATGAAGAGCACTATGCTTATCCCGTAGCTCAGCGCCCCGAGAAGCAGCGCTCGTAAGGCGGGCCCCGGCCCGGGCATCTCCGCCCCCGCTGCCAAAGATATAATAAGGGATACGGCGCCCGCGCCGAACCCCTTTGCCATCGTTATCACCAGCGGGTCTTTTGAGGAGATCATGTGCGTCATGTTGTTGTCGGCGCCCCACAGGATGCACGCAAATACTATGCCGGCGGCGCCTATAGACAGCCCCCATTCCCCTCCGGCGTCCCAGGTAAGTATCACCGCAGCCGCGGTTATCATCGCGATCGCCGCCCATACCCTTCCCCCCAACCGCTCCCTGAAAACCAGCGCGGCGATAAACGCCGTAGCCGCGGCCTCGAAGTTCAAAAGAAGCGACGCCGTCGCCGCAGGCGTACCCTTTAAGCTGAACATGAGCACTATCGGGGCGGCAACGCCGCCTGTGAGTATGACCCCGGCCAGCCACGGCAGATCCTTCTTCGACAGGCCGGTTTCCGCGTTTTTCTTTCCCGTAACAAGCGTTTTTGCCAGTTTGAATATAAATACCCCAAGCCCGCAGCCGATATACAGAAGCGAAGCGAGCGGCGTTGGATCAACGCTCCCCAGCAGCGCCTTTGAGAGGGGGGCGCCCAGGCCGAACAACGCCGCCGCCGAGATCGCCATAACTATAGATGAAATCCTTTTATTATCAGCCATACCCGTCTCCCAAGCCTCTTCACCTTTATTATAACAAAGCGTTGTGATAAAACAATAAACATGCATGCTTATTTTCAGCCTTGCCTGCGCCGCGCATTTTATTGAAGATACAGGGAATACATGGTACAATAAGTTAAATATATATTCTTGATATATGAAAGGAGATAAACGCATGATATTTTCGGTCGAAACAAAAGAAGCCGCATATATAAGATCAGGCGGCAGATGCGAGTGCACAAGGCAGCATGCATATATAAACAACGCGCCGCATCATGGCGACAGGTGCCCTGTCAGATTTCCGCCGAACGGCGACTGGGAAGCGCACCATAGACTTGCCGCCGCAAGCGGCGGCGACGACAGCCTTTCAAACTGCGAAGTCCTCTGTCCCAAATGCCGCCAGCTGGCCCTGCTCTACAAAAACACCTGATCAACTCTTCTTAAACGCTTCTTAGGCCTCATCTAAGTTTCTAAAATCTATTACAATATTACATGCATATTCATTAATAAGCTTATTATTTAAAGTTTTATTTACAGCTCTTTTCGTTGAATTATCATATCAATTATCGTACCACACCTTTTTGATTTACCTTGAGCTTAGGCAGGCGAAAAGGTTTATCATCGTCATATTAAGCCTCTTTAAAAGAGGCTTTTTTATTTGAGAGCTTCCCGCCCTTTAGGGACTCCCCCCTTGTGTCCAGCCGGGAGTTAGACGGTTAGCTATTTCGGTGTTTTACTTTTATCTGATTCGATGCTCTGCTTCAAATATTTTTTTCTGCTGTACATTTTACCTTTTGTTTCGATGGCTTCTGTTAATGGATCGGGGGGCTCGATCAGGTATCTGTTGAGAGCCGCCCTTTGTCTTAATCTGCGGATCAACAGAGCAAATGTCGCAATTGACACCTTTTAACACCTCCGCGTCAATTTATTGCATACAATAATCGTTTAGCCTTCTTATAAATACTGTCTGCAATATTGTATCACAATATTGCATATGCTATTGGGCTGCCGCCTTTGCGTAAAACTTCAGGTTTGCGGCAGGCGACGCGCTTAATAGCATTAATCCCTTGCCAAGACCTGATTAAGCGCGTCGATCTCAATAAGTGTTTCTTCGGACGCCAATTTGCCTATTTCCATGCGTTCTTCGAGCCTTTTTTTTAATCCTCTTTTGCTGTAACCGGTTAAAAGCATTCCGATGCGCCATTCCAGATATTTTTTTCTGTCGTATCTTTTACCGTCGGTTTCAAAGGTCTCTATCGACGTGTCGGGGGCAATAATAAGGCACCTTCTGAGAGCCGCCTTGCGCTGCAAATTTTCGATCCATCGGAGAGTCACTGAAAGGAGAACCACTAAATATATCATTTTCAATACCCTTTTCATTGTTACTACAATTATTATTATTACATTATATCACAATGGGCTGCGCCCTTGGCGAAAAACCTCACGGTTTTCCGCCAGTTTTACCAGTTTTGCTTTTTTGCGGCAGGAGAAATTCTATTATCGGATTATATTTATATACACAGTATGATATAGTGAGTTATGCTATAAGTAATATGTGGGTATAGTGGTGATTTATGAAATATTTTGAATTCGGAAAAGACAATAAGAAAACATTATTGCTTATGCACGGCATGATTTCTACATGGGAATTATCATTTAAAGAATTGATCGATTTGGCTGAAGAAGAATATCATGTTATTGCAATTGCGACCGACGGCTATAATCCGTACGAACCGGATTCTGTGTGGACTACAACAGCTGCAGAAATAAAAAAAGATGCCGACTGGCTGGTGGAGCATTTTGACGGAAATATCGATATATGCTATGGGGCTTCACAGGGGGGCTTGTTTATGACGGGGATCTTATGCGATGAACGGATCAATGTCCACACTGCAATATTTGACGGCTTTGCGATCCCGCATATTCCGATGCTTTTCAGGGGGCCTGTTCACAAACCGCTGGCTAAGCTGATGACAAATATCACATATAATATCATCAATAAACACCCTAAATGGATGGTTAAACCGGTAGGGCTTCATAATGTTGAAGAATTAGATAGTTTGATGTATAGGGGATTTTCGAAGGAATCCCTTTATAACAATATGGTAGAAATGCTGACTTATCGGCTTACACCGGATAGATTTGCAGGGTTTAACAAAACGGATACCTATATTTTTAATGGCAGCAAGGAAAAAGGGGCTATTAAATCAGCACAGAAACTTATAAACGACGGATTTAAAATTACCATTAAAGTGCTCGATGATCTTGGCCACGGTTCTTTACTGAAGGATCCAAAACGGTTATTGCATGAGATCAACCTGGCGTATAAAGGATATAAGTAGCTTTTGGGCTAACGCCCTTGGCGTAAAACCTCACGGTTTCCCGCCAGTTTTCCTGCTTTGCTTGTTCCTCCCCACACTAAATTGTTAGTCTTAAATTTTGGGCTGGCAATTTAGTGTAGGATCGAAGCATCGCAAAGCTGCGGGGTGTGGGCTTCGCGGGCAGAGCCCGACTTGCCCACTTATTTGTATTCTTTTTTTCTTGTATGATATAACTAAAGCTTGTTTATGATTACTGCTTTAAACCGCCGCAGCGCCGGGCGGGCAAGGCCGCCCGTCATTGCGAGGAAGCTGCAAACGCAGCGACGAAGCAATCCAGACCGCCAAGTTGCTCCGCTTCTGGATTGCTTCAGGCTTCGCCTTCGCAATGACGCAGCGCAGCCAGCCACCCAGACTATCTGCTATTCCGCCCGTTTAATGAACCAAATCCCCGTTCTGTCATTCTGAGTGGAGCGTAAGCGAAGCGAAGAATCTTTACACTACTGGAGAGCAGATTCTTCACTTCGTTCAGAATGACAGGGGGCATACCTTCACCGCTCCGCTACATACAAGCAGGCTGTATGCAGCAGGATTTACATAGAGCTTCCTCAGAAAAAAACGCCCTTTCCGGGCGTTTAATTATGTGAGTGCATTATTTTTTATATACGCTATTCTATTCTGCTTGCTTAAAAAAGTGCCTACCGCCCTTGTCTCCACCCTTGGCTTCTCCTCTGTTCACAATGGTCGTCTGCCTTCACTGCCGTTCGGCATACTCCCTTGTTCACAGAGCCTCCAACTCGCTTTATCGCCCACCGGGCGCGCTCATTTCCGGCTCCTTGAGGGGAAGCTGTCAGGCATCAGATTGCCCTGCCCGAAAGTTTGACCCGCAATCTGGTGCCTGACTGATGAGTTGTTGATCATCCGCTTATCTTGAGTTTACATCTTTTGAAATGTAACCCGCCCCAAAAAGTCTCACGGCTTTTTGGGGACCCCGACCGGGAGGAGGACCGCGTGAGCGGTGGAGGAATTCAGCCTCCTTTTCCCAAAGGAGGTGCCGCGCATGCGGCGGAGGATTATGGGCTTCCCATCGTATGGTCAGTACCCCCCTGTAAAATAATCCTCCGTAACTTCGCCTATACTCCCTTTGGGTCTTTCGCTCTCGAAGTTATACACCGGCGTTACGGCGGGCGCCAGCGCCCGAAGCTGCCTCACCGAGCACCAGCCCCTGAGCGCGTCGCACGAGTGCGTTATCTCGTGCGGCTCCGTCGCGCAGTCGTTTGGTTTCTTAGCGTCGAACTGCAGCAGCGGCAGATATTTTATTATCCACGCGCAGGTATCAAAGAACAGCATCTTGGGCGGCGTTTTTACAACGAACTTCTTATTTTCCGCCTCTTCCCGCTCGTACTTCAGGTATTCCTTTACCTGCAGCCACCCGGCTGCCCTCTCGCGGCCTGCCATAACGAGCGGCACCCCCGCCTCAAAGAATATTTCGGCGGCCGACTTGCCCGTATCGTTCCTGCGGTTCCAAAGATCGGGCGGCGCCACGGCTATCTCTATCGCCTCATTCTCCCCGTCAGGGTACTTCGATAGCTCGCGGAATACTGCCGCCGCTTCGCTCACCACGAGGTTGCTGGCCTCGAAGTTGCGGTAGCAGTACGCCTGACCTCCCTCGTCTACCGCGAACCACAGTGCCGCGAAACGGTCGAGACCGTAGTCTATGGCCGCCGACCTGCGCCAGTGCCGCGGCAGCCCTTCGCCCTTATACCCGCGCTTCCTCAGGCTGCTTATAACGCCCGCTTCGCTCACTACATGCGCGTCTTCGCTGAACTCCGGGAAGAACTGACCGGAGAATACGTCCCAGTTCCCTTCGAGGTACGCTTCCCGTAAACTTACGGGCAGGTTGTCGAGCGCCTTTACGTACTCCGAAGCGTACATAAGCTCTTTTATTACCTCGCCGGTAAGTTCCGCGCCCTCGTGCTTTTGCTTGTATTCTGTCCACGCCCTGCGAAACCCGGGGTCGGCGGTCATCAGCGGTATGTTGTCCCATATGTGCGCCTGTATGAACGTGTAATCTTCCGCGCTCTCGCTGCGGCGGTATTCCTTCGATATGAAAAGCCGCTTTATATTTACGTGCCCCTGCCCGCCGGGGTTGCACGTTACGTACACGCGTTTGGGGTATTCGTTCACCCCCCTCACGCACGATACCAGCACGCCGTACTGGTATTCAGAAAGCTCCGTCCCCTCGTCTATGAACAGCACGTCCCACTCGCTCCCGCGGTAGTTGTCCGCGTCCGCGTCCGCGTCGCAATACCCCATTTCGAGCATCGAGCCGTTCGGGTACATAAAAGCCATCTCCTGCGCTTTAAACTTCGGGCGCGCGCATGCCGGAAAGCAGGCGTACGCCGACTGCAGCGGCCGCACGTAGTTGCGCCTTAGATCCTTGAGCGTTTTGCGGACTATGAGCATCTTTATACCGGGGTATCTTTCGGCCAGCAGCGTGGCCTTCACCCTCACGGCATGGCTCTTCCCGCCGCCGCGGCTTCCCCCGTACCCAACGTACCTTGTCTTCGCCGCATAAAATTCTTCCTGTTTCGGCGTAGGCTGCCCGAAAGCTTCCTTCATGCAGTCCCGGGCCTTATGCATCCCGTTTCACTTCGAGGTATATCACGCGGCTTTTCACAGACTGACCGTCTTTCTCCGCCTCCAGCTGCATCTTTATCACCTCGGGCATCATGCTCTCCTCGGGTATGTCGTAGCTGAACTCCCTGTCCCCTTCCGAAATCATATATGCGGCCGTTTCCGTTCCGTCGAATCTTACCCTCACCGTATATCCGTCGAACTTTTCCCCGAGCCGGAATGTAAGCCTCGTGGCCTCATTCTCTCCAGCCTGCCCGGCGAACAGTCTTTTCCCCGTGTAGGCTCCCCTGAACGTATCGCTGTATACGTATATCCTGTCTATGTCGCCTATGCAAAAAGCTATTTCCCTTACCATCCCTGTCCTCCTTGATATTGTTATTGCGCCCGCCGCCCCAATAAAAAAGGCGCCTTCGCGCCCGGTACATCATCCTGATTATATTTCAATTAGTCCTTCATTTTCCGCCATGTTTTAGGGCTGAAGCCCTTGGCGTGAAACTTTAGGTTTCCCGCCAGTTTTTCCGGCTTTGCTTGTTCCTCCCTCCGCACAAAATTGCCAGCCAAAATGTAAGATGTGCAATTTTGTGCTCTGGTCGAAGCTTCGCAAAGCCGCAATCTCTGCCCCAAAAAGTCTCACGGCTTTTTGGGGACCCCTCTGTTCGCTTCGCGGGCAGAGCCCGACTCGCTCACAAATTATATATTCCATCCCCAATAGAAAAGTGCTGGTCGATGAAATCAGGAAGTACTGGGATAAGGAGATAATAAACGGGAAAGAGATCTACAGATACTGACTGCACTCAACAAGGCTATGCCGATAATTATTAATTATACCTTTTCACTTTTTTGCCTCCAATATCATCCCGGCTCCTATCTTAGTAGTCCCCAAATGTACCTTCCGGGTATTGCCCCGGTAGGGGAACAAAATCTATTTTTTTATGCCTTTCCAGTTTATTATTCATGTAATAGTACAGATCGTGCCACATTATATAAGAACTGTCCGGATAAAACGAGATATATATCATCTCTTTCGGGCTTTTAATTAAAATACCCGGATCAGGGTTCCTGAAAATAAATTGGCAAAACAGCCTTCCGCTTTCTATCCTTATCTCATACCATAAAAGTTCAGCGCCAACAATATGCTCATCTGCAATATCACACGCATATTCATACTGCTTCTCAGCAGTATCTGTCTCCCTGTCTGCATCGATATACCCTATTTCCCCCATCATTTTAAACGAAGGGCTATCCGTAAATAAATACGCTCCCGCCGCAATGGCGATAACAAGAACGGCCTCCAACAATACGGCCGCCTTTTTCAGCAGCCTTGTTTTTTCCCAATCCTTTCCGTCCCTTAACAGCTCCTCCGTTTCATTCGCGGCAAAATCGTACTCGCATATCTCGAATTTCGTCCAGAAATACCTTAAAACAAAGCGGTGCAACAGCGGCAGCGCCAGCCAAAGTATCCACCCCAAAACGGTAAGGCGGAGGTTGAGTATTACCACTATAGACAACAATAAATACAGCGCCATAAGCATTGTTGTAACAACGCTTCCCACATCTTTATACTTTTCTTCCGAATCGTCTTTATAGAGGATCTCCGAACTCACTGTAAACGGGTGCCTTATCCTCGTCTTAAGAAATGTTTTGAACCCCGGTTTAGGCCTCTTCATCATCTGCCCCCTTACGTGTTACATACAGGCTTGTATGTAATATTATAGCACATTTCAGGAAAAAGAAGAAATAAGTTAAGGCGTTGAAAGTATATTATAAAGATCAGTGCATTATTAAAAAGCTTTTTCTCTTTCTATCTGTGAAATTTCCCTTTTATGTGCTATAATCTATATTATTGAAGGGAGAGTAGTATACCAATGTTCGACATCGATGCAGAGGCTTATAGGGTACTCATGCGGTTGAATTTAGTTAAAGACAGCCGCAATTTTAAACCCTCTCAGGCTTATTGGCTGAGTTATCTTATTAACCGCGGCCTCGCCAAAAATGAATATATAAAAACTGAGGAAAATGAAAATCTGGGCGTCGTGGTCATCACTCCAAAAGGCATATCCCTGATCAAGGGCAGAAACAAAGAGTCATTAAAAGTCTGGGCCTTTCGGATAATCCCGATAGTCATTTCCGTTATCGCCCTCATCATAGCTATTTTAAAATAACTTTGGTCATATAAAATTCTTGTTTGCGGCGCGGTGTTATTACGTGCTGTTTCATTCCGCCCTTTTCGCCCATTCCCCCGCGGTTATAAACGGTCCGCTTCGGCCCTCTGACGCTCCGCCGCTTTCGCTTCCGGCTGCAGCCGGCTCAAATTCACCCATCGCCTCGAGCAGCTTTATGCTCTTTGCGGAGCTTCCGCTGTCGTTGTTTTCAATAATGTACTTCGCTATCGCGTCGTCCCCTTCCCTCATTGCGTCGGCAAGCTCTTCGTTGGCAGCACAGCCTTCGGCCTCCTGCCCGTCCGCGAACCCTGAAAGCCACATATTATACGTGCCCCGGCCGACCCCCAGTTTTAAGCGCAGCCCCGGCCTGCTTATGGGTGCGTAAAACACTTCTTCCTCGGCCCCGTTCTTCCTCGCCCGCGTTTCCCTGCGGCGCACCGGGTCGACATAATCAGCTATTATCTCCCGTATCCGTCCTAAATCTATTTCGCAGTATATTCCGTCTTCGCTTATCTTATAATGTTTTAGCCGCTTTAAAGACGCTTTTCCCTCAAGGGTGCGCGGGTCGTAGCCCGTGCCGCTTATCTTTACTTCCGTTCCGAAAACCTCCTCCCCCTCCGCTGCCTTCTGCGGTATCTCTTTAAAGCCTCTTTATCTTTCCTGCCTGTGTATTGTAAGCCAGCGTGTCATGCTCCTTAGCACATTTCTATCCCCTTGCCGATTAAAAACCTATCCCCCGCCCGGGCTGTCCATCTCCGATTTTAGCATCAACGTTCCTTCATTTTCCGCCATAATAGACTGACTCATTTGGCGTGAAACTTTAGGTTTCCCGGCCGGTTTTCCGGCTCATAAAAAACGCCGCATGGCTTAACAGCCCTGCGGCGCTTAAGTTTCCTTTGATTATCCGCGCGGCAAGAAAAAATATAAAGCAACTACTATAGCGCATCCTATAGGCAGTATAATGAGGTTCCTTTTGAGCGTCTGCGGAAACGAAGCTCCGCTTTCCGCGCCGGCCTTCTTATCGCGCGCTTTCTTTAAAAGGTACTTGATAAAATCGATAAGCGTTAAAACCAAAAATGCCGCAAGCCCCAGCGCGGCGATCCCCAATACAATATACATGATCCTGTTACCTCCGAAATCAATGATATGAAACTATTTGTATTATATCATATATATATCAATTAATGAAGAGCCTGTAAAGCTTTCGGGCGGAAAAACCGCTCCTCACGACTTATTGCCGCCCTGCCGGGCTTACATGGCGTCTATGCCGAGCTTATCTTTTACCGCCCGCTTAAAGTCTGCTATAGCCTCGTCATGCGTCTTGTTGCCGGCAGTATATTGGCGTACCTGATCGCGCCAGATATTGCCTATGAGTGAGTCGTGTTCCGTTATATTATCTCCGTTCGCAAGCCGGTTCGCGGGCCTGAATACGTAGTACATATCCTGCCCGCCGAGGAACGGGTGCTTTCCGTCAGACATCGCCATTACAGTGCCGGAAACGACGGCATCCTTGATGCCGGGGCCGTAGAGCGAACCGTTGGACCAGCCGTACTGCATGCCGCCCTTTGTGCAGTCGAGTGTGATCCATTCGATAAGGGAGGCTGCTGCCGCTTTCTTTGCCGGATCGTTCTCCAGCTCTTTGTTGGCCATAAGCCATGTGCCTTGCCAGAAGAATCCGGCAGGCGGCAGGCAGACCGCCCAGTCTCCGTAAGTGCTCTGGCCGGGCTCTGTGCCTCCGGAGCTGACGGCCATAATGTTATTTATAAACCATGCCGGGCCGAAAAAGCCGAATACAGGTTTTGCGCCCGTGCCCGCCATATCGGCGTACCACGCTTCGGTCCAGTCGTACGTTTGGTTGGAATATCCTTTATCAATGAGTTCCTTCGAATAATCGAGGAACGCTTTACGCTTAGGGTCAATATACAGTTTTCCGTCTACTATCCAACCCTTGTCCGCGCTGTTTTCCATCGGGTGCCAGATATCGCCGGCGCCTGAAACTATAGCATAGCCCCTTTCTTTCAACTTTTCCGCGGCTTCAAAGAATTTCTCCCATCCCGGGCCTGTCTCCGCTTCGATCACGGCCGGGGCGTCGGTATCCCATACGTCTTTTGCTATGGAACGGCGGTATATGAAAACACCCGCAGTCGACTGATACGCGAGCCCGACAACGGCGTTGTCGCTGGGGCGTGTGCCAGCTTCTATACTGTATTTGGCGATATCGGCCGCAATAGTTTCGGCCGCAACGTTTATCCCGAGGTCCTTGTACGGCATTGCATAGCTTGACATCTCGCCTTTCGTATACTTGGCAATGAAATCGGCTTCAACGCAGTATATATCCGCGTCTCCCGCAGCCAGCGCTTCGTCGAGTGCGGGCTCGTAAAGGCCGTCCGTTGTGGCTATAATCGTCGCGTTGATCTCATAGGGAAATTCAGGATGCAGCTCTTTATACATTTGCAGCGCCCTCGGTATTTCGTCAGTAAACGAGTAAATTTGTATTACATTGTTACCGTCGATTGCGACGGCTGGCGTCTCGGATGGTTCGGGCGGCGCTGTAGTTGCTGCGGGCGCCGGGGCCTGTGTTGGTTCCGTGTGATCGCCTTTTGTTATTTCCGTGGCCGGCAAAGCTGTCACTACCGCAATCAATGCGACCGCTATGACTATCATCAGAGCCGGAATAATGATCTTTTTTCGTTCCCTCGCCGCCGACTCGGTATCTGTCTTAAGCGCAGGAGTTACAGTGTCTTCTGCAGGTTTGTCGGGCGCGTAATCGATCCGCGCACCGCAGTATGCGCAGCTATCCCTGCCGGGTTTGTTCTTACGGCCGCATCGGCTGCATTTCATGTTTTGTTCCTCCTTCTTATGCTGGCGCCTTTGACGCAGTTTATTGCGCGTACGCTTTGAACGCGATATCATCCTTGAAAACGGGAAGGGGTATAGTTATCTTATCGCCCTCCCGCACTATATTTCTTACGCCGAGTTCGGTAACGCCGTCTTCCGTGTTGTAGAACCTCACCTGCCAGACCTCCGCGCCGCCCGGTACGGTTATCGTAACGCTTTGTCCCGAGATAGCATCCTTAAGCTTATAATCCGGGGGCTCACAGCCTGCATCGCGGAACCAGCCGATAATGCAGCTTTCGCTGCCCACAGCCGCGCCCCAAATTCCTTTCGTCATTTCGGCTTTGAGCGGCTTAAAGCCCATGAAATCGACGCCTTTTACAAATTCGGAAGCCGGCAGCTCGAGCGTTTTAAACTTCTCAACCCAGGATACCCCCAGCTTTGGGTAATACATGCCGAAGCTGTCTTCCCAATAAAGCGCGCGCCCGTTCATCGCGCCCGAGACGACGCCCGCCCAAACGGCGTGCCGGTCGCCTGTCATATTGCCCTCAGGGTATTTATCCGGGTCTCCGGCAAATCCCGATTCGCCTACCAGTACTGGCTTATTATATTTTTTAAGATATTCCCTTACGACCTCTACCTCAAACCTGTCAAGAGCCAGCGGCGGATAGGGATGCACCTGAATAAGTCTATATTCGCGTACCGGTAAAACTTGTTCCATTCTCCCGTATCAGCTATAGACGCGGTCACCGGCCTTCCCGGGTCAGCGGAGCGTATGATCGTCGCGGCGGTATTGACAAAATCTATACCCGTGCGTTCCGTTGCGCCGGACGCGAGGTTAACTTCCGAGAATATCTCCCACCCGATTATGTTATCGCGGCCCTTCCATCGCTCTACAAGCGTCTTCATCTACCCGAGCCGCATCGTCTGGGTATCGGAACCTTTTTCGAATAATTGTTTAGGCGACTTTACAGGCCCTCCGTTAGCCTCATTCAGGGGATTTTTATACCACATGGGGTAGCCGTAATCTGGGTTTCCATCATTCCAGTCGAACCATCCGGAAAAAACGGGCAGCACGTATATGCCGTTTTCCCGCGCCGTATCGAAGACTTTATCCCACCGGGCGGCCCAGGCTTCGTCTGCTTTTCCCTCTTTCGTGTAACCCATCTCCCAGCTGTCGAGCTGTATGCGCACAAAGCTGCTTCCGCCCAGTTTTGACCAGCCGATATACGTGCTGTAGTCCGTCTGCCTGTAACCGGCCACGTTGCGGGAGAATAGAAAGCTGTTCTTTTTGTCCACGCTGAAGTAGAAATCGCCCCGCCCGAGCGTAACAGATGGCAGCGGGACGGGCGCGGGCGAAGGCGCAGCAGTCGGAGCCGGCTTGGCAGTAGGCGCCGGCAAGGCTGTCGGCATGGCGGTTGCCGTTGCGGATCTGGGAGCCTGCGAGGCGGTTACGGCCGCCCCCGGGCCGCACGACGATATAAGCATTACGGCTGCGAAGAGAATAAAGCAAATTGTTTTCTTTCCCATTTCTTTCCTCTTTATTCAAAAACCCTGCTTACCACGCGTCTATGCCCAGCTGCTTTTTTACTTCCCGCTTAAAAGCGGCTATAGCCTCTTCGCGCATGCATTCGCCGCGGGCGTATTCGCCGGCGTATTTACGCCAGATCACGCCGATATCATAGTCGTATTCCGTTCTGTTCGCGCCGTTTACAAGCTCGCCGGCCGGTATATATATGTCGAACATGTTCTGCCCGTCGAGGTAATCCCTGCATTCGTTTTCAGCCATAACTAATGCGGAAGCGACTGTGCATTTTTCGCCGGCGGTGTAGGAACTGAAGTCTATCATGCCTTTGGCCAGATAATACTGGAGGCCGCTCTCAGTGCAGTCGAGCGTCATCCACTCTATAAATTCAGCGACAGCGGCTTTCTTCTCAGGGTCGTTGTCCAGGCTTTTGTTAGCGAGCACCCACTCGCCGAACTCGAAGAAACCGGCAGGCGGTTCGCAGGCTGCCCAGCCGTCTTCTTCTTTTATCAGGTTGAACCTCCAGGCAGGCCCGAAGAACCCGAAGAGGCGCTCGCCGTTTACTGCGGTGTCCGCGATACTCATACTGGTCAAATATCCGTTTTCAACGAGCCCTTTTGCGATATCCAGGTAAGCTTCGCGTTTGGGGTCGATATAGAGTTTGCCGTCCGATATCCAGCGCTTGTCGGAGCTGTTTTCCACCGCACACCATATAGTTCTGCTATATACATCGCCCCCTTCCTGCATATCTCCGTCCGCGGTGATATAATAGCCCTTGGCTTTTAGATCTTCAGCCGCCTCAAAGAACTTGTCCCAGCCGGGTCCTATCTTCGTCCTGATAACGACCGGGTTGTCTGTGCCCCATACTTCTTTTGCGATGGAGCGGCGGTAGATAAACGCCGCGCATGTCGACCTGTACGCAAGGCCGACTATTTTACCGTCGCTCGGGCGCGTGCCTATATCAACGATATACGTGAAGATATCGGCCTTCCCGATTTTCGCGCCTAAGTCGGCGATCCCCAGTTCCTCATACGGCATGGCATAGCCCGAAAGTATGCCCTGCGTGGCCTGTATAACGTTGTCCTGTCCGGCAGAGCCGACGATAAACATATCCGGTTCGTCTCCGCTCCCGAGCATAGCGTCCAAATGGATATAATCCGTAGTGCTGATGCCGGTGAACTGTACCTTAAAGGTATATCCGAAATCAGGGTGCAGTTCCATGAATTTATCGACTATCGGCGTCAATTCATCCCAATGGCAATATACGCTGATTACCTTTTCAGGGTCTCTTATTGGGGCGGGGCTGCATGATGATACAAACATTATGACTGTTATTAATATAATAAAGATTACGGCTCTCTTCTTCATAGTTTTCTCCTTTATACGGCTGACGCATCAGCGTGCAACTTTTGGGGGCTGGGCCTCCTGCGCCCCTGTCCAAAGACCGTGCCCACGCCGTATTATATAAAATCGTTCTGGTCCATTTCTTCGTTTCTCAGCAAACATTCCTTCCAACAGCTGAATATGATACTATTTAATATTATAACTGGTAATAACATAAATGTAAATTATACTCATGAACAGAGTATTGCCTGCGGATATTACATAATTAAAAAACAGTAAAAAATAAGAGGGCTTCCCCTCTTATTCTTATCTTTTGTTCTATTTGTACAGGTACATTATGCCGAGCGATCCCGGCCCTACGTGCACCGCGGTCGTCGGCGGCGCGTCGGTGACTATCACGTTCTTGAATCCGAACTCGTTTACCAGCCTTTCCTTTACTTCCCCGACCTCGTCGCAGAGACAGTCGGTCACAAATACCCTTTTTGGGTCGATGCGTTCCTTATCCTGCATCACCAGCTCAATGAACTTATCCATGTAACGCTTCCCCCTGAGTTTATCGACCGGCATCATCACGCCGTCCTTTACCTCGACCACGGGTTTGACGCCCATTGTGTCGCCCATTACAGAAGCAAGCTTTGAACATCTCCCCCCCAAATAGAGGTACTTGAGCGTATCGAGCACTATGCAGTTGCGCACCCTGGGACGTATCGAATACACGTGTTTCGTTACCTCCAGCAGCCCCGCGCCTCTTTGGGCCATTTCAGCCGCCTCGAGTACCTGCAGCCCCGTCCCGGAAGAAACGTTCAGCGAGTCGACTATCGATACCCTGCCGGGCACCAGCCTCGGCAGCACCGATTCGGCGATATGCACTATCGGCGCGATCTTGCCGCTCAGGCCCGTGAAGAATATATCGTAATCCTCCTCCATCCATTTTTGGAATATCTCCTGGAACTGCATATCATTTGGCGGCATCGTGTAGGGCAGCGTGCCTGTGCTGGCTGCGAATTCGAACAGTTCCTTTGTGGAGACGCTCCCGTCGTCAGGGTAGCCCTTAGCGCCCAGTATTACGCGCGCCGGGACAACGTCTATCCCGAACTTTTCGATCATCTCCTTTGGCAGACCGGTTGTAGTGTCAGTTACTACTTTTACTTTCCTCATTTTTTCCCCCTTTGCCCGGCATCCGGATCGATATTGGGCAAACATAGCTGAGCGATCAAGACCGGGTCTCTGTTTTCCCCCATATTTATTTGCCCAAAAGGCTTCATTTCTGTGCCTATAAAAGCTTAAGCCTTTTGAGTCAAACATTGTGAATATTATATCATATATTGAGATATTATTCCACAGACAAATTGTACTGTTAGTAAGTTAATCATAAATCAAAAAAGCCTTGTCTATAAACGTTAAACAAGGCTCTGTTTCATAGATCAAGATATCATCTATATTTATTATATCCCCGGCGGCAACAGGCTTTTTTCATGACAACGCAAAAACCTGCAGCGCGAGTATTATTACGAATATGAGGAGCTGCGGGACCGACGTCGCTATAAGCTTCCTGTGCTTGGCCGCCGAAACTATCAGGAACGTCAGCAAGTTGACGGAAACGAGCGCTATCGGTATATATGCCGCTATTCCCGGCAGGCCGATCTCGCCGAGGGCTAAAAGCAGCTGCAGCAGCCCGGCAAGCAAAAGCGCCATGCAGCCCTGCCAGACCATTACGCGCACAGATCCTATTGATACTTCGTCATCCGTTTCTTTCTTCAGGCGCGGTATCTGCACCTTTTTCCCGTACGCGATATGCGCCGCCGCCATTATAAATATCAATATTGCCGCAGCTATTCCCTTCTTTCTTCTCCTTCTGAGTATTTATGACATAATATAACATATGACTGTATAATCCGGCAAGCGCCGAGGCACAAATCAAAACCACCAGTTAAACTGGTGGTATGCACCAGCCCTAAAAGGGCATATT